>JAFDWF010000169.1 GCA_018268575.1 Actinomycetota bacterium
AGCGCCGGACCAAGCGGGGCAAGGACGCAGGCCGGCCGAATAGCAGCGCTATTCGGCCGGCCGAGGACGCCGCACCGCGCAGTGTGTCCGCCGCCGCCAGACGTGTGCGGGGCATTCTGAAAGGGACTCTAAGCCGCGTCGGGTTCGAGGACGACGAGCGGGATCTCGCGGTCGGCGCGGGCGCGGTAGTCCTCGTAGCCCGGCCAGACGTCCACAGCGAGCTCCCACAAGCGCGGCCGCTCCGTCGCCGTCGCCACCCGTGCCCGTACCCGCCGCCGCTCCGGCCCGACCTGGGCGTAGGTCACCGGGTTCGCCCGCAGGTTGTGGAACCAGGCGGGGTTCTTCGGGAAGCCGCCCTTGGAGGCGACGATGACGAGGTTCTCCCCGTCGGGGATGAAGAGGAGGGGGGAGGTCCGCAGAGCGCCGCTCTTGGCCCCGACGTGGTCGAGCAGCAGCATCCGGCCGCGCCCGCCCGGCAGCCGTCCGCCGAAGCGCCCACCCGTCCTCTTGTAGAGGTGCGCGTGGACGCCGGCGAGGCGGTTGGTGACCGGCCAGAGCGGGTCGGCGTAGCGGAGGTAGAGCGGCTCACGCCACTCCGGCGCTTCACCCTCTGTAGAGGGTGCGCTCAGGTGTACATCCCCCCGAACATGCCGCCGGTGATGTTCAGCACCTGGCCGTGCACGTAGTTCGCCAGCGGCGAGGCGAGGAAGAGGACCGGGCCCGCGGCCTCCTGCGGCGTCGCCCCGCGGCCGAGCGGGATGACCGCCTGGGCCATCGCCCGCATCTGCTCGGGGATGCCGAGCTCGATCTTCTCGCCGGTCGGCGAGGTGATCTCGCCACCCTCCTCCTTGGCGGCGGTGAGCCGGGTCTCGACGAAGCCGAAGGCGACCGCGTTGACGTTGATCTTGAACTGGCCCCACTCCTTGGCCAGCGTCTTGGTGATCCCGACGACGCCCGCCTTGCCGGCCGCGTAGTTGACCTGGCCCGCGTTGCCCATCATCCCCGTGGTCGAGGAGGTGTTGATCAGCTTGCGGAAGACCTCGACGCCTTCCTCGCGCTCCTTCTTGGCCGCCTCGCGCCAGTGCGGGGCGAGCGCCCGGGCGACCCGGAACGGCACGATCGTGTGGATGTCGAGCATCGCCTGGAACTGCTCGTCGGTCATCCGGTGGGCGACGCCGTCCCAGGTGTAGCCCGCATTGTTGACGACGATGTCGACGCCGCCGAAGGCGTCCACCGCGGCGGCGACGAGGGCGTCCGCCGCCCCCTCTCCGGTCAGGTCGCCCGCGTGCACCGCGGTCTCGCCGCCGATCTCACCGGCGGCCTGCTCGGCGACGTCGGCGTCGAGGTCGTTGATCAGCACCTTCGCGCCCTCGGCGGCGAAGAGCTCGGCGGTCGCCCGCCCGATCCCCCGCGCCGACCCGGTCACGATCGCGGCCCTGCCGTCCAGAAGTCCCATCTGTTCCCTCCTCCTCGCAGTGAAAGTCGGGCGCGGAGGCTACACGGACCGGCGTAATCCTGGCTCGCCGGCCAGTTTTCCTCGGTCGACCCGCCGATCGGCCCGGAAAGGTTGTCCCGTCCGATCGGTGCGTAGAGAATCGCGCCGTGCACGAAGTCTTCAGCATCTTCCTGCTCTCGCTGCTGGCGATGTTCAACCCGACGCTGCTGGCGGCGGTGACGATCATGATGCTGCTGCCGCAGCCGAAGAAGCTGATCAGCGGCTACCTGCTCGGCGCCTACCTGACCAGCATCGGCCTCGGCCTGGCGATCGCCTACACCCTGCACGGCGACTCCGGGGTCGAATCGAGCAAGCGGACGCTGAGTCCGCTCGAGGACATCGTCATCGGGCTGATCCTGGTGATCGTCGGTTGGGTGGTGCTGTCGGGGCGGGCGACCGAGATGAAAGCCCGGCGGCGGCACCGGCACGAAGAAAAGCACGGGCCGGCCGAACAGAAGGAGTCCCTGCCGGAACGGCTGCTGGGCAGGGGATCGGCGCGGATCACCTTCGCCGTCGGCGCGCTCCTCTCGCTGCCCGGGGCGTCCTACCTGGTGGCGCTCGGCAAGATCGCCAAGCTCGAGTGGCCGGCGCCGACCACCGCGCTCGCCGTGATCATCTTCTGCCTGATCCAGCAGACGCTGCTCGAGGCGCCGCTGGTCGGTTTCTGGGTGGCGCCGGAGCGGACCGAGCGGGCGATCGTCCGCTTTCGCGAGTGGATCGCCACCAACGCGGCGCGGACCGGCGGCCGGGTCCTCCTCGTCCTCGGCCTGCTCTTGATCATCCGCGGGGCGGCCTTCCTGATCTTCCAGTAGACGAGTGGTTCCATGGGGGTGCTCCGGGGGGCGCCGGAGGGACGGGGCCGTCGCCGGCTGGCGCCCGGGGGCCAAAGGGACCCGGCCTTTTCGGAGGCGACCCTGGCAGGCTGTGGCCGCCTCCGAAAAGGCCGGGTCATGGGGGGACGGCGCAGGTCGCACGCTCCGCTGTTCCTTATGGCCCCGTGGGGGCCATAAGGAACAGCGGAGGGAAGGTGCCGCGGGGTCCGTGACGAAGACGCCGGGAAGTGCGCGGGAGACGTGAGGGAGACGTCACGGGTTCCACAGTTCTTCCACGGTCACGAAGACGTGACCACGGTTTGCCCGTGCCATGGCACGGGCGATCCACGCAGCGCGAGACGGGGACCTGAAACTCCCCGTGAAGGCATACGCCTTCCCTGCGATCGTGGACCCTTCGTCACGGAGCGACCATGATCCGGCGGGGATCCCGCCGGATCATGCATCTCCCCGACGGGACCCGCGCGGATCGCACGGTCTTCGTGCCGGCTTTCCTCGGCCCCGTCACGGAGACGTCGGGATCTCGGCCCGGCACCGGATCTCTGCCGCCACGCACCCGTCCCCTTCCCCGCCACGGCCCGTCCCTGCGCAAGCTCCCTCCCAAGACCTCCCGTCCCGGGCGTCTCGGAGGCGGCCACAGCCTGCCCGGGTCGCCTCCGAGACGCCCGAGACGCCCGAGACGCCCGGGACGCCTGGGCTCCGATCGGTCCGGCCCGAACCACTTCCGGTCCCGACCCACCGGGCGCCAGCTCAATCCGCCACGCCACCCTGGTGGAACTACTCATCTAGGCGACGGGCCGGCCTCCTTGCCGGTGCGCTCGAGCCAGGCGTCGAGGGCCTGGGTCCGTTCGGTGTCCTCGTAGACCTCGTATTCGCGCATCTTCCCCCAGCGCATGTGGCCCCAGATGACGTACCGGTTCTCGTAGACGCGGCCGTCCTGCGGATCGTCGAGGTGGACGTGCCCGCGGACCGAGATCGTCTGCCTCCAGGGCCAGCCCGTCAGCGCCACCTCGTCGGGGTAGATCTGCAGCCCCAGGCGGATGAACCGCCCCAGCCACTCTTCCAGCGCCGCCTTGCCTTCGGCGCCCGGCGCGAACGAGTTCTTCCCCGGGAAGCGGAACTTCACGTCGTCCGCGTACAGCGCCGCGGTCGGGGCCATGTCCCCTTCCCGGATCGCCTTCATGCTGCGGGCGATCATCTTCCCTGCCAGCCAACTCAACATCCGGACCTCCCTCCGGTGATCGTCAGCCGGAGGGTAGCTCCTTGGAGCGGGTCCTCAGGGCGATCGCTCTACTCGATCGGCTCGCCCGCGGCGGCGATCCGCCGAAGCTCCTTCGGCCGCAGCAAGGCGACGAGTGTCGAGCCGTCGATCACCGCGACCCCGCCCTTCTTCATCGCCACGTTGGCGCCGGTGAGCTGGCCGACGGCGGCGGAGAAGTCGGGCTCGTGCCCGACCAGCAGCACGGCCCCGCGCCCCGCGGCCAGCGCGAGCGCATCGAACGGCCCGCCCCGCAGTGCCTCGGTGATCTCGATCTCGACCCCGAGCGCCTTGCAGGCCAGTCGCGCCGTCTCCGCCGCGCGCACCTTCGGCGAGGCGAGGCAGGCGTCGATCTCGGTGCCGAGCTCCCCGAGCGCGAGCCCCGCGTCGCGCGCTTGGCGCTCCCCCTTCGCGGTCAGTCGGCGCGCCGCGTCGTCCCCGTGGCCGTCCTCCGCCTCACCGTGCCTGAGCAGATAGATCACAGGCCCAGAGTCTTGCCGATGATCTCCTTCATCACCTCGTCGGTGCCGCCGCCGATCGGGCCGAGGCGGGCGTCGCGGACGGCGCGCTCGATGCCGTACTCGCGGGTGTAGCCGTAGCCGCCGTGGATCTGCAGGGCCTGGTCGGCGATCTCGAGGACGGCGCGCTGGGTCAGCAGCTTCGCCATCGAGACCTCGCGGATGCACGGTTGGCCGCGGTGGAAGAGGCGCAGGGCGTCGTAGGTGAGGGCGCGGGAGACCTCGGCCTTGGTCGCCATCTCGGCGATCTGGTGACGGATCGCCTGACATAGGCCGATCGGCCGGCCGACCCGCTGGGCTCGGTCGAGGGCGTAGGCGACCGCGGTATCGAGCAGGCGCCCCATCGCGCCGACGGCGCCGATCGCCATCAGCAGCCGCTCCCAGGCGAAGTTGGCCATGATCAGCTTGAAGCCGCCGTTCTCCTCGCCGAGCAGGTTCGCCGCGGGCACCTCGACGTCGGTGAAGGAGATCTCGCCGGTGTCGGAGGAGCGCCAGCCGAGCTTCTCCAGCTTCCGCGAGACCTCGTAGCCGGGCATCTCCCGCTCGAGGACGAGAAAGGAGATGCCGCCGTGGCCGCCCGCCTCGGTCGTCTTGCAGGCACAGACGAGGAAGTCGGCGCGGACGCCGTTGGTGATGAACGTCTTCGCGCCGTTGACCACGTAGCCGCCGCTCGTCTTCCGCGCCTTGGTCGTGATCCCGGCGACGTCGGACCCGGCGCCGGGCTCGGTGATCCCGAGCGCGCCGATCTTCTCGCCCGCGATCCCCGGCACCAGCCACCGTTGCCGCTGCTCCTCGTCGCCGAAGTTGAAGATCGGCGGCAGGGCGATCGAGGCGTGCGCGTTGAGGCCCGCGGCGACGCCGCCCGAGCCGCCTGAGCGGGCCAGCTCCTCGACCCAGACCGCATCGTGGAGGTGATCGCCGCCCTGGCCGCCGTAGGCCTCAGGGAACTTCAGCCCGAGGAAGCCGAGCTCGGCGCAGCGCCGGTAGAGGTCGCGCGGGAACTCCTCCGCCCGCTCCCACTCGTCGACCTGCGGGGCGATCTCGGCGGCGACGAACCGCGCCACCGTCTGGCGCAGCTCCTCGTGCTCGGTGCCGAACGGCGGCAGGATCGCCCGCGCTCCGTCGTCTTTGACTACCTGAGTTGCGCCGTTCATCTACGAGAGTGCAAATTCTCTGTAACGAACCGAGAAATCCGGGTGGGAGGGGTATACCGTCGAGGCATGGAGCGGACGAGATGGACCGACGAGCGCATCGATGATCTTGTGGGCCATCTGGACACGCGACTCGACAACATCGACCGTCGCTTCGGCGAGCTCGACCACAGGTTCGATCGCGTGGAAGGCGATCTCAAAGAACTTCGGCAGATGGTCTGGTACCTGTGGGGTTCGATGCTGATCGGCTTTCTCGTCGTGATCGCCACCGTCCTGGTCGGCAGCCACTGATCGCCGACCAGCCTCGTCCTTCCTACAGCCCGTAGCTGCGTCCGATCACGTCGAGCATCACCTCGTCGGTGCCCGCCCCGATCCGGTTGAGGCGCACGTCGCGGTAGGCCCGCTCGATCTCGTACTCCTTCATGTAGCCGTAGCCGCCGAAGATCTGCAGCGCGTCGTCGGCGACTTCGCAGGCGATCCGCGAGGAGTTGAGCTTCGCCATCGTGATCTCGCGCACCGGGTACTCGCCGTTGGCGAAGCGCCAGGCGGTCGCGTAGGTGAACTGCTTCGCCGCCTCGGTCTTGGTCGCCATCTCCGCGATCTTGTGACGCAGCGCCTGGAACTTGCCGATCGGGCGACCGAAGGCTTCACGCTCCTGCGCGTACTCGATCGCCTTCTCGATCATCCGCTCCGCCCCCGCGTGGCAGCCGGCGGCGGCGACCAGCCGCTCGCCCTGGAGCTCCCAGGCGATGTGGTAGAAGCCTTTGCCCTCCTCGCCGAGGATCGCTCCGGCGGGGACGCGGACGTCTTCGAAGGCCAGTTCGCCGGTGTCGGAGGCGTGCATCCCCATCTTCTCCAGCTCGGCCGAGACGCTGTAGCCGGGCACGTTCTCGCCGTTCTCGTCTTTGAGGTCGATGACGAAGAGCGTGATGCCGGCGTGGCGCTCCTCCGGGTTGGTCTTGCAGACGAGGACGATGAAGTCGGCGCGCGGCCCGTTGGTGATGAACGTCTTCGAGCCGTTGATGACGAATTCGTCACCGTCGCGTATGGCGGTCGTGCGGATTCCGGCGACATCGGACCCGGCGCCCGGCTCGGTGATCCCCAGCGCGCCGACCTTCTCGCCCTTCAGCCCCGGTTCGAGGTAGCGCCTCTTCTGCTCCTCGGTGCCGAGCAGGTGGATCGGCGGCAGCACCATGTCGGACTGCACGGCGAAGGCCATGTTGGTCCCGCCGGAGCCGGAGTAGCTCATGCACTCGGCCCGCACCAGCGAGTAGTAGTAGTCGCCGCCCTGGCCGCCGTACTCCTCGGGGAAGCAGAGGCCGAGGTAGCCGAGGTCGCCGGCGCGCTTCATCGCCGCGGTCGGCCAGTAGGTCTCCTCCCACTCGTTGCGGTGGGGGTAGAGCTCGTTTTTCACCCACGCCTGCATCGAATCACGCAGGTCTTCGTGCTCCTGGCCGAAGATGAAGTGCTTGCGCCCTGCCGCGTGGTCGGGCTTGATGACGTTGGAGCCATCTGAGGTCGCGGTCGCCACGGTTTCCTCCTCTGCTCGGATGACCGGAGCGCTCCCGTGTCCGCCCCGGCACAATGCAGAGTGGACAGTAGCACTTCCTACTTTCGACAAGGTGAGGTTGCTGCGACGTTTGGGCGGCCGGGATTCCCGTCGACCGAGGACCGCCCCATTTGTCCGGGGTCGGCGCCGTCGGCACGAGCGCCGCCGGGGCTCGTCCATATCCTGGGCTGATGCATCGAATTCGCCGAACCGCCTTGTTTCTCGCCGCTGCCGCGGCGACCACCCTTCTCGTCCTGCCGACCGCCGCGGGCTCACGCATGGCCCGCCCGATCTGCGACGGCAAGCCGGCGACGATCGTCGGCACCGCCGGGAACGATCACCTGACCGGGACCGAGGGGAACGACGTGATCGTCGCCGGGAACGGCAACGACGTCATCCACGGGCTCGGCGGCAACGACACGATCTGCGCCGGTGGCGGTGCGGACCGGGTCTTCGGCGGCAGGGGCAGCGACCGGATCTTCGCCGAAGCCGGCCGGGACACGGTCAAGGGCGAACGAGGCAACGACTTCATCGTCGGCGGTGGCGGCGCCGACTGGCTCGACGAGAACGCCGGCGACGGCACGGTCAAGGGTGGCTCCGGTCGCGACCACATCTTCGGCGAACGGGGGATCGACACGCTCGACGGGGGCCCCGGCAACGACTACATCAGCGGCGGCATCGGCTGGGACACCGTGCAAGGGGGCAGTGGCAACGACACGATCCTGCCCGAAAAGGGGCACGACTCGGTCGACGGCGGCCCCGGCTCCGACACGGTCGACTACTCGACCGAACCGGCCGGGGTGGTGGTCGACCTGGCCAGGCACAAGAGCCTGGAGTCGGCGGGTCACGACTCGCTGCGCTCGATCGAGAACCTGATCGGCTCGCCCTACTCCGACACGCTGATCGGCGACCCTGCCGACAACGTCCTGATCGGTGGGGGCGGCAAGGACAGATTGATCGGCGGCGGTGGGCACGACAAGCTCCAGCAGTAAGTAGAACTTCCTACTTTCGATAAAGCGCTATCGTTGCGGCGACCCATGGCTGCCGGGAGCTTCGACAAGGTCCTCTACGAGGTTACGGGCGGCGTCGCCACGGTGACGCTGAACGATCCGGAGAAGCGCAACATGCTCTCCGGCTCGATGCTCGCCGACGTGGTCGCAGCGATGAAGGAGGCGCGCGACGACGAGGAGGTCCGCGCCGTCGTCCTCACCGGGGCGGGGGAGAAGGTCTTTTGCGCGGGCGCCGACCTCGGCGGGTTCGCCGCCGAGGCGACCCTGGTCCAGAAGCACTACGCCTCCGACCTCTTCCTCGAGTTCTTCCGCCTGATGCCGCGGCTCGGCAAGCCCTCGCTCTGCGCCGCCAACGGCCACGTGCTGGCCGGCGGCCTCGGCCTCGCCCTCTCCTGCGACCTGGTGATCGCCAGGGAGGGAGCCACCTTCGGCACGCCCGAGATCAACGTCGGCGCCTTCCCCTACATGATCATGGCGCTGATCTACCGCAACGTCCCGCGCAAGAAGGTCAACGAGATGATGCTGCTCGGCGACCGGCTGAGCGCCGAGGAGGCGGTCACCTTCGGCCTCGCCAACAAGGTCGTGCCGGCGGACGAGTTCGAGGCCGCGGTCGGCGACTGGGCGACCCGCCTCGCCTCGAAGAGCCCGCTGCTGATGAAGCTCGGCCACGACGCGATGTACCGCCAGGGGGACATGGCGATCGACGACGCGCTCGAGTTCCTCCGCTCCCAGCTTTCGCTCACCTTCACCACCGAGGACCTGCGCGAGGGCGTCGCCGCCTTCTTCGAGAAGCGCGAGCCGAGGTGGGAGGGGCGGTGATGGGAGCTGTCGCCGACCAGCCCGCGGCGGACGCGGAAGCGAGAGAGGGAGATCGCCGGTGACCATTAGCCCGAACGAGCGAGAGCAGAGTACGCGGGCGGAAACTGATTCTGGCCATCTTCTCCCCGGCACGGCGCCGCTCACCGACCTCACCGACCAGCTCCACGAGCGCCGCGACGCGGCCCGTCTCGGCGGCGGCGAGGAGAAGGTCGCCAAGCAGCACGAGCGCGGCAAGCTCACGGCCCGCGAGCGCATCGACCTCCTCCTCGACGCGGGCACCTTCGTCGAGCTCGGCCTGCACGGCCGCCCGCACTTCGCCCAGCGGGCGATGGACGACGTCGAGGCGCCCGCCGACGGCGTCGTCACCGGCTGGGGCGACGTCGACGGCCGCCCCTGCTGCATCGCCGCCTACGACTTCACCGTGATGGCCGGCTCGATGGGGATGACCGGCGAGCTCAAGGTCGGCCGTCTCCGCGAAATCGCGTTGCAGAAGCGCATGCCTTTCGTCTGGCTTCTCGACTCGGC
>JAFDWF010000016.1 GCA_018268575.1 Actinomycetota bacterium
GCACCGCCGCCTGCGAGTGCGCTACGAGCGGCGAGACGACATCCACGAAGCGCTGCTGACGATCGGCTGCTGCCTGATCTGCTTCAAGCAGCTTCGCCGGGCCGGGTCATTGTGTTAGGGGCTCTAAGGGGCGATCCGGGCACCCGGGCGCCTCGGAGGCGGCCCGGGCAGGCCGTGGCCGCCTCCTGGATGGCCGCGTCCCTTCGGCGTCCAGCGGCCCCCAGGCCCAGGTCGGCTAAAGACAGCGGGGTTTTGGGCGATCAACGGGGCGTGACGGAACGACCTTTCAGGTTCAGGCTCGAGCGGGTTCATGACATCCGCCGGCAACGGGAGCGCGGGGCGCAGGAGGATCTGGCCGCGGCGCTCGGGCGCCAGGCGGGCGGGGAGGCCGCGCTCGGCCAGGTCGACGCGACGATCGAGGACGCGCGGGAGCGCTTCCGTGGCGTCGCCTCCGGCGGCGGCGATCTGCAGTCGGCCACCGAACTGGCGGAGAGCCACGCCTACCTCGAGCGGCTGGCGGGTCGGCGCTCGGTCGCCGTCCGCGACCTGAACGCCAGCCGCGAGGAGGTCGGCCGACGCCGGCAAGAGCTCGAGGCGGCGGCACGCGAGCGGCAGGCGCTCGACCGGCTGCGGGATCGCCGGCGAGCTGAGCACGAGCGGGACATCGCCCGTGGCGAAAGCACCCAGCTCGACGAGCTGGCAATCGCCGGGCACCGACGGAGGCAGGCGTGAACCCCGCCGAAGACATCGGACCGAGCAGCGGCGGGATCGGCGCGGCGAGCCAGGCGGTGGCCCGGGTGGCCGAACTGCGCAGCATGATCGAGGCGGTCGAAACCGGACCGAGCGGCAAGGGCTCCTTCGCCGCGGCGCTGGCGGAAACGAACGTCGTCGGCGGCTCCGGCGCGACCGCGGCGCTCGGTGAAGCGGCCCCCGTCACCTCCACTCCCACCGTCCCGACCGCGACGACGACCGCAGCCGTCCCGACGACGTCGAAGCCGACCGGCCCCGGCCACGGCGCGGTCCCCTACCAGTCACTGATCGAAGAATCGTGCGCGAAATACGGCGTCGATCCGGCCTTGCTCGCCGGCCTGATCGAACAGGAGTCCCACTTCGACCCGACCGTAGGCAGCCCGGCCGGGGCCCAGGGCCTGACCGAGCTGATGCCCGAAACGGCAGCGAGCCTCGGCGTCACCGACCCGCATGACCCGGCCCAGTCGATCGACGCGGGCGCTCGCCTGCTGAGCGAAAAGCTGGCTGAATTCGGCGGCAACACCGAACTCGCCCTGGCCGCCTACAACGCCGGCTCCGGTGCGGTCCAGCAGTACAACGGCATCCCGCCCTACCCGGAAACGCAGGAATACGTGAAGAAGGTGCTCGCGTACGCGGCGAACTACGCGAACTCCTTCGGGGGAGCGGCGTGAACGCGATGGGCTACCAATGCTCCCTCCCCATCAGCGCGGCCTTCCCACCCACCGGCCCACCCGAGCCGCCGCCGCCTGAAGCGAGCCCGCCAGGCGCGGCCACCCCGTTCGCGGGGCTGCTGCGAGGCCAATCCACCGCCCGGACCGCACTTGCGGAAGGCGACAAGAAGAAGGGACCGCAAGCGACTCCCGCGGACCCTGCCGAAAAAACCGCGGCGAAGGCGCCCGCAGGCGAAGCGCAAGGTGGCGAAGGCGCGCCCGGCGAACCGGCTGCCTCCCCGGCCGCAGCTGAAGCCGTGGCAGCTGCCTCGATCACGGATCAAGCGAGCGCCGCGGCGGGCGGGAGCCCGGCGGCCCTCGGCGGCGCGTCCCTCGTCCCAGCCTCGGGCGCAGCGCCGAGCGCCGAGCCGACCCTCGCGAGCGCAGGGGCGCTCACTCCGAGCGCCGAGCCGACCGGTGCCGCGTCCGGCCCGGCGCAGCCGTCCGGCCCGGCGCCGGGTCCTACGTCCGCCGACGCCGCGCCGGCGCCTGCGGGCGCGGCGCCGCTTCCGACCGCCAGCGGTCCGATCACGCTGCCCGCGGCGGTGGAACCGCCGGGGCCGCCGACGTCGCCCGCCGCGGCGCAACCGGCGGCCGATGGCGGCGCCGCAACGGAAGTCGCCACCGCGACGGCTAAACCGCGACCCGAAACCTCTCTCCATGCCACCCCGACGACGACTCCCACCGAGACCCCGACCGCGCCGCCCGC
Organism: Actinomycetota bacterium; assembly: GCA_018268575.1. GTDB lineage: Bacteria > Actinomycetota > Thermoleophilia > Solirubrobacterales > 70-9 > VAYN01. Next base: position 2,170 of record JAFDWF010000016.1, read on the forward strand.
GGGCAACGACGGCGGCGCGGCCGGGGCCGAAGGACAGGGTGGCGGCCCCGGCACCCTGTCGGCGCCCGACGCCGGCGCGCGGACGGCCACCGAAGGCGCGACCGCACGCCCCCGCGTCCCGGCGGTCCTGGCCGGAGCTCCCGCGGTCGCCTCCCCCACCCCGTCCTCGGCCGCCGCCAACGTCGCCTACTCCGCCCCGCTCCCGGCCGCGCCTTCGCCCGCGAGCGCGCTCGAAGCGACGCTGCGGATGGCTGGTGAAAACGGCTTTACGCGGGCCCGCGTGACGCTGCGGCCCGCCGCGCTCGGCGGCGTCGAAGTCTTCCTCCGCGAGGGGAGCGCGGGGCTCACCGCGACCGTCGTCGCCGAGACGCCGCACGCGGCGCACCTGCTCCAGGGCAGCGCCGCCGAACTGCAGCGGCGCCTCGCGGCACAGGGGCTGGAGCTGACCTCGCTGCAGATCTCGATCGGCGGCGGTTCGGCGGGCGCCGCCCACAGCGGCGGCGAAGGAGAAGCCGCGGCGCCGACCGGCACCCGGGGCGGCGATGGCGCTTGCGAGCCGGCCGCGGCGGCGGCGGAGACCCGGACCATCGACCTTGGGGGCGGCGTCCTCGTCGACGTCCTCGCCTAGTGAAAGGAGCAGCAGAGATGAGCAGCGCAATCGGGGGAGTCGGGGCCACGAAGGCAGGCGGCGAAGCCGCGAAAGTCAAGGAACAGGCCGAAGCCAACGGACTGAACAAGGACGAGTTCCTGCAACTGCTGGTCGCCCAGCTCAAAAACCAGGATCCGATGAGCCCCGTCGGCAGCCAGGAATTCATGAGTCAGATGGCCGCCTTCTCGACCCTCGAGCAGGTCACCAACCTGGCCGTCGCAGGCGAAGAACAGAACCAGATGCTGGCGATCAACCAGTCGCTGTCGCTGGTCGGCCACCAGGTCACCTACACCAAACAAGGCGAAGCCACCGCCGAAGGGAAAGTCGAATCGGTCGACTTCGGCAAAGAAGGCTTCAGCTTGACCATCAACGGCGAATCCGGCATCCCCGCGGGCGCGGTGACGAAGGTCTCATGAGCTCGGTCAGCGGCATCGGCGGCGCCGGATCGACCGGCTACACCCCCGCGCCGCGCCGGGCGCCGCGCCCGGCCGCGCCGGGTGCCCCGACGTTCGGCGACGAACTGCAGCGCCGCAAGCGCGCGGACGGCGGCGAAGGCGCCGGCGGTGTGCAGTTCTCCAAGCACGCCGCCGAACGGGTGCAGCGGCGCGGCATCGGCGGCGACCCGGCCACCGTCCAACGGCTCGAAAAGGGCGTCGAACTCGCCGCCAAGAAGGGCTCTCGCGCCGCCGTCGTGCTGGTCGACTCGACCGCCTACGTGGTGGCGCCGCAGACCAAGACCGTGATCACCGCGGTCGACCAATCGCAGATGAAGGAGCAGGTCTTCACCAACATCGACACCGCCGTCCTCGCATGAACGCGAACGGTCGCAATACCAACCCATGGCCGGACCTCTTCGAGGAGGCCGGGTTCGAAACGAAAGGACCCCAGAAACCATGATGCGAGCGATGTACGCCGCCGTGAGCGGCCTCAAGAACCACCAGACGTTGTTGGACGTGACGGCGAACAACATCGCCAACGTCAACACCGTCGGCTACAAGGGAAGCCGGGTCAGCTTCGCCGACTCCCTCTCCCAGACGGTGATCGGCGCGACCGCGCCGGGCAACGGGCAGGCCGGTCGCAACGCGGCGCAGGTCGGGCTCGGCGTCCAGCTGGCCTCGATCGACAACCTGATGGGCGGCGGCTCGCTGCAGTCGACCGGCGAAACTACCGACGTGGCGATCCAGGGCGAAGGCATGTTCGTCGTCGCCAAGGGGGCGCCGCCGGCGCTGCCGGGCGCGGTCGAATACACCCGCGCGGGCGACTTCACCTTCAACGACGAAGGCTTCCTGACGACCCAGCAGGGCGAGTACGTGCTGGGCCGCAAAGAAGCTGGCGCCGGCGCCCCGAACACCTACATCCAGGTGCCGAAAGGCGCGACCGACGTGGCGATCGGCCAGGACGGCTCGGTCAGCTACGTGCCGGAAGGCGGCGGCGAACGGGTGACCGCGGGCTACATCTCGATCGCCAAATTCGCCAACGAAGCGGGGCTGGTCCGCACCTCCGGCAGCAACTGGATCGAAAGCGCCGCCTCCGGCAAAGCCCAGGACGGCACCCCGGGCGGCGGATTCGGCCTGACGATCAGCGGCACGCTGGAGATGTCGAACGTCGAACTCGCCAGCGAATTCACCAACATGATCTCCGCGCAGCGCGGCTTTGAAGCCAACTCGCGGGTGATCTCGACCGCCGACGAAATGCTGCAGAATCTGGTCAACCTGAAGCGATGATCCGGCTGCACCGACTCGGCGGGGGTGAACACGAGTTCGACCTCAACCCGGACCTCGTCCTCACGGTCGAGTCGACCCCGGACACCGTCGTCACCCTGACGACGGGGACCAAGCTCGTCGTCGCCGAGTCCCCGGACTCGGTGACGGCGGCGGTCCGCGAGTGGCGCGTCGGCATCCTCGAGCGCGCCCTCAAGCGGACCGGTCCGCAGATCGCCGAAGCTCGGCTGCGCGCTGTCGATTACCCGGCGGAGAACTGATGAAGGCCTCGACCGCGATAGGGATCGGGCTCGCCTGTGCGGGCCTGTTCTTGGGCGCGACGATGGAGGGAAGCCAGGTCGGCTCCTTCATCGACCCGGCCGCGATCCTGATCGTGTTCGGGGGCACCCTCGGCGCCACGCTCGCCTCCACCTCGCTGGAGTCGATCAAGCGCATCCCGTCGCTCTACAAGCGGGCGATGTCGGCGAAGCACCAGGATCTCGCGGGCCGGGTCGACCTGCTCGTCTCGCTGGCCGAGAAGGCGCGCCGGGAGGGCCTCCTGGCGCTGGAGGGCGGCGTCGCCGACCTCGACGACGACTTCACCCGCAAAGGCCTGCAGCTGGTGGTCGACGGGACCGAACCCGAGGTGATCCTGCAGGTGCTGGAGAACGAAATCGACGGCGCCTCGGGGCGCGCCGCCGCCGACCGGGCGATCTTCGAGAAAGCGGGCGGCTTCGCGCCGACGATGGGGATCCTCGGCACCGTGCTCGGGCTCGTCCACGTGCTGCAGAACCTCGACCAGCCCTCGACCCTCGGGCCGGCGATCTCGGGCGCCTTCATCGCCACCCTCTACGGCGTCGCCTCGGCCAACGTCGTCTTCCTTCCGGTCGCCTCGAAGCTCCACGGGATCGCCGACGCCGAGACCTCGCTGCGCGAACTGACGATCGAGGGGCTGCTGGCGATCCAGGCCGGCGACAACCCGCGAGTCGTCGCCGACAAGCTGGAGGCCTTCGTGCCACCGGAGGAACGCCGCGCCGCCAAGGCCGCCGCGGCGCCCGCCAAAGGCGCCGCCGAGCCGCAGGCTGATCCCTTGCAGGCGGCCGCCTGATGCGTCCCCCCTCCTCCAGACGGCGCCGGCAGCAGCACCGGCGCGGCGACGCGGCCGAGGGCCACGGCGGCGGCTCGAGCGAGCGCTGGCTGCTCACCTACGCCGACATGATCACCCTGCTGCTGGCGCTCTTCGTCGTCCTCTTTTCGATCTCGGCGGTGAACATCTCCAAATTCAAGACGCTGAAGCAGACCCTGGAGCAGGCCTTCAGCCCGCACATCCTCAGCGGCGGCGGCTCGATCATCCCCAACGGCGGCTCCGAAGCGACCGACCAGAAAGCCGAAGCGGCGATCGCCGCGCTCGCCACCCAGCACTCCCACGCGACGACGCTGCAGGCCGAAGAAGAACAGTTCCAGGCGCTGAAAGAAAAGCTCGACGCCTACGCCCGCGAACACGGCTTCTCCGAAGCGATCGAAACGACGATCACGGAGCGCGGCCTGGTGATCCGGCTACTGACCGACCACGTGCTCTTCGAATCCGGCAGCGCGAGCCTGAAACCCGAGGCGACGCCGCTCCTGGCGGAGATCTCCCACCTCGTCAACCTCGACCGCAGCCACCCGATCTCGGTCGAGGGAAACACCGACGACGTGCCGATCTCGACCTCACAATTCCCCAGCAATTGGGAGCTTTCCGTGGCCCGCGCGACGGGCGTCGTCCGCTTCATGATCGGCCAGGGAGTGGCGGCGCGGCGGCTCGAAGCGAGCGGCGTCGCGGGCGAGCGGCCGATCGCCCCCAACACGACCGCGGGCGGGCGCTCGCGCAACCGGCGGGTCGAAATCGCCTTGCTGCGAGGCGGCGCCGCCGAAGGAGGTGGCTCGCAGTGAGCAGGAAGAAACTGATCATCGTCGCGGTCGCCGTCCTCGTCGTCGCCGGCCTCGCCTACAAGATGGTGCTGGCGCCGAAGTCGGAGTCGAAGGTGAAGGTCGAAGGCACCGTCTACGTGATGCCGAAAGAATTCCTCCTCAACCTGGCCGGCGGGCGCTACGCGAAAGTGACCGTCGCGCTGGTGCTGGCGCCGGGCCAGTCGACCGGCAGCGAAAGCGCCACCCCGCCGGAAGGATTCGGCGCGCTCGAACAGGAACCGCTGGTGCGCCAGATCGTCACCGACAACCTGACCGGCGTGCCGGCGACCGAGCTGACCTCACGCCAGGCGCGCCACCACCTGCAGACCGTGATCCGCAAAGAAGTCGACAAGACGACCGACGTGAAGACCAAAGGGGTCGTCTTCACCGACCTGGTGGTCCAGTGATGGAGGGAGACCAGATGCAAGCCCAGGACCAAGACGAGATCTACGAGGAGCTCGGGCCAGGCGGCGCTGCGCTCGACGGTGGCGCCGACCTCGGCCGGCTGCAGAACGTGCCGGTCGAACTGGCGGTCGAGATCGGCCGCACCCGGATGACGATCGGCGACGCGCTGGCGCTCGGCATCGGCAGCGTGGTCACGGTCGGGAGGTTGGCCGGCGATCCGGTCGACCTACTGGTCAACGGGCGGGTGATCGCCCGCGGCGAGGTGGTGGCGATCGAGGAGGAACTGGGCCTGCGGATCACCGAGATCGCCGCCCCCGTGGTCGAGGTTCCGCCGCGTCCACCCGAAAGTGATGAGGCGAGCGATCCAGAATCGGGCAGTGGTGACGTAAACGCGCGGGAGGAGGTCGTACCCGGCTAAAGCGCTGGACGTTCAGGCCGATTACGCGGGGTGCTCCAAGCCGGAACACCCCTGAATGAGCCTGCCCGCACTCTCAATCTTGGCCGTCGCTCCCTCCCCGGGGAGCGAATCGAAGCCGCTCGACCTGGGCTCGACGGCGGCGGGCGCCCATGCCGCGGGGGGCGGCAGCATCGCGCGGACGATCATCGGCCTGGCGATCGTGCTGGCCGTCATCCTCGGCCTGCGCTGGGTGATGAAGCAGTACAAGGCGGGCCGCGAGAAGAAGGCGGCCGGGACCGGCCTCGCACAGGTGGCGACGCTGCCGCTCGGCCAGAACCGCTCCCTGCACGTGGTGCGGGCGGGCCGCGAGATCCTCGTCGTCGGCTCCGGCGAGCACGGCGTCACCCCGGTCCGCAGCTACTCCGAGGAGGAGGCACGGGCACTCGGCCTGCTGGACGCGGAAGACGAGAACGACGCGCCCTCGCCGCTCAAACTCGAGAGTGACGGACCCTCGAAGGGTGGGGCCGCCGGGCCCGCCGGGGAGATCGGCAGGCGCGCGCTCGACACCTTGCGCGGCTGGACGGTGCGACGATGAAGATCGAAGGCGGCGGGGAGGCAGTCCAGCTGCTGATCCTCGTCGGTGGCCTCACCCTGGTCCCCGCCCTGATCTTCTGCGCTACCGGCTTCACCCGCATTCTCATCGTCCTCGGCTTCGTCCGCACCGGCCTCGGCACGCCGACCGCGCCCCCCAACCAGGTGCTGATCGGAATCGCCTTCTTCCTCACGCTCTTCGTGATGGCGCCGACCCTGAAGGCGATCAAGGAAGACGCCCTCGACCCA
>JAFDWF010000170.1 GCA_018268575.1 Actinomycetota bacterium
AGGCTGAAATCGGGCGCCGCGCGGCGGGCCTTCGGCCGCGCCTCGATTCGGGACCGCCCCGCGGCGCCCGCCGTCGACCACGCAGGGAGGGCCGGCCGAGCCACCCCTGATGTAGGGCGGACCCGGGACTTCGTCGGCCTTCCTCGGCGGCCGCCTTCGGCGAGGTCGCCTCGGGACGCAGTGGGCCCTCCTGTCGCCAGACCGGCCGGCTCTTACCGCGGCGCAGGCAGGGATCTCGGCTTGACAGTGACGGCGCAATCCGCCGTCGAGCCGGGGTCTGGCAGGGACCGTGAAAACACCCTCTGTGGGCCTTGCCGGGCCACCTCGCGGGAATTCTCCAATTCTTCTCGGAGGTCCGAATGCGCACACATCAGGACCTTAGGAGGGCGCACATTTCAGCACCTATTCGGTTCGTGCAAGTGGGCCTGACGGCTTACACAGGGTGCGTATTGTCGGGCCTCTTCCGGCAAGCGAACAATGCGCCATCGCTACCCGCCCGAAGGAGCCTCAAGTGTCTGATTCAGAGCAGCGTGGATTGCCGATCAACGAGCCGCTGAGCCGGCGAAAGCTGCTCCAAGGTGCCGGCGCAGGCCTGCTCGTCGTGGGTGGGGGGAGCGTCCTCGCCGCCTGCGGCTCCTCGGGCAGCTCCTCGAGCGCCGCCGGGCGGACCACCGCCGGCCCCGGGAAGCCGCAGCCCGGGGGTGTGCTGAGGGTCGGTGCGCAGGGGGGCTCGAACACCGACACCTTGGACGCGCACAACGTCCTGACCAACGCTGACTACGCGCGCCTGGCGCAGTTGTACGACCCGCTGGTGCGGATCAGCAACAAAGGGACGATCGAAAAGGTGCTGGCGGACTCGATCACCTCGAACAAGCAGGCGACGGAGTGGACGATCCGGATCAAAAAAGGCGTGGTCGACCACGAACTGAAGCCGTTCGGCGCCAAGGACGTGATCTTCTCGCTCCGCCGGATCGTCAAGGGCAAGTATCCCGGGGCGATCGCGCTCGGCCCGATCGACATCAACAGCTTGCGGGAACTCGATGAGCAGACGGTCCAGGTCAAGTACCTGAAGCCGTTCTCGATCTTCGAAGAAGCGCTGGCGCTGCACTGGTACATGTACATGGTTCCGGTCGGCTACAACCCGGCGAGGCCGATCGGGACCGGGCCCTTCAAGCTGGTCAGCTTCACCCCCGGTCGCGAAAGCAAGACCGTCAAGTTCCAGCAGTACTGGAATGCCCCCAAGCCGTACCTCGACGAAGTCGTCACCATCGACATCGCCGAAGAAACCGCCCAGGTGGCGGCTCTGCAATCGGGACAGGTGGACTGCATCGACTACCTGACCGCCGCCTCGGTGCCGACCCTGGAATCCAGCGGGCAGCAGGTGATCATCTCCGAAACGGGCGGTTGGGTGCCGTTCACGATGCGGGTCGATCGGGCGCCGTTCGAAGACAACCGCGTCCGCGAAGCCCTGAAGCTCGTGATCGACAGGCCGAAGATGCTCGAGAGCGTGTTCGCAGGCAACGGCACCGTCGCCAACGACATCTTCAGCTACTACGACCCCGCGGTGCAGAGCCTCCAGCTTCCGCAGCGCGAACAGGACATCGAAAAGGCGAAGTCGCTGCTGAAGCAGGCGGGTCAGTCCGACCTCTCGCTGCAGCTGGTGACGACTCCGAACGCCCCCGGGATGGTCCAGGCGGCGGTCGTCTTCAAGACCCAGGCCGAAGAAGCGGGGGTCAACACGGCGATCGTGAAGCAACCGGTCACCGAATACTTCGCCCGCTCCTACCTGAAGGTGCCTTTCTCCCAGGACTACTGGTGCTACATCCCCTACCTGGTCAACGTCTCGGAGGCGACGCTGAAGGGCGCACCGTTCAGCGCGACCAAGTTCAACGACCCGAGGTACAACAAGCTGTTCGAACAGGCGACGGCGACCACCGACAAGGGTCATCAGACCGAGCTCATCCACGAGATGGTGAAGATCGACTGGTCAGAAGGCGGGAACATCATCCCGTTCTACTTCCCGATCATCGATGCCGCGGCCCCGAACGTGCACGGGATCGAACCGTCGATAGTCGGCCAGGCGCTGAGCACCTTCCAGTTCATGAACTTCTGGATGAGCTGAGCCAGGCTCGCCGGTCGTCCCACACATCATCGGAAAGGAATACATGCAGGCGTTTGTAAACGGTGACTTCGTTCCCCTGGAGGAGGCGAAGGTGTCCGCTCGAGATCGGGGATTCACCATCGGCGAGGGCGTGTTCGAGGTCTGGCGCACCTACGATGCAAAGCCGGTCGAGGAGATCCTGCGCAGGCATCGGCAGCGGCTGGCGAAGTCGCTGCGCTACATCGAGGTCGACCCCGATCCGGTGATCGCCGTGGCGGAGGCGGTGTGGCCGGAACTGATCGAGCGCAACCGGACGGAGATCGAGGCGGCCGGCGATATGTGGGTGCTGTCGATCGTCACCGGAGGCGTCGGCGAGGAGGGGGGCGCGCGAGGCGAGCCGACGATCGTCTTCATGCCGAAGCCGCTCCCCTACGGGCAGGGCTTCTTCGCCGAAGGGCGGCTGTACGACGTAGGTGCTCGGCTGGTCCCTTCGCTGATGAACGAGAACCCGTTCTATCCCTCCGACCCCCGCGTCAAGTCGATCAGCAGGATGTCGAACACGCGCAGCGAGCGAAAGCAGGTTCGCGAGGGGGCGGCGACCTGGGCGATCACCTTCGACCGCAACGGCGCGATCTCCGAGGCGACCGGGGCCGGCCTCGGCATCGAGGAAGAGGGACGGCTCGTGGTGCCGCCGAAATGGACCCGCCTGGAGAGCGTCAGCATGCAGATCTCGCTCAAAATCGCGGGCGAGCTGGGCATCGAGATCGAAGAACGACCGCTGACGGTCTACGACTTCGTCAACGCCGACGCCGCCTACCTGTTCGGGACCAGCATCGCGATCGCGCCGGTGGCGGAGCTCGACGGGATCAAGCTGGCGATGAGGAGGAACGTCGGCGATCGCATCCTCAAGGGTTGGATCGACTTCGTCGAATTCGACTTCGTCGAGCAATGTCGGCGGCTGGACAGCTGAGGCCGCGGCGCCCGAAGGGAGTGCGATCGAGATGCCGACCCTGACCGAGCCCCGCGCGACGGCGAGCGCCTCGGCGCCGCGGGCGGTGGACGTCGCCGTCGTCGGCGCCGGCATCGTCGGGCTCTCCTGCGCCCACTTCCTCGCCCGGGCGGGGATCGACGTGGTGGTGATCGAGCGGGGCGAGGTCGGCTCGGGGAGCAGCTTCGGCAACACCGGGCTGGTGGCCCCGAGCCACAGCGTCCCCCTCGCGGCTCCCGGCGTGGTCCGCAAGGGGCTGGGATGGATGCTCCGCCCCGACAGCCCGTTCTACATCCGCCCGCGGCTCGACCGTGACCTGGCGGCCTGGCTCCTGCGGTTCGCCCGGTCGGCCCGGCGGGGGCCGATGTTGGCCGCCATCCCGGCGCTCCGCGATCTCTGCAACCGTAGCCACGACCTCTACCTGCGGATCGTCGAGGAGGCAGGCGACCCCGAGCTGACGATCGCCAGGTCCGGCGTCCTCAACGTATACGGGTCCGAAGGGTCGTTTCGGGCGGGGAGGGCCGAGGCCGAACTGCTCGCCGGCTACGGCCTCCGCTCGGAAGCGGTCGGTCCCAGCGAGCTGAGCACGATCGAGCCGTTCGTCCGCGCCGGCGCCGCCGGAGGGATCATCTGGCGGGATGACGGCTTCATCGACCCTGCCCTCTTCGTCGGCGGTTGGCGGCGGCGCCTGGAGGACGCCGGCGTCCGCTTCGCCACCTCGCTCGAGCTGATGGAGCTGCGGGAAGAGGATCGTGGCGACGTTCGCATGACGACGACCGCCGGGGAGCTCAAGGCCAGGGTCGTCGTCGCGGCCGCCGGCGCCTGGACCTCGCGGTTGCTGCGCTCGGCGGGCGCCCGGCTGCAAGTCCAGCCGGCCAAGGGCTACAGCCTGACCGCCGAGCTGGGGACCGCCCGCGGTCCGCGCCGCGGCCTGCTGCTGGCGGACGCGAAAGTGGCGGTCGCACCGATGCGATCCGGGCTGCGGATCGCCGGCACGATGGAGATGTCGGGGCTCGACCCTCGCATCGACCTGCGCCGGGTCGAGGCCGTCCGCCGTTCGGCACTGACCTACCTGGACCTCGAGCCCGACGAGCTCGAGCGCGCCCGCACCTGGAGGGGGTTTCGGGCGGTGAGCGCCGACGGGCTCCCGGTCATCGGCAGGCTGCCGGGGACGCCATCGGTGCTGGTGGCGACGGGGCACGGCCACATCGGCGTGACCCTCGGCCCGGCGACCGGCGAGATGATCTCCCAGATCGTGCAGGGCGTGCCCGCGACCGTCGACCCTTGGCCCTTCAGGCCGGAGCGGTGAGGGCGCGGTGATGGTCGGGTCGGAGGGTGCGCCGGGCGGTCGCCTCGGCGACGCGGTGAAGGCCGCGGGGGAGAAGGCGGGCCCGCTCCTGGAACGGATGCTGGCCTTCGACACCTCGGCGGACTCCTCGGTCAGCCCGCTCAGGCAGGAGGCCGAGCACCAGCAGTTCGTCGCCGGCTACCTCGCGGACCTCGGCCTCGAGGTCGAGCTCCTCGAACCCGGCGCCGAGCTCTTCGAGGCGCATCGGATGGCGCATCCGGGGCAGACGTTCGACGGCAGGCCGATCCTCTGGGCGCGGCTGCCGGGCGGCGGCCGGGGCCCGTCGCTGCTCTTCAACGGCCACTACGACACGGTGCCCGTGGGATCGAGGGACGAGTGGCATCGCTCTCCCTCGGGGGAGCGCGCGGGCGATCGGATCTACGGCCGGGGGGCCTGCGACATGAAGGGCGGCAACGCGGCTGCCGTCGCCGCGATCGCCGCGATCCACGACGCGGGGCTGCAGCTGGACGGCGACGTCTTCCTCAACCTCGTCCCCTTCGAGGAGGTCAACGGGATGGGGACTACCGCGACCATGCTCCTCGGCAAGAGGGCAGATGCCGCGATCTGCGCCGAGCCGACGCGGCTGCGGCCGACGATCGCCTCGCGGGGGATCCTCGAGCTGGAAGTGAACGTGGCCGGCCGGTCCGCCCACGGTGAGATTCCCCAGCCCCATCACTCCGAGGGCGGAGCCGTCAACGCGATCGACAAGGCGGTCTACCTGCTCGCCGGCATCGAGCGGCTCGACCGACAGTGGAAGGCGCTGCCGCGCAAACGCCACGACCTCCTCTCGCCTCCGGCCATCATCGCCACCACGATCCAGGGCGGGACCTTTTGGGCGACCTGGCCGGACAAGGTGACGATCGAGGCGGAGGTCATCTACCTCCCCGGCGACGCCGACGGGGAGGGGACGGGAGCGGCCGTGATGGAGGAATTCGAGGCCTACGTGCGGACGCTGAGCGCCGCCGACGATTGGCTCGCCGAGCATCCCCCGGAGATCGTCTGGCGCGGCGACGTGCGCCCGGTCGAGGTCGGCCAGGACCACCCCCTGGTCCGCGTCGCCTGCGAGATCTCCTCGCTCCCCCCGGCGGGCTTCGATTCCTCCGCCGACCACCTCTACCTGATCACCGAGGGCTCGATCCCGTCGATCCTCCTCGGCCCCGGCGACATCGCCCAGGCCCACACCGCCGACGAGTTCCTCGACCTCGCCGAACTGGAGCGCTGCAGCCGGCTCTACGTCGAGCTGGCCGCCGCCTGGACCAGCGGGAGGAGTTGACGCCAGGCCCCTCCTCGGCGGTCGCACGTCCTCTGAGCGGCCGCCGAGGAGGGGCCAGCACCGGGTGACCTCGGCGCCGGCCCCGGATCGCCGAGCAGCCTGTCGCGCGCGCGAGGGCGCGATAGTTCCGGGACAGATCATGAAACGTCACCCTCGTCCGACCACCGACACCAGTGCCGCGGCCCGCGATCTGATCGCCGATCTCCGCCGCAGCCTGCCGAGCGGAGCGCTGCTCGACGACCCCGAGCTGCTCGCCACCTACGAGACCGACATCACCGGCCGCTACTCGGGCTCCGCCGCCGCGGTGGCCCGCCCGAGCGACGCCGAGCAGGTGTCGACGGCGGTCGCCGCCTGCGCCGAAACGGGGGTGCCGCTGGTGGTCCAGGGCGGCAACACGGGGCTGGTCGGCGGCTCGGTCCCCCAGGACGGCGAGTTGGTCCTGAGCCTCGCCCGGCTCGACTGGATCGGCCCGGTCGACGGCGACGCGAATCAGCTCGACGTCGGTGCCGGCGCTACCCTCGAAGCCGTCCAGAAGGCCGCGGCCGCGGCCGGGCTGCGGCTGCCGATCGACCACGCGGCGCGCTCCGCGGCGACGATCGGCGGCATGGTCGCGACCGACGCGGGCGGCGCCCTGGCGCTCCGCCACGGGACGATGCGCAGGCGGGTGGTCGGGCTCGAGACGGTGCTTGCCGACGGCTCCGTGGTCTCGCGGATGGCGGGCCTGCTGAAGGACAACGCCGGCTACGACGTGCCGGCGATCGTGATCGGCTCGGAGGGAACGCTGGGCGCGATCACCGCCGCTCGCCTGCAGCTCGAGCCGTCGGCGCCGTTCCAGATCACGGCGCTCTTCGGCGTCCCCGACCTGCGCGGGGCGCTCGACCTGCTGCGCGCCCTGCGCCAGGTGCCGGGCCTCGAGGCCGCCGATTTCCTCGACGCGCCCTGCATGGAGCTGGTCTGCGATCGCAAGCGCCTGCGCGATCCGCTGCCCTCGCCGTGGGGCGTCTACGTGGTCGCCCAGTGCGCGGCCACCGCCGACGTCACCGCCGACCTCGCGACCCAGGCCGAATCGCTGCCGGGGCCGAGCGACGTCGTCGCCGCCACCGACACCGAAGGCCGCAAGCGGCTCTGGGCCTACCGCGAGCTCCTCAACGAGACGCTCCGCGGCGAGGGCGTGCCGCTCAAATTCGACGTCGGGCTGCCCCTCGCCGCGATCCCGACCTTCGACGAGGCGATCCGGGCGCGCCTCGCCTCGAGCTATCCGGACGCGCGGCTCTACATATATGGGCACGTCGGCGACGGCAACCTCCACGTCAACGTCCTCGACGTCGATCCCGAGGACGAGGGGGTCGACGAGCTCGTCCTCCGCTGCGCCGCCGAGCACGGCGGCACGATCAGCGCCGAGCACGGCATCGGCCTCGCCAAGCGCCGTTACCTCGCGCTCTGCCGCTCGGCCGCCGACATCAGGGCGATGCGGAGCATCAAGTCGGCACTCGACCCCGCCGGGACCTTCGCTCCGGGCCGGGTCCTTCCAGATCCTGACGAGGAGGGGATCTGAGCGGACCCGGCGCGGTCGATCGGTCCACCCGGTTTGATCTACTGCCGACCCCCGTCGGCAGCCGAGGAATCAAGCCACGAAAGGAATCTCGATGACCAGCCTGCGAGCCAAGCTCACCTACGCCAACGTGATGGCGACGATCGCAGTCTTCATCGCCCTCGGGGGCGCCGGCTACGCGGCGGTCACGTTGCCGAAGAACTCGGTCGGCACGAAGCAGATCAAGAACAGCGCCGTGACCACCGCGAAGATCAAGGCCGGCGCCGTCACCGGTGCCAAGATCAACCTCTCCACGCTCGGCACCGTGCCCAGCGCGACGACCGCCGGCACGGCGAAGAGCGCCGACGTGGCGAGCTCGGCGGGGCACGCGACCTCCGCCGACACGGCGACCTCGGCCAACTCGGCGAAGAGCGCCGATCACGCCCAGACGGCGGGCACCGCGACCTCGGCCGCTCACGCCGAAACCGCGGCCGACGCCGAGGCGCTCGGCGGCTCGCCGCCGCAGAGCTTCATGAGCGCGGATCGCTTCGCCTTCGGCACCGCCAACACCGAACCGACCACCCCGCAGACGGTGCTGACGCTGGGCGGGGTCGAGGTGACGACGAACCGGCCCGAATCGACTGCCGCACAGTTCGCGGTGCGAATCGTGAACCACAATGCCGACCAGTGGGAGTTCACGACCACGGGCGAACCGGGCATCATCTCCGTGGCCGAAGGACAGCGGGGCGTCTTCGGGCCGATCACCACCGCCGGGTCGATGGTGATCGACGGGCGCGACAGGTTCGAACCGAGCAAGGCGATCGTGATCGAGTGCGGATCGGACATCGCCCCCGACCTCCTCGAATGCTTCGCCCAGCTCTCCCCGGCCGCCTGACGCCCCCGGTCACGATTCCGTGACCGGGATCTCCTTCGGGGTCAGGCGCGGTGGTGGGGTCGAGTCGGTCTCGCTGCCCTCGACGTTGAGGTGGGGGAGGAGGCGGTCGAGCCAGGCGGGCAGCCACCAGTTGGCCTTGCCGGCCAGCATCATCAGCGAGGGCACGAGGACGCTGCGGACCACCAGCGCGTCGAGCAGGACGGCGCTGGAGAGGCCGATGCCGAACAGCATGATCACCCGTTCGCCGCCGAGGATGAAGGCGGCGAAGACGAGCACCATGATCGTCGCCGCCGCGGTGATCGTGCGCGCCGTCGCCGAGAGGCCGTGGACGACGGCTTCGCGGTTGTCGCCGCGCTTGCGCCACTCCTCGTAGATGCGGCTGACGAGGAAGACCTCGTAGTCCATCGAGAGGCCGAAGAGGATGGCGAAGACCATCACCGGCAGGAAGGCCTCGATCGGGCCGGTGCGGTCGATGCCGATCAGGGACGCTCCCCAGCCCCACTGGAAGACCGCGGTGACGATGCCGAAGGCGGCGCCGGCCGAGATCAGGTTCATCGCCGAGGCCATCAGCGGCACGACGAGGCTGCGGAAGACCGCCATCAGGAGGAGGAAGGAGAGCAGGACGACGACGCCGATGAAGAGCGGCAGCTTCTGCGCGAGGACCTGGGAGAAGTCCTCGAAGACGGCCGTCTGGCCACCGACCAGGACCCTCGGCCCACCGTTCGCGGTGGCGTCGGGGATCGTTTCGCCGCGCAGGGTGTGGAGAAGATCGGTGGTCGAGGCGTCCTGGGGCGAGCCCGCCGGGACCACGCTGGCGATCGCCACCGGCGGCTGCCCGTCGCGGCCGGGGAGGATCTTCGCGGGCGTGACCGCGACCACGTCTGCGGTCTTCGCGGCCGCCGCGAGGACCCGTTCGAAGCCCGCTTCGGCCCCCTTGTCGGGCACCTTCGCGACCAGCTGCAGCGGCCCGTTGAAGCCGGGCCCGAAGCCTTCGGCGAGCAGGTCGTAGGCCTGGCGCGTCGTCGTGCTCGCGGGGTCGTTGCCTTCGTCGGAGGAGCCGAGGCGGATCGAGAGGAAGGGGATCGCGATCACCAGCAGGAGGACGGCGGCGCCCGCCGCGAAGAGCGCCGGGCGGCGCTGCAGCACCCCGGCCCAGCGGCTCCAGCGCGGCGACTCGTCGCTCTCGGCGAGGGCGCCCTGCTCGGCCAGTGCCCGCCGGGTCCGCCGGCCGAGGATGCGCGTCCCGGTGAAGCCGAGCAGCGCCGTCAGCAAGGTGAGGGCGGCGACCACGGTCAGCGAGACGACCACCGAGGCGGCGATCGCCACCCCGTAGAGGAAGCTGACGCCGAGCGCGAACATGCCGAGCAGGGCGATGCAGACGGTGATCCCGGCGAACATCACCGCCCGCCCAGAGGTGTCGAGCGCGGCGACCGCCGCGTCCTCGGCGCTGAGGCCGCGCAGCAGCCCCTGGCGGAAGCGGGTGACGATGAAGAGCGCGTAGTCGACGCCGACCCCGAGGCCGATCAGGAGCGAGAGCTCGGAGCTGAACGAGGCCATCTGGATCGCGTGCGAGAGCAGGCCGATCACGGCGATGCCGGCGCCGAGCCCGAAGCCCGCGGTCAGTAGCGGCATCAGCATCGCGAAGAAGGAGCCGAAGACGAGGAAGAGGACGACCGCCGCGGCGAGGAAGCCGATCGAGGTCCCACTGGCGCTCGGTTTGTTGGTCTGCCCGATCGCCTGGCCGCCGAGCTGCACGTTGACGCCTTCATGGCCGGCTTCCTGGGCGACCGTGATCACCCGTTCGATCGCCCCGACCGGCAGTTCGTTGGCCGCTTCGTCGAAGGTGACGGTCGCGTAGGCGATCCGGCCGTCCTTGGCGATCTGGGCGGCGGCGCCGGGCGCGTAGGGCGAGGCGACCGAGCCGACGTGGGGCAGCGCTTCGACCTTTTCGAGCATCCTTGCCACGTCGGCCTTGACGCCCGCTTCGCGGATCGTCTTGCCGCCGTCGGCGGCGATCACGATGTGGTCGACGTCACCGGAGGTCTGCGGCGAGCTCCGTTCCAGCAGTTCCTGCGCTTCGGAGCTCTCGGTGCCGCTCAGTTTGAAGGTGTCGCGGTAGGCGCTGCCCGCCGCCGAGTGGATCACGGTGAGGCCGATCACGGCGAGCAGCCAGGCGGCGAGGACGGTGCGGCGGTGGGTGAAGGACCAGCGGGCCAGTTTTCGCATGCGCGGCAAGGTAGCCATAAACGAGACAGTCGTGTATGACTTGTCAGAGAACTGTCAGAAGTTCGATCCGATGCGAACAAGGAGGTGGAGCGGGATGGCCGAGGACCTGCGGGCGGACGCGCGCCGCAACATCCGCTCGATCCTCGAAGCGGCGGCGCGGGTCCTCGCCGACGACCCGGGCGCCAGCATGCAGGCGATCGCCGCGGCGGCCGAGGTCTCGCGGCCGACCGTCTACCGCCACTTCGCCGGCCGCGAGGAGCTGATCGAGGCGATCCGGCTGGAGGCGATGGCGCAGGCGCTGGCGGCGCTCGAGCGCGCCGCCGCCTCGACCGAACCCGCCGCCGACGCGCTCGGGCGGCTGATCGAAGAGCTCGCCGACATCGCCGCGCGCTACCCGCTGCTGGGCAGGATGATCGCCGTCCAGGAGGCCGATCGGGGCAAGGAGAAGGGCCCTCCGGACCGCCTCGTCAAGGCCTTCGCGGCGCTGGTCGCCCGCGGCCACCGCGACGGCACGCTGCGTCCCGACCTTCGCCCCCAGGTCCTCGGCCCGGCGACCATGGGCGCCCTCTTGCTGGCGCTCAGGGTGGCCGACCATCGCGGCTCGGACCCGCGTGAGGTGGGGGCGGAAGTCGCGGCGCTGGTGCTGGGCGGGGCGCGGTCGGCGTGAGCCGCGACCCCCGCGGGTGGCCGGCCGAGCGCCGGGAACTGTCAGAGTTCTTTCAAAGAGCCTGCCTACGCTCGGACGATCCCGAGTTTCACCAGGAGGCCGAACGTTGACTTTTCTTCGCCGCATCTCGACCCGTCGTCTGCTCTCGATCTGCGCCCTGGCGCTGGTGATCGTGGTGGGCGGCACCGCCGTCGCCCTCGCCACCACCGGCGGCGGGCCGAAGCCGCCCGCCAAGCCGCTGGCGAACGCCGTCCATGACGCGCTCGAAGCGCCGACGGTGCCGGGGATCAGCGCCGACATCCACTTCACCAACAACCTCGTCGACGCCTCCAGCCTGGAAGGCAAGGACCCGATCCTGGCCGGCGCCGGCGGCCGCCTCTGGGCCTCGCCCGCCGAAGGCGGCAAGCTGCGGCTCGAGCTGCAGGCCGAAGGAGGCGGCAACGACAGCCAGGTACTGGTCGAAGGCCACCACTTCGAGATCTACGACGGCAGCTCGGAAACCGTCTACGAAGGCACGCTGCCGGAAGAAGAAGGCGGTGCAGCCGGGGCCGGAGAAGAGGAAGTGCCGTCGGTCGAAGGGATCCAGGGGGAGATCGAACGGCTGGGCATGCGCGTCGACCTGAGCGGCGCGATCCCCTCCGACGTCGCCGGCCAGCCGACCTACACGGTGAAGGCGGCGCCGAGCCACGACGGCGGCCTGCTGGGCCGGGTCGAGCTCGCCTGGGACGCCGCCAACGGGGTCCCGCTGCGCGCCGCCGTCTACTCCAGCGAAAGCTCCTCGCCGGTGCTCGAACTGGAGGCCACCGGGGTCAGCTTCGAAGCGGTCCCCGCCTCGGTCTTCGAAGTCTCCCCGCCCGCCGAAGCCAACGTCGTCAACCTCTCGGCCGCCGGGATGAAGGGGCCGGACGGCAAGTCGACCGAAGCGGTCGGCGAAGCTGCGGTGAAGGCGGCGGTCGACTTCCCGCTCGCCGCGCCGCCGAGTCTCGCCGGTCTGCCGCAGGGCGAGGTGCGGGTGATCGAATTCGACGGCCAGACGGCGGCCCTCGTCACCTACGGCAAGGGCCTCGGCGGGATCGCCGTGATCGAGTCGAAGAGCTCGCCCGAAGGCGAAGCCGAAGCGCCGATCGGCGGCGGCGCGCTCAGCCTGCCGAAGGTCGCGATCGGCAACGTCAAGGGCGAAGAGCTCGACACCGCGCTCGGCTCGGTGCTCCGCTTCAGCCGCGAAGGGGTCGACTACGTCGTCCTCGGCTCGGTGCCGCCGGTGGCGGTGGAGGCGGCGGCGCGGGGCCTCTAGATGAAGGGCCGATGCCAAGTGGAGAGCCGGTGCCGATGGTGACGGCGGAGGCGACCCCGATCGAGGTCAGGGGCCTGGTCAAGCGCTACGGCGACCTCGTCGCCGTCGACCAGGTCGACCTCGACGTCGAGCCGGGGGACGTCTTCGGCTACCTCGGCCCCAACGGGGCCGGCAAGACCACCTCGCTGCGGATGATGCTCGGGCTGATCCGCCCCAGCGCCGGCAGCGTGCGCCTCTTCGGCCGCGACCCGCAGGTCAGCGTCAAGGCGCTCGAGGGCGTCGCGGGCTTCGTCGAAGCGCCGTCCTTCTACCCCTACCTGAGCGGGCGCGAGAACCTGCGCCTGTTCGCGGCGCTCGACGGCGGCGGGGCGAAGGGGCGGATCGAGGAGTCGCTCGGCATCGTCGGCCTCAGCGAGCGCGCCAAGGACCGGGTCGGCGGCTACTCGCACGGGATGCGCCAGCGGCTGGGGATCGCGGCGGCGCTGCTACGCGAGCCGCGGCTGCTGCTGCTCGACGAGCCCGCGACCGGGCTCGATCCGGGCGGGATGCGCGACATGCGCGACCTGATCCGGGAGCTCTCGGCGAGCGGGATGACCGTCCTCCTCTCGAGCCACCTGCTGGCCGAGGTGGAAGAACTCTGCAACCGGGTGGCGATCGTCCGCTCCGGCCGGGTCGCCTACCAGGGCTCGCTGGCGGCGCTGCGGGCCGAGGCGGGGGAGGGCTACCTGCTGCGCAGCCCCGACGAAGCCCGCGCCCGCGCCGTCCTCGCCGCCCAGCCCGGGATCCGCGACGTCACCGTGACCGAGGAGGGCACCCGCTTCGCGGCGGCCGACGAGGCCGCGGTCGGCGCCCTCTCCTTGGCGCTGGCCGAGGCGGGCGCGCCGATCCTCGAGCTGACCCGCCGCCACGCCACCCTCGAGGACCTCTTCTTCAGCCTCACCGAGGGCGACGGGGTCGGGCCCGCCGCGGAGCGCCAGAACGGCGGCGATCCGGCGCCCGCGCCGGTGGAGGCGGCGTGAATCCCGGGGTGCTGACGATCTACCGCTGGGAGCTGCGCAAGCTGCGCGCCCAGAAGCGCACCTACCTCGGCCTCGGCGCCGCGGCGCTGGTGCCGATCATCTTCGTCGTCGCCCTCGCCGCCCGCAACGGCCAGCCCGAAGACGTCGCCTTCGGCCGCTACCTGCACGACACCGGGCTGGCGGTGCCGCTGGTCCTGCTGCTCTTCGGCTCGATCTGGATGTTCCCGCTGATCACCGCGCTGGTCGCCGGCGACATCGTCGCCTCCGAGGACCGCAACGACACCCTGAAGGGGATCTTCACCCGCTCGGTCGAGCGCCACCAGATCTTCGCCGGCAAGGCGCTCGCCACCTTCACCTACGCGATCGCGGCGATCGCGATCACCGGCGCCGTCGCCCTCGTCGCCGGCATCCTCGTCTCCGGCTTCAACTCGATCGTCAGCCTCTCCGGGACGCGGGTCTCGGCGACCGAAGGGCTGGGCCTGGTCGGCCTCAGCCTGCTCTTCTACCTGGTCCCGATCCTGGCGATCGCCTCGATCGGCCTGCTCTTCTCGACCGTCTTCCGCAACAGCGCCGCGGCGATCGTCGGCACCCTGATGTTCTCGCTGCTGGTCCAGCTGATCGGGATCCTGCCGGGGCTCGGCGGCCTCCAGCCCTACCTGCTGAGCACCCAGTTCAACGCCTGGCAGGGCTTCCTGCGCTCGCCGGTCGACTGGGAACCGGTGCTCCGGGCGCTCTGGGTCTGCGCGCTCTACGCTGCCCCGGCGCTGATCGCCGCGGTCCTCGTCTTCCTCCGCCGCGACGTCGCCGGGGACTGAGGCGCGCCGGTGAGCGACCACGTCCTCGTGGTCGAGGACGACGCGGCGGTGCGGCGGATGCTCGAGCGCAGCCTCGGCGCCGAGGGGTTCGCGGTCGCGACGGCGGCCGACGGCGGCGCGGCGCTGGCCGCCGCCGAGGCGGCGGCGCCGGACCTGGTCGTCCTCGACGTGGCGATGCCGGGGATGGACGGCTTCGAGGTCTGCCGCCGGCTGCGTGCCAAGGGGCTGACGGGCGGGGTGCTGATGCTGACCGCGCGCGACTCGGTCGGCGACCGGGTGCGCGGCCTCGAGTCGGGGGCCGACGATTACGTGGTGAAGCCGTTCGCGATCGCCGAGGTGGTGGCGCGGCTGCGGGCGCTGACCCGGCGCGGCTCCGATCGCAGCGGCCGGCTCGCCCACGGCGAGATCGTCCTCGACACCGCGACCGCGACCGTGGTCAGCGGCGGCGGCGCGCCGGTCCAGCTGACCGCGCGCGAGGCGCAGCTGCTCGAGCTGCTGCTGCGCGATCCGCGCGCGGTCGTCTCGCGGGCGGCGGCGATCGAGACGATCTGGGGCGGCGCCGCGACCGAGAACATCGTCGACCGCTACGTCGCCCGGGTGCGGCGCAAGCTCGGCGATCCGGGGGCGATCCGGACCGTGCGGGGGGTCGGCTTCATACTCGCTCCGTGAGGGGCCGCAGCCTCAGCTTCCGCCTGGCGATCGCCTCGGTCGCCGCTGTCGCCCTCGCCGTGCTGCTGTTCGGCATCGCGGCGCGGATCGTCGTCAACGACCGCCTCCACTCTTCGCTCGACGAAAGCCTGCGCCGGCGGGCTACCGACGTGGCCCGCCTGGCGGTCTCGGCGCCGGCCCTGCTGCGCGCGCCGGGGGCGCTCGAATCGCCCCTCTCCGGGCACCAGCTGAGCGTCGAGGTGCTCGACCGGGAAGGGGCGATCGTCGCCCGCTCGCTCTCGCTCGGCGCCAAGCTCTTGCCGCGGACGGCGGCGACGACGACCGCGATGCAGGGCCGTACCGGCTTCGCCGACGCGGTGCTCGACGGCGAATCGATCCGCGTCTTCGCCGCCCCGATCGCCGACGCCGGCGGCCCCGCCTCGGGCGGCGTCGTGATCGTCGCCGGCGGCGAAGCCGACCTCCAGGGGACCGAGCACCGGCTCGGCCTGCTGCTGGTGCTCTGCGGGATCGGCGCGGTGATCGTCGGCGGCGCCCTGGCCGCCTTCCTCGCCCGCTACGGCACCGGCTCGCTGCGCGACCTCTCCTCCTCGGCGGCGACGATCGCCCGCACCGAGGATCCGGACCGGCGGCTGGCGACGCCGGTCGGGCCGGCCGAGGTGGCGGACCTGGCGCGGACGCTGAACGGGATGCTCGAGGCGCTGGCCGCGGCGCGCGAGCGCGAACGCCGCTTCCTCGCCGACGCCAGCCACGAGCTGCGCACGCCGCTGACCAGCCTGCGCGGCAACGTCGAGTACGTGGCGCGCCACGGGGCCGACCCCGAGGTGATCGCCGACCTCGAAGGCGACGCGACGCGCCTCGCCCGGCTGGTCGAGGACCTGCTGGCGCTGGAGCGCGAATCGGCGGCGGAGCGACCGCTGCGACCGTTCCGCCTCGATCAGCTGGTGCGCCAGGCGGCGGCCGGCCGCGAGGGCGTCGTCGTCGCGGTCGACGGCGCGGTCACGGTGGACGGCGAGCCCGACGCGATCGCCCGCGCGCTCGACAACCTGCTCGAGAACGCGGCGCGCCACGGCCCGGCGGGGGGCGAGGTGCGGATCGCCCTGCACCGCAGCGGGGAGGAGGCCGAGGTCTCGGTGACCGACGCCGGGCCGGGCTTCGCCCCCGGCACCGAGGAGGCGGCCTTCGGCCGCTTCTGGCGCGGCCAGAGCGCCGGCGCCCCCGGCTCGGGCCTCGGCCTGGCGATCGTCCGGGCGACCGCCGAGCGCCACGGCGGCCGTGCCTGGGCCGCGGGATCGACGGTGACCTTCGCGCTGCCGGTCCGCCGGTCGGCCGGCGACGGGTCCGACCCGGGCTGAGCCCCGCGGGGGTCCTAAGATCAGGCCATGTGCAGAAACATCAGGACCCTCCACAACTTCGATCCACCCGCCGACGCCGGGGAGATCCACGCCTCGGCCCTCCAGTACGTACGCAAGATCAGCGGCTCGACCAAGCCCTCGCAAGCGAACACCGCGGCCTTCGAGCAAGCCGTCGCCGCGGTCGAGGCGGCAACCCGCACCCTCCTCGACCAGCTGGTCACCACGGCGCCGCCGAAGAACCGCGAGGTCGAGGCAGCCAAGGCCCGAGCGCGCTCCGAAAAACGCTTCGCGGCTTAGAGGGTAGTTCCACGACGGCGCTCGGGGGGACGACCGCAGCGGCGGGGCTGAGGGCCGGGGGCGCTGGCGGCTGGCGCCCGGGACCTGAAAGGGACCCGGCCTTCCCGGAGGCGACCCTGGCAGGCTGTGGCCGCCTCCGAAAAGGCCGGGGTCATGGGGAGACGGCAGAGGGTCCTACCCTCCGCTGTTCCTTATGCCGGGATGGTGGGCATGAGGAACAGCGGAGGGAGGGTGTCGCGGGGTCCGTCACGAAGACGCCGGGAACCACGCAGATGACGTGAGGGAGACGTCACGGGTTCCACGCTTTCTCCACCGTCACAGACACGTGACCACGGTTCTGGGCCCCCATGGGGGCCCAGATTCACTCAGCGCGAAGAGAGGGGTCGGAACCCTCGCAGGAAGGCATACGCCTTCCCTGCGATCGTGGACCCTTCGTCACGGAGCGACCATGATCCGGCGGGGATCCCGCCGGATCATG
>JAFDWF010000171.1 GCA_018268575.1 Actinomycetota bacterium
AGGCTGAAATCGGGCGCCGCGCGGCGGGCCTTCGGCCGCGCCTCGATTCGGGACCGCCCCGCGGCGCCCGCCGTCGACCACGCAGGGAGGGCCGGCCGAGCCACCCCTGATGTAGGGCGGACCCGCGACCGAGTCTGTTAGGGTGCCCTAATCCGACCTCTAGAGTCGGACTAGACGATGTCATTCGCCGAAACCTCACTGCTCGGAGCCATCGCCGGCTTCACCATCTTCCTCGGCCTGCCGTTCGGGCGGATCGAGCGACTCGGCACCCGCACACGTGTCGGCCTCGCCTTCTTCGCGGTCGGCATCCTCGCCTTCATCTTCGTCGACGTGATGGAGCACGCCGTGGCGATCGTCGAGGGGGCGGTCGACGGATTCAAGGACGGGAGCGAGAGCCTCTGGCCGTCGATCGGGCTGGCGGCCATCCTCGCCGCCGGCTTCGCGATCGGCCTGGCCGGGATCGCGACGGTCGAACGGCGGCTTCGCCGCAGCGGCTCCCAGCTTCCGCCGATGGCCGGCGCCGCCGTCGATGTCCTGCCGGGCGATGTCATCGCCCGCGACCTCGACCCCGCCCGCGCCAGGGCGCTTCGCACCGGGATGACCATCGCGGTGGCGATCGGCCTCCACAATTTCGCCGAGGGGCTCGCGATCGGCGTCTCGGCGAGCAGCGGAGAGATCGCCCTCGCCACCGTCCTGATCATCGGCTTCGCCCTCCACAACGCGACCGAGGGGTTCGGCATCGTCGGTCCCCTCGGCGACGTGCGGCCGTCGTGGCGGTGGCTCCTCGGCGCCGGCCTGGTCGGCGGCGCGCCGACCTTCCTCGGCGCGATGCTCGGCTACAGCGTCACCTCCGAAGGGCTCGAACTGGCCTTCTACGCGCTCGCCGGTGGCGCGATCCTCTACGTCGTCGGCGAGATCTGGACCGGCATGCGCCGTTATGGCCACCGCGAGCTCGGGCTCTGGCTGCTCTCGGCCGGGTTCTTCGTCGGCGTCGCCACCGATCTCGTGGTCGCCTACGGCGGCGGCTGAGCGAGGGCGCATGGGTGGGGCACGAAATGGGGCACGAAGCTCCACGTAGCCCAGCTGTTTTCAACCAGCTCGATTTCGCCAAACCCGCTTGAAACCAGCCCCACATAGCTCGGCATAGTCTCCGGCGCGGGCTCATAACCCGAAGGCGCCAGTGTCCTGAGTCGTTAATCCTGCACCACCCTGTCGGCGTCTCGCCACCCGTGGCTGCGTCCTCGGATCCGCCTTTGCCAACCGGCAAAGGCGGATCCTGCGTCCTTGCCACAGGCGCCGATCCACTCGCCAGATGTGGCACACGATTAACGACTCAGGACACTAGTGGGCCTCGACCTGACCAGCGAAGGGCCCTCCGGGTTGGCTGCGCGCCACCAGGTGGCGCCGGCGGATGGCGATCGCCCGTGCCCTGGCGATGGAACCGCATGTGATGCCCTTCGACGAGGTCGTCCGGGGCGGATAAAGACGCCGGGAGGGGCGGAACGTGAGATTTGGGGCGACCGCGAGAGCGCGCCTTCGCGGTCGCGCGGGCCTCCGAGAACGTGTCGTCAAGCGTGAAGCCGCGCGCGAGGACGACGCAGAAGGTGATCGTGTCCGCTCTGGGGGAGGCCACGCGTGCCTGGCTCTTGTGAAAGAGACTTTATTCGCGACCTTTTGCCGATATGGCTTGCAAATGGCGTATCCGTGTGAAAGGGTGACTAACTGTGGAGTCAGTTAGTCACTTGAATCAGGGGGTGGGACCCCCGGGATCGGAGGGAGTCATCGGACGGCACCCCTTGGATCCGCTCAGCGCGGAGGAGTTGGAGCGGGCCGTGACGATCATGCGGGGCGCGGGGCTGCTCTCGGACGGAGTTCGCATCGTGTTGCTGGAGTTGGCCGAGCCCGACAAGGAGGCTGTGCAGGCCTACGAGGACGACTCGCCCGGAGGCGACGCAGTGGATCGGACTGCTGCGGCTGTACTGAGGGACTCGCGCGCGCTCACCACGTTCGAGGTGGATCTGTCGCTCGGTCGTGGCGAGGTGATCGAAGTTCGCGAGCGCGCCGATGTCCAACCGGCCGTGACGGCTGGTGAGAGCGCGGAATGCATCGAGCTCGTGCGGGCGCACCCGGGCTTCCGGGCGGCGCTGGCGCAACGCGGCCTCACCGACCCGGGACTGGTCACGATCGAGGCCTGGGGGATCGGTGACCAGGTGGCCCCCGCCTACGCCGGCCGGCGACTCGTGTGGTGCCCCTGCTGGACGCGGCGCCATCCCGGCGACAACCCGTATGCCCGTCCCCTGGAGGGCGTCTACGCGATCGTGGACCTGGATCGAATGGTGGTCCTCGAGATCGAGGACCACGGGATCACGGAGCTTGCCGAACGGGACGGAAACTACACTCCGGACGCGGTCGGTCAGATGAGGGACGACCTCAAGGCGCTCGAGATCGTCCAGCCGGACGGGCCGAGCTTCATCGTCGACGGCTGGAGCGTGCAGTGGCAGAACTGGGCGCTGCGCGTCGGCTTCACGCCGCGCGAGGGTCTCGTCCTTCACGGCATCAGGTATCGGGACCAGGGACGGGAGCGCCCGGTTCTCTACCGAGCCTCCTTCTCGGAGCTGTTCGTTCCCTACGGCGACCCCAGCCCGGGCTGCTACCGCCGCAATGCGTTCGACATCGGTGAGCACGGCCTCGGCCCGCTCACCAACTCACTCGAGCTCGGCTGTGACTGCCTTGGCACGATCAGGTACTTCGACGTCGTCCTGGCAGACGACGCCGGTGTTCCCTACACGGTTCGCAACGCGATCTGCCTCCACGAAGAGGATTTCGGGCTGCTCTGGAAGCACACCGATGCCAGTACCGGAGAGGTCGAGGTGCGCCGAGCGCGTCGCCTGGTGATCTCCTCGATCGCCACCGCGGACAACTATGAGTACGCCTTCTACTGGTACCTGTATCAAGACGGCACGATCGAGTGTGAGGTAAAGCTGACCGGCATCGTTCTCACCGGCGGGATCGCCGACGGCGACCGACCCTCGTACGGGCGAATCGTGGCTCCACGGGTTACGGCGCCCAACCACCAGCACTTCTTCAACGTCCGCCTCGACCTCGATGTGGACGGGTCGAAGAACACGGTGTCGGAGGTGCACGCCGAGCCTGCGCCGGACGACGAGAACCCCTACGGAGGGGCCTTTCGGCGGGTCGCTACGCCGCTCAGGAGTGAGCACGACGGGGGGCAGCTGATCGAACCGCTGAGCGGCCGCTATTGGCGAATCGAGAACCCCGGCAAGCGCAACCTGTTTGGTGATCCCGTCGCCTACAAGCTGATCCCAGGAGGCAACACCGGCGTCCTCTCGGTGCCCGGCTCGAGTGTCCGCCGGCGGGCGGAGTTCATCGACAAGCACCTCTGGGTCACCCCTTACGCTCCGGATGAGCGCTTCGCCAGCGGCAGCTACCCGAATCAGACCAGTCGCGATACCGGTCTGGCGCGTTGGGTCGAACAGGACCGTCCGATCGAGGATGCCGATGTCGTCCTCTGGTACACGTTCGGCTCGACCCACCTGCCAAGGCCCGAGGACTGGCCGGTGATGCCGGTCGAGCGAATCGGCTTCCTGCTGAAGCCGGACGGCTTCTTCGATCGGAGCCCGGCGATCGACGTGCCCCCGTCCCTCGACAGCTGCAGCAAGAGCGTTGGCGACGACCATGGGTGCTGCTGAGCGGGTGTCTGTGTCGGCCCAGGCTGACCGTGCGGTGATCAGGCGCTGTCGTGAGCGCGCTGCCCGTGAGGTCTCGGGGGTGCTCGAGAAGCTGATCTCCTACGACACGACCATCTGTACGGCCGCCGATGCGGCTCGTGACGATCCGCGACATCAAGATTTCGTCGCCGGCTACCTCCGCGACATCGGCGCCGAAGTCGAGCTGTTCGAGCCGAGCGTGGAGGAGGTGGCGGACCACCCCCTGTACCTGCAGGGACAAAGCTTCGCCTCGCGGCCGAGTTTGTGGGCGCGGCTACGCGGCAG
The DNA here is from genome assembly GCA_018268575.1 of Actinomycetota bacterium. Taxonomy (GTDB): domain Bacteria; phylum Actinomycetota; class Thermoleophilia; order Solirubrobacterales; family 70-9; genus VAYN01. The sequence continues at coordinate 4,014 of JAFDWF010000171.1, forward strand.
GGGCGACGGCAGGTCTTTGCTCTTCAACGGTCACTACGACACGGTGCCGGCCGATCCGATCGCGGAGTGGACCTCCGATCCGTGGACGGCGGAGGTCCGCGCCGGGCGCATCTACGGACGCGGTGCCTGCGACATGAAGGGCGGGATCGCCGCCGCCCTCGCCGCCGCCGCCGCGCTCGCGCAGGAGGGCGTGAGCCTGGCCGGGGACCTGAACGTCAACGTCGTTCCCTTCGAGGAGGTCAACGGGATGGGGACGATCGCGACGGTGCGCCGCGGCTTCCGCGCCGACGCCGCCGTCTGTTGCGAGCCGACCGAGCTCGAGATGGTGGTGGCGTGTCGCGGCATCCTGATCGGAACGGTTGAGGTCGAGGGTCGTGCCGCTCACGCGGAGATCGGCCAGCCGCATCCTGAAGACGGCGGTGGGGTGAGTGCGATCGAGAAGCTGATCGACCTGCTCGTCGAGCTCCGCCGGCTCGATCGTGAGTGGTCTCAGCGCTCCGACAAGCAGCACCCGCTCCTTTCGACCCCGATTCTCTTGCCGACGGAGATCGACGGCGGCGAGTTCGCATCGAGCTGGCCGGGTCGTGCCGAGGCGACGCTCAACGTCTGCTACCTGCCGGGCGAGGTCGATGGCGACGGACACGGCGGCCGAGTTCGGGCAGAGATCGAGAGCCTGATCGCGACGGCTGCCTCACTCGACCCGTGGTTGGCGGAGAGGCCGCCGACGGTCCGGTGGAATTGTGACTTCCCGCCGGTCGAGCTTTCGGCGGACGAGCCGATCGTCACGGCCGCGAGCGCCGCGCTGGAGGCCGCCGGGAGAGCTGACAGCGAGCTCGTCGGGCTCGACTCCTGGGCTGACCACGTCACCCTCTCCCGGGCCGGGATCCCGGCGATCTGCCTGGGACCGGGGTCGATCCACCAGGCGCACGGCGTCGACGAGTACGTCGACCTCCACCAACTCGAAGCGGCGGCCCGAGCCTACGTCGAGCTTGCCGTTCGCTGGTGTGGCGTGGGGATCGGAGGGTAGCCCGGTGGTGCTCGCACATCTGGCCGGGATCCCGGTGGAGGAGACCGCGCTGAGCCTGGGCCCCGTCGCGGGTGTGATCGGGCTCGCCTTCGTCGTCAGGGTTCGCGAGATCCTTACGCGTCGCGAGGGCCGACGGCCGGGGGTCAGGAAGAGGGATGATCGCTCTCCGGGCTGACGGGGTCTCCAAAGCGTTCGACGGGACCCAGGCCCTCGACGATGTGTCGTTTGAGCTCGAGCAGGGAGCCGTTCACGCTCTGCTCGGTGGGAACGGCTGCGGCAAGTCGACGTTGATCAAGATCCTGGCCGGCGTGCTGCCGGCTGACGCGGGCAGCATCGAGATCGGCGGCGAGCGCCATGAGCTGCGCTGGATGACTTCGACGAGGGCTCGAGCCGCGGGCCTCCACTTCGTCCATCAGCGGCGCTCGACGTTTCCTGAGCTCTCGGTCATGGACAACCTCTCGATCGGTCGCGGCTTCGACACTTCGCTCGGTCGGATTCGGTGGTCGGCGGCACGCCGTCGCGCCGCCGACGTGCTCGAGCGCTTCCAGATCGACGCCCATCCCGACCAGGACCTGTGGGAATTGAGCCCGGCCACGCAGGTGATGGTCGCGATCGCCCGCGCTCTGCAGGACCAGGACGACTCGTCCGAGGGCGTTTTGGTCCTCGACGAGCCCACCGCCTCCCTGCCCGCGCCTGAGGTCGAGCTGCTCCTCACCACCCTGCGGCGCTACGCGACGGCCGGACAGGCGATCGTCTACGTGACCCATCGCCTCGAGGAGGTCTTTGCGGTCGCCGACCGAGCCACCCTGCTGAGGGACGGGCGCCTCGTCGATACCGTCAGTCCCAAGGACCTCGACCACGAGGGTCTGGTCGAGCTGATGATGGGGCGGACGGTCGAGCAGATCGAGCGCCTCGAGCGAGCCCCCGAGGGGAAGGCCGTCCTCGAGATCTCCGGCCTCCGTGCCGGCCCGCTCAGGGGCATAGACCTGACCGCTCGCAGCGGTGAGGTGGTGGGCATAGCCGGATTGATCGGCTCCGGCCGGTCGACTCTGTTGAAAGCGCTCTTCGGTGTCGTTCCTCTGGAGGCCGGAGAAGTATCGATCGACGGCAGCTCCTGGACGGTGTCCGACCCGAGGGGAGCGATGGCCGCCGGCATCGCCTACGTTCCCGAGGACCGCCAGAAGGACGCCGCCTTCGAGGAACTGTCGGTGTGCGAGAACCTCTCGCTCACCGTCATCCCTCAGTATTGGCATCACGCTGTCCTCGGCCGCCGGCAGGAACGCCGTGACGCCCTCGAGCTGTTCGATTCCTTTCTGATCAAGGCGGAGTCCGAGGAAGCGCCGTTCAGCTCGCTTTCCGGGGGAAACCAGCAGAAGGTCGTGGTGGCCCGCTGGCTGCGACGCGATCCGCGCGTGCTGCTGCTCGACGAGCCCACGCAGGGGGTCGACGTGGGCGCGCGCGCCGAGATCTACGAGTTGATCGTCCGCGCGGTCTCCGACGGTGCTACCGCACTCGTCGTCTCCTCGGACTTCGAGGAGCTGGCACGAATCTGTGACCGAGTGGTCGTCCTGGGCAGGGGAATGACGGTCGGCGAGCTGCAGAACCACGAGCTCGGCGCCGAGGCTATCGCCCACCTAGCAAACACGGAGCTGAGGTCATGACTGAGAATGCACTTGATGTAACGGAGCAGCCGAAGAACTCGAGCGGCGAAGCCAGGCCGCAGCGGAGGGACCGTCACCGTCGCGGTGTCCGCTACTACCTGGAGGCCTACGCCTTCCTCGGCCTCCTCATCCTCGCCGCGATCTTCTTCTCGGTCTGGGGCGAAACGAGTGAAACGTTCCCGTCGGCGGCGAACATACGCACTCTGATCAGCGCGAATGCCGTGGTGGCCATCGTCGCCCTGGCCGCCCTGGTGCCTTTGGTCTGTTACGAGTTCGACCTTTCGGTGGGTGCGATCGCCGGGCTCTCCTCGGTCTTCGTCGCGACCGCGCTTTCGCACGGCACGTCGATCCCCCTTGCGATCGGCATCGGCATCGGCCTCGGCATCGTGGTGGGTGCGATCAACGCGCTTCTGATCACTCGGATCGGGGTCAACGCGGTCATCACCACCCTTGGCATGTCGATCATCGTCGGTGGTGTCGTCAACCAGAAGACCCACGGGATCGCGGTGACCGGCGACATCCCACTCGGGTTCAGTGAATTCGGCTCCAGCACCTGGTTTGGCATTCCGAAGATCGCCTACGTCCTCGTCGTGATCGCGGCCGGGGTCTACTACGTCCTCAACCACACGCCGTACGGGCGGTATCTATATGCGTTCGGATCCAACCGAGACGCGGCTCGTCTGGTCGGCATCCGCACGAAGCTGACGCTGGGAACGACCTTCATCATCTCCGGCGCCCTCTCCGGCGCCGCCGGTGTGCTCCAGGTTGCTCGGGCAGGCAGCGCCGACCCGAAAGTCGGCGAAACCTTCACCCTCCCCGCCCTGGCGGCCGCCTTCCTCAGCGCCGCCGCGATGCGGCCCGGGCGCTACAACGTGACCGGAACCCTGGTCGCGATCTTCTTCTTGGCGGTCTTGAACAGCGGCCTCAACCTCGCAGGCTCACCGGAGTACGTCAACAACTATGTGAATGGCGCTGCGCTGATAGTGGGCGTTGCCCTGGCGGTACGGCTGGGACGTCGGCAGGAACTCTAACCAGGAAGTGAGAGAGATGAATCGAGATACCACCAAGCTATCCGCCGTGTCCGTTGTCGCTATCGGGCTACTGGTACTCACGCTTACCGCCTGCGGTGGTGGTGGCAAGAGCGAAAGCGGACCTGAAACTGGATCCGCCAACCCGGCGAAGGAAGAAGGCGGTGGAAAGTTCACCGGCGAACTCGCCGCTCTCTATAAGGGCAGCTTCAAACCGCCGACCGGGCCACCGTTGAAAAAGCCGGTCCCAGGCAAAGACGTCTGGTTCATAAGCGTCGGCCAGAGCGTCGAAACTGCGCAAAACCTGACCAAGGGACTCGAAGCGGCCGCGCACACGCTCGAATGGAACTTGCATATCTTCGATGGCAAATTCGAATCGACTCGCTTTCTCACCGGAATCCAGCAGGCGATTGCGGCAAAGGCCGAAGGAATAATCATCTTTGCCTTCGACTGTACGGCGGCGAAAGCCGGGTTCGAACAGGCAAAAGCCGCCGGCATCCCTGTGGTCGCGATCGAAGGTCGCGATTGCAATCCCGGGCTATTTACCTACAGCGTGAAGTTCGTCGATGGTCAGACCTACTCGGAATACCTCGAAAATGGGTTCGCCGGCGACCAGGCCAAATGGATCGTGGCGAAGACGGAAGGTGATGCGAAGACGATTCTCACGGTCGAGACCGACACCTACGCCACCCGCATCGCCCAGCCGGGGATCGAACGGGTCTTCGACAAATGCCCAGGCTGCGAAATCGTCGACGTGGTCGACTTCGTCGGCACCGAATTCGGTCCGCCCCTGCAGGAGAAAATCGAACAGGCGCTCAACCAGTATCCGGAAGCCAACTCGTTCATAGCGGCCTACGACGCAGTGATGACGGGAGGCGGCGGCGCCGCGGCGTTGCGCGCTTCCGGGCGGCTCGGAGAAATGCAGGTGATGGGCGGGGAGGGATCCGCCCCTGGGGTGGAACTGATCTACAACAAAGCCGGGATGGATGCCTGCAGCGGCATCGACTACGCCTGGGATGGCTACGCTGCCGTTACCGCCTTGGCCCGCATATTCTTGGGCCAGGATCCGAACAGCGATGAAAGCGGAATTGGCTCGCAGGTATGCGACAGCGAACACAACCTGCCGCCGAAGGGCGAATCGTACAAGGCACCGATCAACTACGTCAGTGCCTACGAAAAGATGTGGGGCCTGAAGTAGGTCGAGGCGACGGCCGAGGGGCGAGCGCGATGTCGTCCCCTCGGCCGTCGCAGCTGAACGGATGCAACGATTGAGATGAGTGGGACCTTGGCGTTCTCCCCCTGGCCGAACGGCGCGTCGGCGGCGGTTGCGATCACCTTCGACGTCGATGCGGAGGCTGGATGGCTGGCCGAGGGAGAGGAATATCGGAGGCGGCTGACGACCCTCAGCGAGGCCCGCTTCGGGATCACCCGCGGGGTGCCGCGCATTCTCGAGCTCCTCGGGGCGCTGGATGTGCCGGCCACCTTCTACGTTCCCGGCGAAACCGCCGAACGGCACGGGGCGGCCCTTCTGGCGGCCGTCGAGGCCGGACACGAGGTGGGACACCACGGCCACCGACATCTGCGCAGCGACAAGGTCGGCGCGGCGGCGCAGCGAGAGGAGATCGAGCGCGGCCTCGAGGCTCTCGAGCGAACCTTCGGCCTGCGGCCGCGCGGATACCGGTCGGCGTCATGGGAGATCACCCCGGAGACGTTCTCGCTCCTGGGTGAGTTCGGCTTCGACTACGACAGCAGCTTCATGGGTGACGACCGACCCTATTGGGAGGAGCACGACGGCAACAGGATGCTCGAGTTCCCGGTGCATTGGAGCCTCGACGACTGGCCATATTTCGCCTGGTCGATCGAGGCCGGCGGGAACCTGGCGCCCCCCGCCGCGGTGCTGGACGTCTGGCTCCGTGAGCTGGACAGCGTTATCGAGGATGGCCGACTGATGACCCTGACCATGCATCCCGAGGTGATCGGTCGAGGTCATCGCATCGGCGTCCTCGCGAGCTTCATAGCCGCGGCCCGGGAGCGAGCCCAGGTGTGGTTCGCGAGCCATGGGCAGATCGCCGACCATCTGGGCGTGCGGTGATCGCTCACCACGTCTCCACCGAGGCCGATGCGGTTGGACGCGGATACGAGTTCGGCCGCGCCCTGGCCGGCGCGATCCGGAAGACCATCGCGGCCTACGAACGGATCTTCGCCGCGACCAGGGGAGTCGGCGGTGCCGAGCTCGAGGAGATCGGCCGCCGCGTGGGGGCGAGGACCGAGGAGGTGGCGCCGGAGCTCGTTGCCGAGATCGTCGCGATCGCCACCGGTGCCGGCGTTTCGCCGGACCGCCTTATGGCGATCAACGCTCGCACCGAGATCCTCGCCGGCCTGGGTCGGCCGGAGTGCAGCGTGATCGGGGTCCGGGCGCATCGCTCGGATGTCGGGACCCTACTCGCGCAGAACTGGGATTGGCATCCGGACCTGGCCGAGTCGCTGGTCTTCTGGGTGGTTCACAGCGAGGACGGGTCGAGCTATGCGACCTTGACCGAGGCCGGGATCCTGGCCAAGATCGGGGTCAACGGCCATGGCCTGGGCGTCGCCCTGAACATCCTCGGCTCCTCCCGCGACGGTGGTGTCGAGGGAACCCCGATCCACCTGCTGCTGCGGTTGATCCTCGCCGGCTGCGACGGCGTCGAGGCCGTCGAGGGTCTACTGGCCACACACTCGACATCCGCCTCATCGGCCGTCAGCATCGCCGGTGCGGGCCCCGACGGCGACTTCGCCGGCAGCTTCGAGGTGTCGCCGGCCGGTTCCGTCCGGATCGACGACGACGGCGGGCTCCTTCTCCATACCAACCACTTCCTCCGTCCCCTCGCCGAGGGCGAAGACATCTACCTGCGGGACTGGCCGGACTCGACGGTGCGGCTGGAGGAGCTTCGCGACCGTTTGAGGCCGCGACCGCGGATCACCGTGAACGACGTCAAGGACGCTTTGCGCTCCCATCGAGCCGGCGCAATCGCGGTTTGCTGTCACGACGAGGCGAACCGAAGTTATCCCGATCGCCAGGGCACGCTTGCTTCGGTCCTCATCCACCCCGCCGAGCGCAGCATCGCCATTGCCGCCGGTCCGCCCTGCCGAACCCCCTACGGGGATCCGATTCGACTGAGCTGACGCGACGGTTCGCCTACCCGCCCTCCGTCCACCGGGAAGGCGCTTTCGCTATCGACCCTCCCGCGGCTGGCTCAGCTCGGAGAGGCGGGCCTGACGGTCGAGCTCGTCGAAGTCGATGTCGAGCTGCTCTGCGGCGAAGCGCAGGAGCAGCTCACGAACCCGCTCGGGCTCGGAGCCGGAAGTCCCGATCACCGCCTGGGTTGCGAGCCCGTCGGTGAACGCGACGAGGCGCTGGGCGACTTCCTCGACGTCGGTGGTGACCCGGAAGGCGCCTGAGTCGACGCCGCTTTGGAGGATCTCGGCGACCCCGTCCAGCCAGCGCCGGGCGAAGTCCTCGTAGGGGCCGAGCAGCTCCGGGTGGTGACGAGCCTGCCCCCAGAGATCGATCTCCAATCGGTACTCGTCCTCCTGGGCGCCGGGGTAGGGGATGCTGCGCTCGAGGAAGCGGGCGATGCGGGCGAACGGCTCCTCCCCGTCGTCGGCTTCCTTGAATTTGTCGACCAGGCGCTCGTTCGCCCACAGCAAAGCCTGGATCAGGATCTCCTGGCGCGTCTTGAAGTGATAGTGGACCGTCGCGGGGGAGACGCCTGCCTCGCGGGCGATATCGGCCACGCGGGTCGAGCCGAACCCCCGCTTGCTGATCGTCCGACAGGCGGCCTGGAGCAGGTGCTCGATGCTCTCGTCGGTCCCCTCGGCGTCGCCGTTGGCGCTCGCCGCGGCAAGCCGCGGTCGCCCCCGCCGTGGCCGGTCCTGCAGTCCCTCGAGGCCGTACGCCGCGTAGCGATCCCGCCACAGCGCCACGGTCGGCTGCGAGACATCGAGCTGCTCGGCGACCTCTCGTCGGCTCGCCCCGGCGGCGAGAGAGAGGACGATCCGCGCTCGCGTCGCCTCGCGGGGCGGGCGGGCCGGGTCCTCCAGCAGGCGTTCGAGCGCGCGCCGATCCGTCCCCTTCAGCGGCTGCTGCTGTTGCTGTCTTGCCATCAGCCGAAGGTTAGATGCAGCCTGGGCGGGCCGGAGGCCCGGGCCCCGCCAAGGCGGCGCCCCACTTGCCGCCATCGACGTTAGCGTGTAAACTGACTGTGGGATCAGTTAATTCTTTTCTGGGGAGAGGAGACGACTTGGGAGCGGACGCCGCCGATGTGGGTGCTGTGACCCGGCCTGCCGATGCAGACGCCGGCCGGGCGATCCTCGATCCGGCGACCGGCGAGCCGATCGCGAGCGTCGCCGACAGCGACGCAGCGGCTGTCGAGGCGGCGGTCGCCGCCGCCCGCCTGGCGTTCCCGGCCTGGGCGGCGAGGACCCCGAAGGAGCGCTGCGAGGCCCTGCTGGCGCTGGCACAGCGGCTGGAGGACGACAGTGAGGAGCTGGCGGCGCTCGAGTGCAGCAACGTCGGCAAGCCGGCGACGATGGCGGCGGAAGAGATCGAGTACGCGGTCGACGGGCTCCGCCTCTTCGCCGCCGCCGCCCGCTGCCTGCGCGCCGACGCGAGCGGTGAGTTCGTCGCCGAGCACACCTCCTCGCTGCGCCGCGAGCCGGTCGGAGTGGTCGGCGCGATCGCGCCCTGGAACTACCCCCTGTTGATGGCCACCTGGAAGGTGGGGCCGGCGCTCGCCGCGGGCAACACCTGCGTGCTGAAGCCGTCGGAGCAGACGCCGCTGAGCGCGTTGCGCCTCGCCGAGCATGCCGCCGCGACGCTCGGCGCCGGGCCGCTGACCGTGGTCACCGGCGACGGTGAGGTCGGCGCCGCACTCGCCCGCCACCCGTCGGTCGCGATGGTCTCGGTCACCGGCTCGACCGCGACCGGTCGTGCGGTGACCCACGCCGCAGCCGACCGGATCGCCCGCGTGCACCTCGAGCTCGGCGGCAACGCCCCGGTTCTCGTCTTCGACGATGCCGACCTCGAGGCGACGGTGGAGGGGATTCGCACCGCCGGCTACTGGAACGCCGGCCAGGAGTGCGCCGCGGCCTGCCGCGTGATCGCCACCCCCGGCATCCACGATGCCCTGCTCGAGGCGCTGACCGTGGCGGTCGCCTCGATCCAACTCGGTGGCCCGGCCGATGCCGGGGCCGAGATGGGGCCGCTGATCAGCGAGGCTCACCGCCGGCGGGTGCTCGGCTTCCTCGACCGGGCCCGCGCGGCGGGTGCTCGCATCCTCAGCGGCGGCCGGCCACGTGACCCCGGCTTCTTCCTCGAGCCGACCCTGGTCGCCGGGGTCGACCAGGGCGCCGAGATCGTCCAGGAGGAGGTGTTCGGCCCGGTCGTCACCGTCCAGCGGGCCGCCGACGAGGACGAGGCGCTGCGCTGGGCGGGCGACGTCGTCCAGGGCCTCTCGGCCTCTGTCTGGACCGCCGACCTGGCTCGCGCCCAGCGCTGTGCGCGCGCCCTGCGGTTCGGCACCGTCTGGATCAACGACCATCTGGCCCTCGCCCCCGAGATGCCCTGGACCGGCTTCGGCCAGTCTGGTCACGGTCACGACCAGTCGATCTACGCGGTGGAGGACTACACCCAGCTGAAGCACGTGATGGTGAAGGCCTCGTGACGATTCGTAGCGGAAAGGGGTCGTGATGAGCACGACTGCAGGCAAGAGCGACGTCTCCGCGGTGGCGGGCGCCGACACCCAGGCCGGCCCGGAGGGCCCGCACGCCGGCCTCAAGCACGGGGCGCTCACCCTCGGCGGCAGCGTGATCATGGCGATCGCCTCGGCCGCGCCGACCGCCTCGATCGCCCTCACCTTGGCGGCGATCGTCGCGGTGACCGGATATGCGAGCCCGATCGCGATCCTGGTCTCGGCGATCCCGATGCTCGGGATCGCGCTTGCCTACCGGCGGCTCAACATGTGGGAGGTCAACTGCGGCGGCACCTACGCTTGGGCGGGGCGGGCGATCTCGCCCTACTTCGGGTTCATGGTCGGCTGGGTGATCATCCTCGCCTACTTCCTCGGCGTGGTCTCGATTTCGCTGCCGATCGGTACCTACGCTCTGCAGCTCTTCACCAACTCGAGCTCGGGCTTCGCGGCGGCGCTGATCGACACCGCGGCGTTGATCTTCGTCACCTCGATCGCCTACGTCGGGATCCGCGCCGCCGCCCGGGTGCAGTTCGTGTTGATCGCGGTCGAGTACATGGCGGTCGGGCTGCTCGCGGTGCTGGCGCTGGCGGCGGTGCTCAGTGGGCGCGCCGGCTCGGTTGCGTTCGAATGGAGCTGGTTCTCGTGGGGAGAGCTCGGCGGCGTCAGCGGGATCGTCAGCGCGGCGCTGATCGCGGTCTACATGTTCAGCGGCTGGGATACCTCGATCCTCGTCAACGAGGAGACGGAGGACGCGCGCACGAACCCCGGCAACGCCGCCGTGATCTCGGTTCTCACCTTGGCTGTGCTGTTCGCCTTCTTCACCTTCGCCTTCCAAGGTGCGATCGGTCCAGCGCAGCTCGAACATCACTCCGAAAACGCCCTCTTCTACATGGCTGAACAGCTGACCGGCTCATGGCTCGCCAAGTGGGTGATCGTCGCCGTCATCCTCTCCGGGGTCGGCTCGGCGCTCGCCTCGCTCGTCTCCGGCGCGCGGGTCACCTTCGCGATGGGGTTCGACCGGGTGTTGCCGCCGATCTTCGGTCGCACCCACGAGCGCCACGGCACGCCTTACACGGCCACCTTCCTCGGCGCCGCCTTCGCCCTCGTCGCGCTCTGGCTCTACAACGTCGGCTCCTCCAGCGCCCAGAGCCTGTTCGAAACCCTGCTCAGCTCGGTGGGCCTGCTGTTCTCCCTGTTCTACATCGCGACCGGCATCGCGATGGCGGTCTACTACCGTCGGCTGGCGCTTCGCGGCGTCCGCAACGCATTCGAGTTCTTCGTCTTCCCGGTCGCCTCGGCCGGCTTCCTGCTCTACGTTGCCTGGCGCTCGGTTCCTGAACTCGGCGGCTGGGGCGGGACGGAAATGCTCTACCTGTACGGCATGCTCCTGCTCGGGGTCCTGCTGATGCTCTACGCGCGCCTTCGCAGCCCCGCCGACTACTTCGACCTGCCGCGCGAGGCCTACGACCCGGAGGCCTCGGTTCCTCCCCCGATCGGAGGGTCTTCCGCGGACTGAACAAATGCGCGGAAGGTTCGCTACAGATGTCAGTGTGAGCGGGTCTGGCTCCGTCTTACGGTGGGAGTCGTGCTTGACACCTTTGTGAAAGGCGATGTCGGCTTGCCGGGGGCTGAGTTGGAGCCGGAGGTCCGTGACCTCGGGCGGAAGCTCGGACGGAGCGCCAGTTCGAGCCGGGGCGCGAAGCACGCTGCCTACGACCGCGCGATGACCCTCGTCGCCGGGAACGAGGAGCTGCGGGCGGCCCTGTTCCGACTGGTGGACGTCGCCCCGGCCTGCGCGAATCCCGCCGAGCTCGCCGAGCATCTGGCCGCCTATCTGGACGGAGTCGAGGCCGGCGGGCTGCCGCTGATCCTCGGCCTGCGGGCGGCCGGTTCGCCGCGCCTGCATACGGCGACCGGTCGGGGCGCCGCCGCGGCGGTTCGCCAGATGGCCGGCCGCTTCATCGTCGGCGAGACGATCCCGGAGGCGGTGCCGACGCTGCGTGAGTTCTGGACCCAGGAGGTCGCGACCACGGTCGACCTGCTCGGCGAGGCGACGGTGACGCGGGCCGAGGGCCAGGCCTATGCCGACCGCTGCGACCGGGCCCTCGTCGACCTCGCCGAAGCGGCCCGGAGCTGGCCGGCGCGGCCGCTCCTGGAAGCGGACTCGGCGGGGCCGCTGCCCCGCGTCAACCTCTCGGTCAAGGTCACGGCGCTGACTCCGTTGGTCCGCCCCGAAGCGCCCGAGCGAGGGCGTGAGGACGCCCGCCACCACCTTCTGCGCCTGCTGCGGCGCGCGGACGAGGTGGGCGCCCACCTGCACGTGGACATGGAGTCGATGGACTCGCGCGAACTGATCCTCGACCTCGTCCTCGACCTCCTCGACCGGCCTGAGTTCGCCGACGGACCCTCGGTCGGCCTGGTCCTCCAGGCCTACCTCCGTGACTCCGAGGAGATCCTCGACCGGATCCTCGAGCGCGCCGCCGGGTCGGGACGACGCCTGCCGCTGAGCGTCCGCGTGGTCAAGGGCGCCTACTGGGACCACGAGAAGATCGAGGCGGCGCAGAACGGATGGACGCCGCCCGTCTGGACCGAGAAAGTCGAGACGGATCGCTGCTTCGAGCGGATCTGCCGGCGACTGGTCGACGCGTTCCCGCTGGTGCGGCCCGCCTTCGCCTCCCACAACCTGCGCTCGGTGGCCTTCGCGGCCACCTACGCGCGTCAGGCCGGCCTCGCCACCGGGGACATCGAGATCCAGGTCCTGCGCGGCCTCGGCGACGAGCTCCAGGAGGCGATCGCCGGCGCGGGCTTTCGCTGTCGTACCTACTGCCCCGTCGGTGACATGGTCTCCGGAATGGCGTACCTGGTGCGGCGCCTGCTCGAGAACACCTCGAACGCCTCGTTTCTCGCCAGCCAGGCAGCGGGCTCCGACCTCGACGAGCTGCTCCGCCGCCCATGACCGAGTTCCGCAACGAAATCCTGCTGGAGCTCCGCCGCAGCCATGAGCGCGACCGCCTGGTCGCTGCCCTCGCCGAGCTCGATGCGGCCCCGCCGGTCGCGGTGCCGGTGATCGTCGGCGGCGAGACCCGTCTCGACCCCACCCTCGCCTCCGTCGATCCCGGTGATCCTGACCGGATCGTGGCGGCGGCGACCGTCGCCGAAGAGCACGAGGTCAGCAGCGCCGTGACGGCTGCTGCAGCTGCCGCGCGAGGGTGGGGCGAGACGTCCGCCGTCGAGCGGGCGGCGGTGCTCTCGCGGGCCGCGGGAGAGCTCCGCGACCGGCGCTACGAGCTGGCGGCGCTGGCGGTCCGGGAGTGCGCCAAGCCCTGGGCCGAGGCCGATGCCGACATCTGCGAGGCGATCGACTTTCTCGAGTACTACGCGATCGAGGCCGTCCGGCTCGATGCGGGCCGGGAGCTGATCCAGCTCCCCGGCGAGCGCAACTCGATCAGCTACCGGCCGCGCGGCGTGGTCGCGGTGATCGCGCCCTGGAACTTCCCCTTCGCGATCGCGACCGGGATGACCGCGGCGGGCCTGGCGACCGGCAATGCCGTCTGCCTGAAGCCGGCCGAGCAGTCTCCCGGCTGCGCCCTCGCGGTCGTCGAAGCGCTCCGCCGGGCCGGCATCCCCGAGGGCGCGATCGCGCTGCTGCCGGGGGAGGGGGAGGTGGGCGCGGCGCTGGCCGCCGAGCCCGGCGTCCACACGATCGCCTTCACCGGATCCGGCGCCGTCGGCCTCGAGATTCTCCGCGCTGCCGCGCTGCCCGGCCCCGGCCAGGACCATCTGAAGCGGGTAGTGGCGGAGATGGGCGGCAAGAACTGCATCATCGTCGATGCCGACGCGGACCTCGACGACGTCGTTCCGGCGGTCCTGCACTCCGCCTTCGGCTTCGCCGGCCAGAAGTGCTCGGCTGCGTCCCGGGTGCTGGCTCACGAGCGGATCGCCGCTCACCTCCAGGATCGACTGCGCGGAGCGCTCGACACCCTCCTGGTCGGCCAGGCCGCCGATTTCGGGGTCGACGTCCCGCCGCTGATCGAGCCCTCGGCGCAGGCGCGGGTCGAGCGGATGGTCGCCGAGGCGGCCGCGGCCGGGGCGAACGTCGAGCGGGTCGAGGACGTGCCCGACCGCGGCTACTTCAGCGCGCCGACGATCCTCGCCGACGTCGACCCCGATTCGCCGGTGATCCGCGAGGAGATCTTCGGCCCGGTGGTCACGGTCGAGACGGTGAGCGACGTGGGGGCCGGCTGCGACCTGGTCGAGCGGCAGGCGCACGCTCTCACCGGCGGCCTCTTCTCACGCAACCCACGGACGATCGCCGCGGTCTCGAGGCGCACGCCGGTGGGCAACCTCTATGTCAACCGCGGGATCACCGGGGCGATGGTCGGGCGCCAGCCCTTCGGCGGCAACCGCCTCTCCGGCACCGGGGCGAAGGCGGGCGGCCCGGACTATCTCCTGCACTTCGTCGAGCCGGTCGTCGTCACCGAGAACACCGTCCGCCACGGTCTGGCTCCATGAGGGCGGCGGTGGCGGCGCGTCCGGGCGGCGCGGCCGCGGTGTCCGAGCGGGCGCCAGAGTGGCACACCGACCTCTATCGGATGGCCTGCGACCAGTTCTTCAGGGCCGCCGATCGCCTCGACCTCGATCCCGACGAGTGCACCCGGCTGACCGAGCCGCGTCGCTCTCTGGTCGTCAACCTGCCGATCCGCATGGACGACGGCGCCCTCGTCAACTTCGCCGGCTATCGCGTCCAGCACATCCTCACGATGGGCCCGACGAAGGGCGGCCTGCGCTATGCGCCCGATCTTGCCCTGGGACAGTGCGCGGCGCTGGCGATGTGGATGACCTGGAAGTGTGCGTTGCTGGGGCTGCCGTTCGGCGGTGCCAAGGGCGGAGTCCGCTGTGACCCGAGCCGGCTCTCCGCCGAGGAGATCGAGCGGATCACCCGTCGCTTCGCCAGCGAGCTCGGCCCGGTGATCGGGCCCGACCAGGACATCCCGGCCCCGGACATGGGAACTGGCGAGCGCGAGATGGCGTGGCTCTACGACACCTACTCGCAATCTGCCGGGCACGCGGTGCCCGCGGTCGTCACCGGCAAGCCGCCGGCGCTCGGCGGTACCCCGGGTCGCCGCGACGCCACCGGCCTCGGGGCCGTCTTCGCGTTGGAGGCGGCGCTCGAGCGTCGACGGTCGCCTCTGGCCGGGCAGCGCTGCGCGATCCAGGGCTTCGGCAACGTCGGGTCCGTCGCCGCGGCCGAGCTCCACGCGCGCGGCGCCAAGCTGGTCGCGGTCTCCGATGTCGACGGCGCGATCGCCGATCCCGCGGGGCTCGATATCCCGGCGGTACTGGCTTGGAGTGGCGAGCACGGTTCGGTTGCCGAGTATCCGGAGGCCGAAGCGATCCCGCGGGACGCCTTGCTCGAGCTGCCCTGCGACGTACTGATCCCTGCCGCGATGGAGCATCAGATAACCGCCGACAACGCGGCGCGACTGCGCTGCCGGATGGTCGCCGAGGCTGCCAACGGCCCGACCACCCCCGCGGCCGACGAGATCCTTGCCGATCGTGGGATCCCGATCCTCCCCGACGTCCTTGCCGGCGGCGGCGGCGTCACCGTCAGCTACTTCGAGTGGGTGCAAGGACACCAGAGGTACATCTGGAGCCCGTCCGAGGTCCAGGAGCGCCTGCGGGTGCAGATGAGGTCCGCCTTGGCCGAGGTGCTGGCGACCTCGGACGGGCTCGGCGTCGACCTCCGGACCGGGGCGCTGGTCGTCGCGGTGCGACGAGTTGCCGAGGCGGCCAAGCTGAGGGCCGTCTACCCCTGAGCGGGGATGAAGGTCTGCGACGATCCTGCTGTGACGCGGGACACCAGGTCGACCCCCGATGATGCCTCGGTCCAGTCACTGGTCGACGCGCTCAGCGTCGCCATCGACCGCCCCGTCCTCCTCGACGACGAGACCCTCGCCCCGCTTGCCTTCAGTCGGCAGTGGGAGGTCGACGACGTTCGCCGCGAGAGCATCCTTGGTCGCGGCGCCAACCTGAAGGTCCGCGATGCCCTGTTGTCGCAGGGCATCGCGACCGCGGAGGACGTCGTCCACATCCGCGCCGATCCCGACCTCGGCATGTCGGAGCGGATCTGCATGCCGGTTCGTGATCGCTCCCGTCCCCTTGGCTACCTCTGGTTGCTCGATCCGCTGGCCGATCTCGGCGGGCCTGACCTTGAGCTGCTGCGGCGGGCGGCTGACGAGATCGCGGCGCAACTGGTCGCCCGGACCAAGCGCGAGATCCCCGACGACGCGCCGCTCCTGGCGGCGCTCTGCTCGCCCGAGCAGGAGACCAGCGAAGCGGCCGTGGCCGAGGCGCGTGGCCGCGGGCTGATGCTCGAGGATCGCGTCCTGCTCTTTCTCCTGGCCGCGCGCGAGGGCGCCGACGTCGATGCGCTGGCGATCGCGCACCGCGCCGCGCGCCGGCTCTCGGTCGGCCACGCGATCGCCGGCGCGGCGCCCGAGGGCGCCGCGCTCGTCGCCTCGTTGGGCGATCCGGTTCTGCGGATGCTGCCGACCGAGGACGCGGCGAAATGGGTACAGGGCGTGTCGGGCGCCGCCGTCCTGGTCGGCCAGTCGGCGGTCGCGACGCTGGCAACTCTGGCCGAGGCCTCGCGCCAGGCGGCGATCGCGTTGCGGGTCGGGCGCGCCCATCCCGAGATCGGCACCGGGGCCTGGGAGACCCTCGGTGCCGACCGCCTCGTCGCCCAGCTCCCCGCGATCGCCCGCCGCGACATTCCCGAGCGGCTCGCCGGATTCCTGCGGACCGAGCCCGAGCTGGCCGAGACGCTCGCCGTCTTCCTCGACGCCGCCGCGGACGTCAAGGCCACGGCCGAGGCGCTCTCCTTGCACCGCACCGGCGTCTACTACAGGCTGCACCGGATCGAGGAGCTGACCGGGCTCGACCTGCGGCGCGGCGACGATCGACTGCTCGCCCACATCGCGGTGCGCCTTCGGCATCCGGGGGCCGACGCCTGAGTCAAGGCGATCCTGCGCCCTGCGCTAGATGAGTAGTTCCAGGAGAGGTGCGGGGCGGCGTACTGGTTGAGCTGGCGCCCGGGGGAGGGTTCGGGCCGGAAGTGGTTCGGGCCTGGGGAATCGGAGTTCCGGCGTCCCGGGCGTCTCGGAGGCGACCCGGGCAGGCTGTGGCCGCCTCCGAGACGCCCGGGACGGGAGGTTCTCGGGGGAAGC
>JAFDWF010000172.1 GCA_018268575.1 Actinomycetota bacterium
CGCGGGCCCGAAGTAGACGGTCGCCGCGTAGGTGCAGAAGATGATGAAGCCGCCCAGGATCAGGGTCGAGAGGATCACCGCTTTGGGCACGTTACGGCGTGGATTCTGCGCCTCCTCCGCCAACGGCACGACGTTCTCGAAGCCGACGAAGCCGTAGATCGCGTAGACCATCGCGCCGATGATCCCGGCCGATCCGGCGAAGCCGGGGGCGTTCTCGAAGCCGGCCCCGAACACGGAGAGGGTGTTGCGCGAGCCCGCCTTGGCGATCAGCCAGATCGAGATCAGGGCGAGGATCCCGAACTCGAGCAGGCCGAGGACGATCGAGACGTTGGTGCTGAGCTTGGCGCCGTGGGAGACGATCACGTAGATCAGCGCCATGCAGATCAGCGCGCAGACGATCCAGACCGGCGTCTGCGCCCAGCCGAAGTCGGCGTTCGCGGTGCTGGCGATGAAGTTGCCGAAGGGCAGGAAGAGGGTCGAGGGGAAGACGGCCCAGATCGCCAGGTAGAGCCAGGAGACCATCGTGCCGACCGCCGGGTGGATGCCGTTGGAGACGTAGGTGTAGAAGCCACCCGCGGAGGGGAAGCGCTGCGCCATCTGGCCGATGCAGGAGGCGACGAGCAGGATGCCGATCAGCGCGCAGATCAGCGAGAGGCTGAGCGAGCCGCCCGCGAAGGAGGCGCCGACGATGACCGCCAGGGTCACCGACAGCCCCGGCGCGGCCGAGGCCAGCGCCTGGAAGAGCACCTCGATGAACGTCAGTTCGTTGCCTCGGAGCTTGCCGGCGGACGCCTCGGCTTCCGCCAGTTCAGGAGAGACCGCTCCATCGCTCGTCATCTAATCCTCACCTCCGCATCTCGCTTTCCCAAGTCCCGATGCGCGATCCCCCCCGGAATCGAGCAGCCCGGCGATGTTCGCACATCGCGCAAACAAACGCAATACGAACAAGCTCAGGCGATCGACTCCCGCCCCGGGGCGGCTGGGCAGGGTTCAGGCCGGACCGATCGGAGCCCCGGGAGGTCTTGCGGGGAAGCCGGCGCAGGGACGGGTGCATCGCTCAAGGGCGTCTGTGTGGAGTTTCGGTCCCACGGAGACCGAAACTCCACACACAGGTCCCTGACCGGTCGGGCGACGGGATACGAGGCGCCCTGCCGTCACGAAGACGCCGGGGACGTCACGGGGACGCCGGGATCGCAGGGAAGACGTATGCCTTCACGGGGAGGTCCGAGGGCCCCGTCCCGCGCCGGGTGGATCCTCCACGCCATGCGGTGGAGGACTCACCCGGCGCGTCCTGGACCGTGGAGGAGGCGTGGGACCCGTGACGTCTCCCTCACGTCTCCCGCGTGGTTCCCGGCGTCTTCGTGACGGGCACGGTCCCCGACGCGGTGAGTTCGCAGTAATGGCCACTATGCGTAGGTAAGTGCGAACGCACCCCCGTGCCCGCCCGGACCCTCGGCCGTTCCCCTCGAATCTCGGCCTTCTCGGAGGCGGCCACAGCCTGCCCGGGTCGCCTCCGAGAAGGCCGGGTCCCTTATCCCGGGCGCCAGCCGGCAGCGCCCCGTCCCTCAGCGCCCCGCCCTACCCCTGTGGCGCGGCAGCTTCCGCCACGGCGCCCATCCCCTCGAGCGTGGCGCTGGCGAGGCCGCGGACCACGATCGTGTCGAGGGCGGTGTAGGCGGCGAGGGCGAATTGGACGGCGGCGTTGTCGGCACCGGCGACGCCGACCGTGCCCTCGGGCTCGGCGAGGCGGTCGAAGTGGTCGCGGTAGCCCTTGTGCAGGTCGCGGTAGAAGGATTCCTCCTTGGCCAGGCGCTCGGATGCGTCGGGACCGACCGCGGTGCGGACGTAGCCGAAGGCCGGCGGCGCCTCGCGGCCCGCCTCGGCGGCGCCCGCCTCGACCTGCTCGCGCTTGCCCGAGGCGAACTCGGGGGTCATCCAGTTGAAGAAGGCGCCGTCGTAGGAGGCGCCGGCAAGGCGCGACATCCTCGGACCCATCGCGGCGAGGACCAGCTTCACCTCGGGGAGCTTCTCGCGCAGTTCTGGCAGCGCCTCGCGCATCGCCGTCAGCGGCTGCTTCGAGAAGCCCGAGCCGACGCCGAGCCAGAGGCGGCTCGGGTCGATGCCCACGCGGTCGATGTCGGCGGCGATCACGTCGGCGGGGGTGCGGTCGAGGGCAATCACGCCGACCCCGAGGTCGAGCGCCGGCGCCCCCTTGGCAAATTCGGCGAGCGTCTCCAGGCCCTTGGCGCCCGGGTGATCGTTCGACCACATCGAGGTGTAGCCGAGCTCGGCGCAGCGCTCGGCGAGCGGGATCGCTACCTCCGCGTCGAGCCCGGCGGCGACTCCGAATCCGCGCGACATCAGGCGGCGCTCTCCTCGGGCGCGCTCGCTCCCACCTTCTCCAAGAGCGCGACGCACTCGATGTGCGGGGTCTGGGGGAACATGTCGACCGGCCTCACGCGGCGCAGCCTATAGCCGGCCTCCTCGAGCTGTTTCGCGTTCGGCGCCAGCGTCGTCGGGTTGCAGGAGACGTAGACGATCCGCTGCGCCTCGCACTCGATCAGCCGGCGGACGATTTTCTGCGACAGCCCGGCCCGGGGTGGATCGACCACGACGACGTCGGGCTTGCCCGCCTGCTCCAGCAGCGGCCGCATCCCGGTGCGCGCGTTGGCGGCGAGGAACTTGGCGTTCTCGACCTTGTTGCGGCGCGCGTTCCGCTCGGCGTCGGCGATCGCCTCGGGGACGATCTCGAGGCCCCAGACCTCGCCCGCGCTGCGCGCCATCGTCAGCCCGATCGTGCCGATCCCGCAGAAGAGGTCGAAGACGCGCTCGCGGCCGCTGAGGCCGGCGAACTCGGTCGCCACGCCGTAGAGGCGCTCTGCCATCTCGGTGTTGGTCTGGAAGAAGGCGCCGTGGGACATCTCGAACTTGAGCCCGCAGAGCTCCTCGTGCAGGCGCTCTTCGCCGAGCGCCCCGGTCGGGCCGTCGGTGCCGCCCGAGTCGCCCTCGATCGTCGTGTGGAGGTCGACCGGAGGGCGGGGGAGGCGCGCCGCGGTGGTCACCAGGCGGGTCTGGATCTGTCCCGTCCGCCGGCCCTCGCGGACGACCAGGTTGCGCAGCGTGCCGCGCCGGGCCCGCGCGTCGTAGGCGCCGACGTCCTCCAGGCGCGCCCATTCGCGGACCCCGTTGCGGGCCGCGTTGCCCGGTTCGCTCGCCAACTTGCAGTCGTCGACGTCGACGATCAGGTCCCAGCGCCCGCGCGCGTGGAAGCCGAGCGCGACGCCTTCGTCGGCGGTCCCGGCGGCGCCCGCCCCGAACGAGTACTCGAGCTTGTTGCGGTAGCGCCACTCTTCGACCGCGGGGACGATCGGCTCCATCTCGAACCCGTCGAGCCCACCGATCCGCCGCAGTGAGTCCTCCACCTGGGCCTGCTTCTCGGCCAATTGGCGCTCGTAGGCGAGCCCCTGCCACGGCGCCCCCGGGCAGGGCTCGCCGCCGTGGACGCAGCGGTCCGGGAGGCGGTCGGCACCCGCCCGCAGCAACTCCACCGTGCGCGCCTCGGCGAAGCGCTTCTTGCCTTTCGTCACCTCGGCGAGGACCCGGTCGCCCGGCAGCCCGCCGGCGACGAAGACCACGAGCCCGTCGGCGCGAGCGACGCCACGGCCGCCGAAGGCAAGCGAGTCGATCTCCACCTCGAGCCGCTCGCCTTTGCGCGGCGCGCGCTTCGGCGGTACGTCAGTGCTCGTCGCGTTCTCCACCGGTGGAGCCTAGCTGCCGCGCCTCGACACGATCCTCAAGCCGGCGGCCGGGACCGGGACCGGTGCTCCGGCACGTTTACCTCCTGGTTGGCAAGCTGTCTGCCGAGTTCTGTCGCGGGGCGCTGGGCTGAGATCACCTGCATTGGCTGTAGGCTGTCCGGCGGCAAAACGTGGGATGGAGGGGAAATTGCTGTCGATCAACGACGGGCAGCTCGGGCAGATCTTCTTCGAGTCGAACATCTACGAATTCGAGTACGACAAGTACCTGAAGATCCTCGACGCGGCCCTTGCCGACTTTGAGTTGTCTGCGTCAGATGTCCTCGGGGTTTCGCAAACGATGGATTTGGTGGCCGTTCTCTCCACCGGCGTGGTGCGCGCCGATCAGCGAGGAGTCTTCAACAAGCGTGTCGAGGTCGGAAAGCTCGTCTCCTACGCCTCGGTAGGCAACTTGATCCGAGAACAGCGCCAGCCACACGGTCGCGAGAGTTGGCTCAAACTGATGGGTCCCGACTCGCAAAAGCTCGCAGAGATCGGCTGGTATGCGGGCGGCAATGTAGAGATAGCCGACGCCGCCCGGGAGCGCGACCGTATCTACGAGATCATTCTGAAGGCAGCTCAGGCTCCGCAAGCCACCTCAGCCTCCGGGGCAACTGCTTCGGGGGCGCCGTCGATCTCGGGCTTCTCCTCCAAGAAGGACTTCCTCGTTGCCTGGTCCGAGTCCCTTGTCGGGGCCTCAGGGGTGGCGGTGACGCCGGCGCTCGTCGATGAGCATGCCCGGATGGCCGCTGGGGCGATCGGACACCTGGTCTTCCTGCGATTGGGGGCTCCACAAGGCATCACCGATCTACGCCAATTCTTTCCCGACGGCCACGTGCCAGACGGACACCTTCTGGACAGCTTCGACGAGTTCTACGCCGCTGCGGTTGGACGCCTCGGCGGCCCGGGGGTGGTTGATCCCCAGGTCGACGAGGTGCTCGGCCGCGCCTGGAACGACTGGACCAGTGGCATCCGCGAGCACTATGGCTGAGCCGTCCGCGGAGGCCCATCGCGAGTTCATCTCGGCGCTGAGTCTGATCGAGCAGGGCGATGAAGCTGGTGCCCGCGAGGCGTTCCGACGAGCGGACGAAGCGGGTAGCGCCCCGGGGGCATGCAACCTCGGCCTGATGCTCGAAGCGGAAGGCGATCGGGAGGGAGCCGAGGCTGCCTATCGGCGCGCCGACGAGCGTGGAGACGAGCTCGGTGCCTGCAACCTAGGAATGATGCTGGAGGATCGCTGGGATTTGGACGGTGCCGAGGCGGCGTTTCGGAGGGCGATGGAGCGGGGAGACGGGACGGGGGCGCTGCGCCTGGGGACGCTGCTACAGGATCGCGGCGATCTGGACGGTGCAGAAGTGGCGTTCAGCGCCGCCGAGGAGCTCGGGCAAGAGTTCGGTGCCTTCAACCTCGGCGTCCTCAGGCATTCCAGGGGAGAGCTACAAGGTGCTGCGGAGGCCCTGCGGCGAGCTGACGAGCAAGGCCTTGCGGACGCCTCGTACGACCTCGGTCTGGTCTTGTTTCAGAGCGGGGATCTGGTCAACGCCGAGTTGGCTCTCCTGCGTGCCAAGGAGCGTGGGCACGACAGGGCCTCCGAGGCGCTGCGCGAGCTGCAGCGTCACAACGACGATGAAGGTATGCGTCAGGCCGCCGATGGGGGCGACTCCGATGCCGCATTTCGGCTCGGGGAGGAGCATGAGCTTCGGGGGGAGCTGGCCGCCGCAGAGGAGCAGTACCGCCGGGCGGACGAGAGGGACAGCGGCGCGGCCGCCTGGCGGCTGGGGGTGCTTCTCGCCGGGCGAGGCGAGGAGGAGGCGGCGGAGGCCGCCTATCGCCGTGCGGACGAGCGCGGCCATCCAGCGGGAGCGCTGAACGTCGGCGTCGTCCTGCAGCGGCGTGGGGACACAGATGGCGCGCTGGCCGCCTATCGCCGCTCAGAGGAGCGTGGCGACGTGGATGCTGCCGCTCTGCTCGGCGCCTTGCTCGAGGATCTCGGCGACCTCGAGGGCGCCGAAGCCGCATATCGACGCGGAGACGCTGGTGGCTCGATGACGTCCGCTTACAACCTTGCCGTCTTCCTCGAAGGTCGAGGCGATAGGAGCGGTGCCCAAGACGCCTATCGCCGCGCCGATGAACGAGGGAGCGATCAGGCAGCCTTCAATCTGGGCCTGCTGCTTCTCGACGCGAACGACCCAGGCGCCGCCGAGGCCGCGTTTCGCCGTGCAGACGAGCGCGGTCACGCGGGCGCTGCGAACAACCTCGGTGTTCTGCTCGGTCGCCGAGGTGAGGACGAGGAAGCACGCGCGGCCCTCGCGCGTGCCGCTGACCGCGGCTACCCGGTGGCGTGATGGCTGCCTCACGCATAGGCTGGCTACGGAACTGGGGATAGGGGCGAGCAATGGGACTGCGGGACCGAATCGAGGCCAGTTCAAGCCTCTTGGGCGAGAAGGCGCGCCAGGCCGCCTCCTCCGCGTCAGTGCAGCGAAGGACCGAGGAGCTGCGGAGCCAATATGCGTTGCTCACCGATGACGGGCAATCGCTCAGCGTCGAGCGTTTCCTGACCGTCATGGTCGGCGCGGTCCGCGACGAGGAGGGCAAGGAACGTGCTGCACGCGATGTCTACGTGACCGCCCGCAAGCGACGCCGGCGGCTTGGTCTCATGGCGTTCGGCGCTGGTCCGTTCGTCGGCGTTGCAAATCAGTTCGCCGATCTCTATTGCGAAGCCGCAGTCGTTTGCGATGTGGCAGCGCTTCACGGCGTCAGCCTGAGCGATGAGGAGATCGGCGCTCAGCTGCTTGTCCTATGGGGAATCGTTGAAGCACCTGCGGACGCCCGCAAGTCGATGGCTGGCGACCCTCCCGTTGCCACGATCCTGGCCAACAAGCTTCGCGACCAGCTTGGGGAGCAGCTTCCAGAGAAACTGACCAAGACGTCGATCGTCAAGGCGCTGTGGGACGCGCGAGCCGCCCTCGATGACGTTCGTAAGGGCTCCGCCTCCAACAAGGGAGCGGTTCGCACCGTGGTCTTTACGGGGCACCGCACGAAGAAGCTGATCAAGAAGACCGAAGCGCAGCTCGGCATCGCGTAGGCGGCGGCTGGCGGTGGGGTTCGAGGAACGCATAGCCTCTGCCATCGCTGCGACGACGAGTGCTGCGGAGGAGGCGCGCTCGTTGATCGCTACCGAGGCGAGCGCGATGAGCAGCGCTTGGACCACGTCGAGTGCCGCGGCCGACACCCTCGAGTCGCAGCGATCCCTGGTCGCCTCCGTGAGCGCCGAGTTCAGGGAGAAGCTCGAGAGCTTCTTCTCGAAGTATCGCGACGCACGGCCCGATGGCACCGTTCCGGTAGCGCGTCTTCCGACCGAGGTGGTCAGTCGTCATCCCCACGGCGGATGGGTGGTCGACGAGCAGATCACTTCTCGACTGAATGCCGATCTCCGCAGCGCGCAATCGCTTGCGCGAGAGGCTTCTGAAAGAACGTTCGCCGGTCGCCAGAAGAGGGAGGCCCGTGCCATGGCCAGCTCGGCGCTCGGAACAGTCCGAGCCCTCGAGGTTGAGGCGGAACGTATCGCAGAGTCCCGCGACGAGCTGCTCGCGCGTAGGGACGAGGAATCGGAGGCACTGCGCAGCGCCGCGGACGCGCAGCTCGGGGAGCGAATGGCGAGGCTCTCCGAGGCGATGCGGCGGCTGCCGCCTTGCCTGACCCCGTGGTCGAATCCGTCGTGGCTGTCGTGGTCGCCGGCGCTGACCCATTCCGAGGTCTTGCTTGGATCGGTGCGGCTGAGAGCGAGTCTGGTGCCGGGCAAGAACCACGGCTTCGCCTGGGACGCGCGAACTCCGGTTTTCGTGTCGACCCGCGGGGCGGTGCAGCTATCCCACCGGCGTCAAGATCGGGCCGACGCCCATGCGCTGGCAAGGTCCATCTTGCTGCGAGCGCTGGCCGGCACGCCGCCTGGCAAGCTGCACCTCTCGGTGTTCGACCCGACCGGCCTGGGGCAATCGGTGGCCTCACTATTGGAGCTGGCCGAGTACGACCGCGACCTGATCGGAGGCAAGGTCTGGACCTCCGGGGACGACCTCCACCGCCTGCTCGCCGAACAGACCGCCCACATCGAGCTCGTGATCCAGAAGTACCTGAGGAACGAGTACGAGACCCTCGGCGAGTTCAATGCCGATGCCGGCGAGATCGCCGAGCCGTATCGGTTGCTGGCCATCTTCGATGCGCCTTCGGGCTTCGACGAGCGCTCCTTCGCCGAGCTACGTCGAATCATCGAAAACGGCCCGCGATGCGGAGTCGCGACCCTGCTTGTCACCGACGGAGATCTCGAGCCTCCACACGGCATCGCGATGGAGAGCCTTCCGGCGGGTCTACAGACGGTCAGCCTCCATTTGCCGTTCGGCAATGGACACCGAGACGGGGGCGTCCCGTTCGACCTGATGCCCGAAACCGACGCGGGTGCGCCCGGCTCGGTAGTCGCGAGCATCATCGACCAGGTTGGCAGGTCTGCTCAGCAGAGCGACTCGAACGTAGTGATGTTCGAGAAGACCTTCGGCCTGTTTGCGCAGGCCGCGCTCGAGGGGAAGAAGCGTGGTCTGCCGCGGATGACGGCCCCGATCGCGGTCGGGGACCCCGAGACGTGGTGGACGCAGGAGACGATCGA
>JAFDWF010000173.1 GCA_018268575.1 Actinomycetota bacterium
ACCTCCTCGAGGACGACGACCTCGCGGCGGAACTCGGCGTCGACAGCGTCGAGGCCCCGGTCGAGGGCTTCGGCCTCTCCTTCGCCGAGGAGCTCGAGGAGCTCGCCCAGGAGATCGAGTCGACCTCCGGCGAGGACACGAAATAGGCGTCGCCGCCAAGTAGCTGTGGAAAGGGTCGCCCTTCGGGGCGGCCCTTTTTGTTGATGGGGCGGGCGAGGGGGGAGCGTCGGGGGTCCCTCCCGCTACGCCCGTCCGCCGCGGACCGCCGCGCAGGTACCCGGGAGCGCCCAGCTCCCAAAGGCTCGCGGGAGGGACCCCCGACGCTCCAGCGATCGCGCTCCGCGGCTTCGACGTTGATGGGCCGAAAGTCCAGACATGGCGGAGTTTTCGGCCCATCAACCGGGAGGCGCCGGGGCTCGCTCTTGGAAGCTGCCTGGCGGAACCTCGGGCGCGAGTCTCGGACGGCGTTGCGAACCTCCGGCCCACGGCTCCCTCGCCCACCCCACCCGTTAGGTTCTCACCATGAAAGCGTGCATCATCGGGGCGGGGAGCTCGGGGGTGGCGGCGGCACAGGTGCTGCAGGCGCGGGGGATCGACTTCGACTGCTTCGAGAAGGGGTCGCAGGTCGGCGGCAACTGGCGCTACGAAAACGACAACGGGATGTCGTCCGCGTACCGCTCGCTGCATATCAACACCTCGCGCCGGGTGATGGCGTTCGAGTCGCTGCCGATGCCCGCGGACTATCCCGATTATCCGGACCACTTCCAGATGGCCGCCTACTTCGACGAAGTCGTCGATCGCTTCAACCTGCGGCCGCGGATCAGCTTCAATACCGAGGTGCTCAAAGTCGAGCCGGCGGACGACGCGGTGGGGGAGTGGGACGTCACCGTCGCGGGGCCCGACGGTCGCGCCACCGATCGCTACGGAGCGGTGATGGTCGCCAACGGTCATCACTGGGACGCCCGCTGGCCCGAGCCGGCGTTTCCCGGTGCCGAGGAGTTCAGCGGCGAGCAGCTGCACGCGCACGAATATCGTGAGCCCGACGTCCTCCCCGGCAAGCGGGTGCTGGTGCTGGGGATCGGCAACTCGGCGGTCGACATCGCGGTCGAGTCGTCGCGGATCGCCGCGAAGACCTTCGTCTCCACCCGCCGCGGCGCCTGGGTCATCCCCAAGTACCTGAACGGCAAGCCGATCGACGAGGTCGCCAACTCGCTCACCGGCCTCGCGCCGATCCCGGTGATGCGGGCGGCGATGCAGCGGTCGCTGAAGGTCGCCGTCGGCGATCCCACCGACTACGGGCTGCCGAAGCCCGACCATAAGCTGCTCGAGGCGCACCCGACCGTCTCCTCCGAGTTCCTGCCCCGCCTCGGCCACGGCGACATCACCGCGAAGCCGAACATCGAGGCCTTTGCCGGCGGCCGCACCGTCCGCTTCGTCGACGGCACCGAGGAGGAGATCGACCTCGTCGTCTACTGCACGGGCTACAAGATCACCTTCCCGTTCCTCGGCCCCGAGGTGCTCGCCGCCCCCGACAACCGGCTCCCGCTGTTCCGCCGCGTCGTCTCGGTCGAGCGGCCGGGCCTCTACTTCATCGGCTTCATCCAGCCGCTCGGACCGATCATGCCGATCGCCGAGGCCCAGTCGGAATGGGTCGCCGACCTGATCTCAGGCGGGGCGGTGCTGCCGGGCCCGGCGGAGATGAGGGAGCAGATCGCGAGGCAGGAAGAGAGGCAGGCGAAGCGGTTCGTTGCCTCTAAGCGTCATACCGTCGAGGTCGACTTCTATCCGTATCTGCGCGAGATCCGGCGCGAGCGAAAGAAGGCAGCGGCGCGGGTCTGACCACCCGGGTGCGCCCGCCCGGCGGGCAGTCGGGCAGCGGCTGGGCGACGCCGCCACCGTGTGGGCCACGGCGCGGGCCGCGGGGCAGTTTCGGCGGCATCTTGTCGCGGCGCCTGCTGCCGCCGTCGCCGTCGGCCTCTGGTTGCGCGCTCTCCTGATGACTGGCCCACCAGACCAGCCAGAGCGATCCCAGGACCGGGATCTTCAGGACCACCAAGAGGAAGAAAATGGGCCAGAAACCGGTCAAGGAGCAAAGTTTAAGGGGTTCGCTCGCCGGCTTCGGCGACGAGGCCCTGGCCCCAGGCGATCAGCGCTTCGGTTTCCGCCTCCTGCAGCCCGTCGACGGGATTCGTCGGCACGAGCAGGGTCGGCTCGGGGCGCTTGCGGGCCCAGGCGTAACAGCTCTCGTCGAAGTTGTCGTCGATCCAGGCCAGCGCCCGGCCACGGCAGGAGGCCTCCAGCGGGCCCAGCTTCCAGTGCGCCGAGCCGAACCGAGCCGCGCCGTCAAAGGTGATGTGAGGAAGCTCGGGGATCCCCAGCATCGTCGGCAGGTAATAATTCGCTTTGTCCTCCCAGCCGCTCGCCCAGATGAGTTCGAAGTGCTCGCCCAGCCGCCGCAGTCGCTCGCCCGCGCGCAGCGAGATGCAGTGGACCATCCCGTCGACCAACTCAAAACGGGCCTCGGAGCGGAGAGGCGCCTCGTCGAATCCGAACAGCGAAATGACCCCATCCACATCGACAGCGAGAATGGGCCTCATCGGAAAATTCTATGAGGCCGTGAGGGCGTTCCTGGCAAGGACGCAGGAAGCGAGGCGAGGGGAGCGCACTACAGGTGCGTGACCCGACCCGAGCGACCGAGGACACCGCCAGGGGCGCCCTCACGGCCTCACCACCTGTAATGAGCAAACGCCTTATTAGCCTGCGCCATGCGGTAGATGTCGTCCTTCCGCTTCCAGGCGCTGCCCTGCTGCTGGTTCGAGTCGAGGATCTCACCGGCGAGGCGCTCGGCCATCGAGTACTCGCGGCGGGCGCGGGCGTACTGGACGAGCCAGCGGACCGCGAGGGTGCGGGCGCGGCGCGCGGGCACCTCGACCGGCACCTGGTAGGTCGCGCCGCCGACCCGGCGGGAGCGAACCTCGAGCACCGGGGTCAGCTGTTTGATCGCCGCCTCGAGCGTCTCGACGGGATCGTCTCCGGTCCGCTCGCCGACGATCGCCAGGGCGTCGTAGACGATCCGCTCGGCAAGGCTCTTCTTGCCGTCGCTCATCACCTTGTTGACCAGTTGCTGGACCAACCGGTTGCGGTAGCGCGCGTCCGGTTCGATCGGCCGGACCGTGGCTGCAGAACGTCGCGGCATCAGCCAACCCCCTCCGCATGGCGCACAGGGTCAAGCAGATCAAGGACGCAGGGAAGCGAGGCGAGGGGAGCGCACTCCAGTGCGTGACCCGAGCCGAGCGACCGAGGACGCCGATATGCGCCGACCATGTGCGTCATGAAGCTTTTACGCCGTAGCGGGAGCGCGCCTGCTTGCGGTCGGAGACGCCGGCGGCGTCGAGCGTGCCGCGGACGACCTTGTAACGGACGCCCGGCAGGTCCTTGACGCGACCGCCGCGGATCAGGACTACCGAGTGCTCCTGCAAGTTGTGCCCCTCGCCCGGGATGTAGGTGGTGACCTCCATCCCGTTGGTCAGCCGGACACGCGCGATCTTGCGCAGCGCCGAGTTCGGCTTCTTCGGGGTGACCGTCGCGACGCGGGTGCAGACGCCGCGCCGCTGCGGGGCAGCTACGCGCTTCTTGCGACCCTGGCCCGACTTGAGGCCCGGCGTCGTGGTCTTCTTCTTCGGGCGCTTGCGGCCCTTCCTGACAAGCTGATTCGTATTAGGCACGGCCGCGCATAGTAGAGCACGCCGCCCAAAACCATCCCCCCGGCCGCCGCCAGCTCGGCCGAGAACCCCTTTTCGAGCACCGCCGAGGCGCCGGCGAAGCGCGACGACTGCGCTCCCACGTCGAGGCCGGAGGGCAGGTCGACCAGCAGTATCACCGCCAGCGAGGCGGCCCCGGCGACGATCGCGCCGAGCGCCGCCAGGCGTCCGGCCCTGCCGCCGCGGGAGATCAGCGCCAGTCCCAGGAGCACGCCGATCGCGCCGACCGGGACCAGCACCCAGGAGTGCGCCTCGCCCGCGGTCTTCAGGTCGACGGTCGGCGGCGCGACCAGGAGGCTTTCGGAGTAGAAGTTCGGGTCGCCGCCGATCTGCACCCCGCGGTAGTCGATGAACTGGGAGACGACGAGGAGCGCCCCGGCGGCGGCGATCACCAGGCCGAGCGCCCGCCGCGGCGTCAGCACCCCGCTTGCCGCCGTGGCGCCCCGCGCCGCCGCCCGCCCGGCCGCGTGCAGCGCCGCCTCGCCCGCGGCCAGTCCGAGGAAGAGCAGGCGCAACAACGGTCGCGCCACCCGCCAGGCGAGCGCCGCCGCCGCGAGCAGCAGCGGCAGGGTGAGGCGCCACGCCCGGCGCAGCGGCGGATAAGCGCGCTCCAGTCCGCGATTGGCCGTCGCGTCGATGCGCCGGCTCAAGTCCCTGACGCGATGCCGAGGCGCTGCTATCATCGCGCGTCGCTCAGGCCGTTTTGCCGCTGTTTGCTTCGCCGGGCCCGCTGGGGCCTTTTTTTTGCGCCGATCCCGAGCAGCGCCGGCTCGTCGCCGTTTCACCCTGAGCAATCCTGCACGAAACGCACGACCGAAACTCCAGACCCACCAAAGACTTCAACCCCACCGAACGGAACCATGGCACGCAGCTTTCCACTCGAGAAGACCCGGAACATCGGGATCATGGCGCACATCGACGCCGGCAAGACGACGACGACCGAGCGCATCCTCTACTACACGGGCCGCACCCACAAAATCGGCGAGGTCCACGAGGGCGCCGCGGTGATGGACTGGATGGAGCAGGAGCAGGAGCGCGGGATCACGATCACCTCGGCCGCGACCGCCTGCGAGTGGAAGGGCCACCGGATCAACATCATCGACACGCCCGGCCACGTCGACTTCACGGTCGAGGTCGAGCGCAGCCTCCGTGTCCTCGACGGCGCGATCGCCGTCTTCGACGCCGTCGCCGGCGTCGAGCCCCAGTCGGAGACCGTCTGGCGCCAGGCCGACAAGTACGGCGTGCCGCGCTTCGCCTACATCA
>JAFDWF010000174.1 GCA_018268575.1 Actinomycetota bacterium
CGGCGCCTGCCGGATGTGCCTGGTCGAGATCGAGGGGATCCCGAAACTGCAGACCTCCTGCTCGACCCCGGTCCGCGACGGGATGGTCGTCCACACCCGCACCGACCAGGTGAAGAAGGCGCAGAACGCGGTGGTCGAGTTCCTGCTCGTCAACCACCCGCTCGACTGCCCGGTCTGCGACAAGGGCGGCGAGTGCCCGCTGCAGGACATCACCACCGGCTGGGGCCCGGGCAAATCGCGGGTGATCGACGAAAAGCGCCACTTCGAGAAGCCGATCGAACTCTCGCCGCTGGTCGCGATCGACCGCGAGCGCTGCATCCTCTGCTATCGCTGCGTGCGCTTCAGCCAGGAGGTCTCCGAGGACGCCCAGCTGCAGCTGCTGGATCGCGGCGACCGCACCTACGTCGGCACCTTCGACGACCGCCCCTACGTCTCGCCCTTCCACGGCAACATCACCGACCTCTGCCCGGTCGGCGCGCTGACCAACTACACCTACCGCTTCCGCGCCCGGCCCTGGGACATCGAGCAGGCGGGCTCGGTCTGCACGCTCTGCCCGAGCCAGTGCAACGTCAGCTTCACGGTCCGCGACGAGAAGGTGAAACGGGTGATCTCGCGCGAGAACCCGGGCGTCGACGACGGCTGGATCTGCGACCGCGGGCGCTACGGCTTCGAGATGTTCAACGCCGAGGAGCGGGTGACGGAGCCGCGCACCAAAGGCGGCAACAAAGTCTCCTATGAGGACGCGATCGCGCGGGCGGCGGCGGGCCTCGCGGCGCGCGACGGCAAGGTCGCCGCGATCGTCGGCGACGCCTCCAACGAGGAGGGCTTCCTGCTCGGCGAGATCGTCCGCCAGGGACTCCACTCGCCCCACCTCGACTCGCGCCCGGCGGCGGGCCCGGGGATCGACACGATCCTCGATCTCGCCCAGCCCGAGGTGCAGGCGACCGTCGCCGACATCGACGACGCCGACGTGATCCTGGTGCTCGGCACCGACCCGATGCAGACCTCGCCGATCCTCGACCTGCGGATCCGCAAGGCGATCCGCCGCAACGGTGCGCGACTCGCTGTCGCCACCGAGCGGCCGACGGCGCTCGACGGCGGCGCCGAGGCGATCGCCCGCTACGCCCCCGGCCAGGCCGCCTACTTCATCTCCGAGCTGACCAAGGCGCTCGGCGGCGCGGACACGATCGCGACCCCGCTGGCGGAGTCGCTCCGCGACGCCGGCAAGGTCGTCGTCGTCTGGGGCGAGCGGATCGGCGCCGCGGCCACGACCGAGCTCCTCGCCCTCGCCAACACCCTGAACATCACGCTGCTGGAAGTGCCCGACACGACCAACGCGCGGGGGCTGCGGGAGGCGGGCGTGCTGCCGGACGCCGGGCCGGGCCTCGCGGCGCTGGCGGTCAAGGGGCACGGCACCGAGGCGATCCGCGAGGCGCTGATCGACGGCTCGCTCGACGGCGTGATCCTGGTCGGCGTCGACCCCCTGCGCGACTTCGCCGACACGGCGCGCTGGGAGGAGGCGCTGAACGCCGCCGGGTTCGTCGTCGCCTTCTCCACCTTCGCCACCAAGACCGCGGCCAAGGCCGACGTCCTCTTCCCGCTCGAGACCCACGCCGAGAAAGACGGCACGGTCACCCACCCCGACGGCCGCCTGCAGCGTGTCCGCCCCGCCGCCGGCCGCCCCGGCGACATCCGCCCCGGCTGGCAAACCCTGGCCCGCCTCTCGGCGGCCCTCGGCCACGACACCGGCGTCAGCTCCCAGCCCTCAGCCTTCAAAGCGCTCACGAGCGCGGTCTCCTTCTACGCCTCGATCACCGACAGCGACATCGGCGGCCGCGGCATCCGCTGGCAGGAGACGGCAAGCGCTTCGAACCTGCCCGCGTCAGCCGAAGGCGCCGCGAAGTCAGCGCCGAGCGCCGGCACTGGCTCGCCGGACACTCAGCGCGATAGCGCGTCCGGCGAGCCAGTGCCGGGGATCGGCGCCCCCGGCAACGGCCTGGCCCTCGGGACCTACCGCGATCTCTGGGCCGGCCCGATCACCGAGCTCAACCCCCCGCTCAAGTTCCTGAAGCCCACCCAGCGCCTCGAACTCTCCCCCGAGGACGCCGAGCGCCTCGCGCTCGCCTCCGGCGACAAGGTCCGCGTCACCCAGGGCGACGCGTCGGTCGAGGCCACGGTCGCGGTCAAGGAACGGGTCCCCGCGGGCGTCTGCTTCCTCGCCGAGGGCGTCGCCGCCGGCAACGCCAACGGCCTCCGGGGCGGCCACCAGGTGCGGGTCGAGATCGAGAAGCTCTCAGAGGTCCCAGCGTGATCCACGCGCTCCCCTTCGCCGACACCCAGTTCGCCGAAGCGACCTGGATCATGATCGCCAAGTCGATCGTCATCTTCGCCGTGATCTTCGGCATCCTGCCGATCCTCACCGTGGTCGAGCGCAAGCTGATCGGCCGCTTCCAGCACCGCTACGGCCCCAACCGGGTCGGCCCCTTCGGCCTCCTGCAGCCGCTTGCCGACGTCGGCAAGCTGATCTCCAAGGAGTCGTTCCGACCCGAAAACGCGATCTCGACCCTGTTCATCCTGGGGCCGCTCCTACCGGTCCTCTCCGGCGTCCTCGCCCTCGCGATCATCCCCTGGGGCGATGTCAAGAACGGGGTCGGCTTCTACGGCATCGACGTCCCGATCGGCATCCTCTACTTCTTCGCCGTCGGCTCGATCGCCTTCTACGGCCTGCTCCTCGGCGGCTTCTCCTCGGGCTCCAAATACAGCCTCCTCGGCGCGATGCGCTCGGCCGCCCAGCTGATCTCCTACGAGGTCGCGATGGGCCTGGCCCTGCTCGGCGTGATCATGATGAGCGGCTCGCTCAGCCTGGTCGACATCGTCGAGGCGCAGGGCAAGGTCTGGTACATCGCCCC
>JAFDWF010000175.1 GCA_018268575.1 Actinomycetota bacterium
ACAATGTTCAAGAGCTCCCTCGTAAACCTGGGCACACCAGGGTGTGCCCAGGTTTACGAGGGAGGATCCGAGCGATGAGGAACCGTCCTCCGGCGCGCCTCCCTCCACGATCCCCGCCACTCGCCCGGACCCTCCGCCGTCTCCTCATGACCCGGCCTTTTCGGAGGCGGCCACAGCCTGCCCGGGGCGCCTCCGAAAAGGCCGGGACGCCGGAACCCCGATCGGTCCGGCCCGAACCCCACCCGAGCGCCAGCTCACCCCGCCCCCGAATCTCCCCAACCAACCAAACCGCCAGCCCACACGCTTCGGCCGCGGGCGGGGGGTTTCACCCCCGCCCGCCGACCGGGCGTCAGTTTCTAGAAGTGGACGATCGGGATGATCAGGATCGCGACGATGTTGGCGACCTTGATCATCGGGTTGATCGCCGGGCCGGCGGTGTCCTTGTAGGGATCGCCGACCGTGTCGCCGGTCACCGAGGCGGCGTGAGCCTCGGAGCCTTTGCCGCCGTGGGCGCCGTCCTCGATCAGCTTCTTCGCGTTGTCCCAGGCACCGCCGCCGGCGGTCATCGAGATCGCCGCGAAGAGGCCGACCACGATCACGCCGATCAAGAGGCCGCCAAGCGCGTCGACGCTGAGGAGGCCGACGATCACCGGCACCACGATCGGGATCAAGGCGGGCAGGATCATCTCTTTCTGCGCCGCCAGGGTGACGATGCTGACCGTTTCCCCGTACTCCGGTTTTTCGGTCCCGTCCATGATCCCCGGGTGCTCTTTGAACTGTTTCCGCACCTGCTCGACCACCTGGCCGCCGGCCCGGCCGACCGCCTCGATCGAGAAGGCCAGGAAGAGGTAGACCATCATCCCGCCGATGATCAGCCCGATCAGCACGTCGGGACTGGTCAGGTGGAACAACGAGTTGAGGTTGAACCCGGGCGGCGCTTCGTCGGCCAATTCGCTGCGGAACGCGGCGAAGAGGACGAGCGCGGCAAGGGCGGCCGAGCCGATCGCGTAACCCTTGGTCACCGCCTTGGTGGTGTTGCCGACCGCGTCGAGCGGGTCGGTGACCGCTCGCACCTCCTCTGGCAGGTCCGCCATCTCGGCAATGCCGCCGGCGTTGTCGGTGATCGGCCCGAAGGCGTCGAGCGCAACGATCAGGCCGCAGAGCGAGAGCTGGGCGACGACGGCGATGCCGATGCCGTAGATGCCCGCCAGCTGGTTGGCGGCGAGGATCGCCAGGGCGATGACCAGGGCCGGGGCCGCGGTCGACTGGAAGCCCTGGGCGAGGCCGGCGATGATGTTCGTCGCGTGCCCGGTCTCCGAGGCCTCGGCGATCATCTTCACCGGCCGGAAGCGGGTCGCCGTATAAAATTCGGTGATCCCGAAGAGCAGCGCGGTGACCGCGACGCCGATCACGGCGCAGAGCCAGAGATCGCCGACGCTGACCGACTTGGCCGCCGCGTTGGCGAAGCCGACCCGCAGCGGATCGCTCATCATCCAGTCGGTGATCGGGTAGAACGCCGCGATCGAGAGGGCGCCGGAGATCAGCAGGCCGCGGTACAGCGCGCCCTCGACCTTGTCGGTGGTGGTCCGCACGCAGAGCGCCCCGATGATCGAGGCGATGATCGCGATTCCGCCCAGTACCAACGGGTAGATCGCCACCTCACGCGCGTATTCGGGGTTGAAGGTGAGGACGCCGAGCAGCATCACGGCGACCGAGGTGACCGCGTAGGTCTCGAACAGGTCGGCGGCCATGCCGGCGCAGTCGCCGACGTTGTCGCCGACGTTGTCGGCGATCACCGCCGGGTTGCGGGGATCGTCCTCGGGGATCCCCGCCTCGACCTTCCCCACCAGGTCGGCGCCGACGTCGGCCGCCTTGGTGAAGATGCCGCCGCCCAGTCGGGCGAAGACGGAGATCAGCGAGCCGCCGAAGCCGAGCCCGATCAGGGCGTCGACCGCCTCCTTGTCGCTGGA
>JAFDWF010000176.1 GCA_018268575.1 Actinomycetota bacterium
CCGGGCGTCCCGGAGGCGACCCGGGCAGGCTGTGGCCGCCTCCGGGACGCCCGGGACGGGAGGTCTTGCGGGGGGAAGCCTGCGCAGGGACGGGTGCATCGCTCAAGGACCTCTGTGTGGAGTTTCGGTCCCACGGAGACCGAAACTCCACACAGAGGTCCCTGACCGGTCGGGCGGCGGGATACGAGGCGCCCTGCCGTCACGAAGACGCCGGGGACGTCACAGGGACGCCGGGATCGCGGGGAAGGCGTATGCCTTCGCGGGGGGTTTCGGAGGCCCATCTCGCGCTGCGTGGATCCACCACACCATGGT
This sequence comes from Actinomycetota bacterium, assembly GCA_018268575.1. Taxonomy (GTDB): domain Bacteria; phylum Actinomycetota; class Thermoleophilia; order Solirubrobacterales; family 70-9; genus VAYN01. The sequence goes on from JAFDWF010000176.1 coordinate 313, forward strand.
GGGGTCAGACCGTGGTCACGTCTCTGTGACCGTGGAGGAAGCGTGGAACCGGTGACGTCTCCCTCACGTCTCCCGCGTGGTTCCCGGCGTCTTCGTGACGGATCCCGCGGCACCCTCCCTCCGCTGTTCCTTATGGCCACCATCCCGGCATAAGGAACAGCGGAACGTAGGACCCTCTGCCGTTCCTCTCAATCTCGGCCTTTTCGGAGGCGGCCACAGCCTGCCAGGGTCGCCTCCGAGAAGGCCGGGTCCCTTACCCGGGCGCCAGCCGGCGACGCCCCCGTCCCTCAAGCGCCCCGCCGACCCCATCATCCCCAGCAGTGCCGCCCCCCGGTTGGATAGATTCGCCTGACCTTGTCCAAGTGGCCGATCCTCGCCGTGCTGGGTGCGGCGCAGTTCCTGATGGTCCTCGACCAGGCGGTGATGAACGTCGCGATCTCCCAGTTGGTCGCCGACTTCGACACCACGGTGACCACGATCCAGGCGGTGATCGCCCTCTACGCGCTGGTGATGGCGGGCCTGATGCTCACCGGGGGGAAGCTCGGCGATCTGCTCGGGCGGCGGCGCGCCTTTGCGATCGGGCTCTGCATCTACGGCGCCGGGTCGGCGCTGACCGCCGCCTCCTGGAACGTCGCCAGCCTGACGCTCGGCTGGTCGGTGCTCGAGGGGATCGGCGCGGCGCTGGTCCTCCCGGCGATGGTCGCCCTGGTCGCCGCCAACTTCCAGGGCCAGGAGCGGGCGGTCGCCTACGGTGTCCTCGGCGGCGTCGCCGGCGCCGGGATCGCGGTCGGCCCGATCCTCGGCGGCTGGGCGACGACCGAGCTGAGCTGGCGGGTCGTCTTCGCCGGCGAGGTCGTCGTCGCGCTCGGCATCTTCGCCGGGCTGCGCCTGCTTGCCGACGAGCCGTCCCCCAAACCGCGGCCGAGCCTCGACTGGGTCGGCGGCGTGCTCTCGGCGCTCGGCCTCGGCCTGCTCGTCTTCGGCGTCATCCAGGCGAGCAACTGGGGCTGGCTGCAGCCGCGCAACTCGCCGCTCGAACCGTTCGGCTTCTCGCTGACCCCGTTCGTGATCGCCGCCGGCGGCCTGGTGCTGGCGGGCTTCACCGCCTGGGAGCGGCGTCGCGAGGCAGGCGGCGGCGAACCGCTCGTCCACCTCGGCCTGCTCCGCCTGCCGCGGCTGCGCGGCGGCCTGACGATGCTGCTCTCGCAGAACCTGATCCTGATGGGCGTCTTCTTCACCGTGCCCCTCTTCCTGCAGGTGGTGCAGGGCCTCGACGCCTTGGAAACGGGGGTGCGGATGCTGCCCGCCTCGGCGGGCCTCTTCGCCGCCGCGCTGGCCGGCTCGGCGCTGGCGAAACGGTTCCCGGCGCGGCCCATCGTGCGCGTCGGCCTGGCGATCGTCTTCGTCTCGATCCTGCTGCTGCTCGACACGATCGAGCCGAGCCTCGACAACGCCGACTTCCTGATCGCGATGGGGGTGCTCGGGGTCGGCATGGGCCTGATCGTCTCCCAGCTCGGCAACGTGGTGCAGTCGGCGGTCGGCGAGGCGGAGCGCAGCGAGGCCGGCGGCCTCCAGTACACCGCCCAGCAGCTCGGCTCCTCGCTCGGGACCGCCTTCCTCGGCGCGGTGGTGATCACCGGCCTGATCTCCGCCTTCTCGGCCAACGTCCAGTCGAATCCGCGGATCGAGACCGGGGTGAAGGAACAGGTGGAGGTGCGGATGGCGGCGGGTGCCAGTTTCGTCCCGGCGAGCCAGGTGCGCGCCGCCGCGGAAGCCGAGCAGGTGTCGCCGGCGACGACGGAGGAGGTGGTCGGCGCCTACGAAGACGCCCAGCTGAACGCGCTGAAGACCGCCTTCCTCTTCGCCGCGATCCTGGTCGGCCTCGCCTTCTTCACCACCCGCAACCTGCCGACCGAGCGCTTCGACCAGATCGAGTCCGGCCCCGGGCCGCCCTTGGTGAGCAGTTAGGTGAGTAGTTCCATGATGGTGCTCCGGGGGCCCCCGAGGGACGGGGCCGTCGCCGGCTGGCGCCCGGACGCCAGAGGGACGCGGCCTTCTCGGAGGCGACCCTGGCAGGCTGTGGCCGCCTCCGAGAAGGCCGGGATCCGAGGAGACGGCCAAGGGTCCGGGCGAGCACATC
>JAFDWF010000177.1 GCA_018268575.1 Actinomycetota bacterium
CATCACAGCGCCATCCTGGGTGAGGGCTTCAAGTCCCTGACCGAGGGCGCCAAGGTGAGCTACGAGTCCGAGGAAGGCCCGAAGGGTCCCGCCGCGGCCAGCGTTCAGCAGACTTCGTAGAGCGCCAGCTCAAAAGACAGTCTGGGAAGCCCGCCCCTTGGCGGGCTTCGTCTTGCAAGGACCCCTTTCATGCCCACGAACTCCCCCAGCTACTCTCCTCGATCCGAAATGACCGCAACTCGAGACGACCTAAGAAACTGCGCGATCATCGCCCACGTCGACCACGGCAAGACGACGCTCGTCGACGCCATGCTCTGGCAGACCGGGACCTTCCGCACGGGTCAGGAGGTGGCCGAGCGGGTGATGGACTCGATGGACCTGGAGCGGGAGAAGGGGATCACGATCCTCGCCAAGAACACCGCGGTCCAGCACGGCGGCGTGAAGCTGAACATCGTCGACACGCCCGGCCACGCCGACTTCGGCGGCGAGGTCGAGCGGGCGCTGACGATGGTCGACGGGGCGCTGCTCCTGGTCGACGCGTCGGAGGGGCCGCTGCCGCAGACCCGTTTCGTGCTGCGCAAGGCACTGGAGCGGCGGCTGCCGATCATCCTCGTGATCAACAAGGTCGACCGGCCCGACGCGCGCATCGCCGAGGTCGTGGACGAGGTCTACGAGCTCTTCATCGACCTCGACGCGGACTCCGAGCAGATCGACTTCCCGATCGTCTACACCAACGCCAAAGCGGGCTGGGCGGCGATCGAGGAGGGGGTCGAGGGCGCCGACCTGATGCCGCTGCTCGACCTGATGCTGGAGAAGATCCCGGCGCCGACCTACGACGACGACGCACCGCTGCAGGCGCACGTGACCAACCTCGACGCCTCCCCCTACCTCGGCCGGCTGGCGGTCTGCCGGGTGCGCCAGGGGACGATCCGCTCCGGCCAGCCGATCGCCTGGTGCCGCGCCGACGGCGAGATCAAGCGGGCGAACGTATCGGAGCTCTACGTCACCGAAGGGCTCGAGCGGGTTACCGCGCAGGAGGCCGGGCCGGGCGAAATCATCGCCGTCGCCGGGATCGAAGAGGTGACGATCGGTGAGACCCTCGCCGACGCCGAGGACCCGCAGCCGCTGCCGGTGATCACCGTCGACGAGCCCTCGCTCTCCCTCGTCCTGGGGATCAACACCTCGCCGATGGCGGGCCAGGGCGGCGGCGACAAGCTGACCGCGCGGCAGATCCGCGAGCGGCTCGACCGCGAGCTGGTCGGCAACGTCTCGATCCGGGTCAAGGACACCGACCGCCCCGACGCCTGGGAGGTCCAAGGCCGCGGCGAGCTGCAGCTCGTGGTGCTGCTGGAGATGATGCGGCGCGAGGGCTACGAGATGACCGCCGGGCAGCCGCGCGTGGTCACCCGGGAGATCGACGGCAAGGTGCACGAGCCGGTCGAGCGCCTGGCGATCGACGTGCCCGAGGAGCACGTCGGCGCGGTCACCCAGATGCTGGCCGGGCGCAAGGGGCGGCTCGAGCAGATGGTCAACCACTCGACCGGCTGGGTGCGGATGGACTACCTCGTCCCGGCCCGCGGGCTGATCGGCTTCCGCACCGAGTTCCTCACCGAGACCCGCGGCAGCGGCATCCTCCACCACGTCTTCGACCGCTGGGAGCCGTGGGCGGGCGAGCTGCGCACCCGCCAGACCGGCTCCCTGGTGGCGGACCGCCGCGGCCAGACCGCGGGCTACTCGCTGATGTCGCTCCAGGACCGCGGCACGCTCTTCGTCGGCTCCGGCGAGGAGGTCTACGAAGGGATGATCATCGGCGAGAACGCGCGCGCCGAAGACCTCGACGTCAACCCGACCAAGGCCAAACAGCAGACCAACATGCGCGCGGCGAGCGCCGACGTGCTGGTCCGCCTGGCCCCGGCGACCCGCCTCACCCTGGAAGCCTCGCTGGAGTTCCTGCGCGACGACGAGTGCGTCGAAGTGACCCCCGAATCGGTCCGCCTGCGCAAGCTGATCCTCGACAAAGTCACCCGCCTGAAGGCCTCCAAGCGCCGCGACAGCGCCCCGCGCTGACCGCCTCGGGCGAGCCCCGCGACTCTGCGCGGTGCGGTCGTCGTTTGGCCCACGCCGGGCCTCGGTGAGTGGTCCGCGCGGGGGCGAGGTGGCGTGGGTGGGGAGAGCTGGCGCCCGGGTGTGGTTCGGGCCTGAGGTGTTGGAGCCCCGGCGTCCCGGGCGTCTCGGAGGCGACCCGGGCAGGTGGCCGCCTCCGAGACGCCCGGGACGGGAGGTCTTCGGGGGGACTGGCGCAGGGACGGGTGCGTTACGGGGGAGATCCGGAGAGTCCGGCATCTCCGTGACGGGACCGAGGGATGCGACGTCTCCGTGACGAGGCCGAGGGAAGACGCCACGAAGACCGTGCGATCCGCGCGGGTC
>JAFDWF010000178.1 GCA_018268575.1 Actinomycetota bacterium
AGGACGCAGGGAGCCTGAGTAGCAGCGCTACTCAGGCGACCGAGGACGCCGCCCGACGATCATCTGAGGCCGTCCAGGACCCGGCAAACGTTGGTGGTCACACCACTAGGCAGGGACCTCGGCCGAGACGCGCTCGATCTGAGCGCCGAGAGCGCGCAGGCGCTCGTCGATCTGCTCGTAGCCGCGGTCGATCTGGCGGATGTTGCCGATCTCCGACGTGCCCTCGGCGGCGAGGGCGGCGATGAGCATCGCCATCCCGGCGCGGATGTCAGGGCTCTCGACGCGCTCGCCGTGAAGCCGGCTCGGACCGCTGACGATCGCCCGGTGGGGGTCACACAGCGTGATACGAGCGCCCATCGCGACCAGCTTGTCGACGAAGAACAGCCGGTTCTCGAACATCTTCTCGAAGATCAGGATCTCGCCCGCCGCCTGAGTGGCGAGAGCGAGCGCGATCGAGGTCATGTCGGCGGGGAACGCGGGCCAAGGGCCGTCCTCGATCTTCGGGATCGCCCCGCCGAGGTCCGATTCGATCTCCAGGCGCTGCCCGGCGGGGACGATCACGTCCTCGCCCTCGACCTCCGAGCCGAGGCCGAGGCGACGGAACTGGCGGCGCACGTTGCGCAGGTCGGAGGGCCCGGCGTCGCGGATCCGCACCTCCCCCCCGGTCGCCGCGGCCAGCGCCATGAAGCTGCCGACTTCGATGTGGTCGGGGCAGATCGTGAACTCGGCGCCGCCCAGCGACGGCTGGCCGTTGACCACCATCACGTTGGAGCCGACGCCGTCGACCTGGGCGCCCATCGCGGTCAGCAGGCGGGCAAGGTCCTGGACGTGGGGCTCGGAGGCGGCGTTGGAGATCTGCGTCTGGCCCGGAGTCAGCGCCGCCGCCATGAGGGCGTTCTCGGTGCCCATCACCGAGGGCTCGTCCATGAAGATCTCGCAGGCGCAGAGCCCGGTGGGCGCGCTGATCTCGATCCAACGGGAGCCGTCGACGCGGGCGCCGAGGTCGGTGAAGGCGTCGAGGTGGGCGTCGAGGCGCCGCCGGCCGATGAAGTCGCCGCCCGGCGGCGGCATCTTGGCGGCGCCGAAGCGCGCCAGCAGTGGCCCCGCGAGCAGGAACGAGGCGCGGATCTGCGAGGAGAGCTCCTCGTCGACCACCGGATCGGTGACGCCGGCGGCGCAGAGGCGCACGCTGTTGTCGTCGACCCAGGCCACCTCGACACCCAGCTGCTCGAGCAGCGCGATCTGCGCCTCGGTGTCGCGAATCCGCGGCACCCGGTGCAGGAGGACCTCCTCCTCGGTCAGCAGGCAGGCAGCGAGGATCGGCAGGGCGGCGTTCTTGTTGCCGGCGACGGCTACCTCGCCGGACAGCGGCGCTCCACCTTGGATGACGAACTTCTCCATCGCCAAGCAGGGTAACGACCGCTCCCCCGGAGCCGGCAAGGCGTCCCTTGATGACTTTCCAGGATGCGCTTGCAAAGTGACGGCCGTCACTCTACGATCCAGCCCGCGAGACGAGAGGGGGCGTGGCCTCGGCCACAGCAAAGCTCCGGGAAGTCGTCTTGCTTGCGCTTCTGGGGGTTCGCGGCGCTGCCACAGTCAAGGCGGCGACCGCGACGTGTCCGCGATCAACCGGGCGCCTATGTCTGCACCCGCTAACAATCCGATATTGCGGGAACACCCGTTCGCATCGCCTTCCGCAAAACGCGCACTTTGCAGGTGCTTCTTGGCTCTCCTGCAAGCCACCTTGCAGTTCCGACGTGCCGTCCGAGCGCCGGTCTATCTTAGGGAACACATGTTCGATTCTAAGCAAACGCTAACGGCACGGCTGACCGACGCCGTCGACCTGATGATCGACTTCGCCACGCTCGGCGAGTACGGGCTCGAGCCCGTTGAGAGGACTCCCCCGAGCTGCGAGACCCGCCACCGCCGTCCGGCCCCCACTCCTTGCCCGGGGCCGCGACGGCAGCGTGGCGATCGCGACCATCTCTTCGATCGCGTCTCTCGCCACTACGACTTCTAGCCAAACCACCGGCGCCAGCTATCCCGTGGCGCAAAGAGGGCTGCCCTTCAGCAGCCCGCAACCGAATGGGCGCGGCAGCGAGCGGCGTTAGGGGCAAGACTGGGACCGCGGGCGTGGGGCGCCGTGTAGCAGCGCTACACAAGCCACGCGACCGTGGTTCCAGACGCCGCCCATAACGACGCGCAGCCCGCGCCCATGAGGGCGCGGGCTGCAAAAAGAACCGGCGGCGACCTACTCTCCCAGGAGGTTGCCCCCCAAGTACCATCGGCGCTGAAAGGCTTAACTGCTCTGTTCGGAATGGGAAGAGGTGTCTCCCTTTCGCTATGCACCACCGGAATTTTGCGAGACGCTCGGTGGAGCTTGAAAACT
>JAFDWF010000179.1 GCA_018268575.1 Actinomycetota bacterium
CAGGGGTCGGCGGGCAAGGACGCAGGGAGCCTGAGTAGCAGCGCTACTCAGGCGACCGAGGACGCCGCCCGACGATCATCTGAGGCCGTCCAGGACCCGGCAAACGTTGGTGGTCACACCACTAGGGCCTTTCTCGGTAGGGAGGGTGCCGCCGGGGCGACCTGGGGACGAGCGGGGCGAGACCTCCCGAGGACAAAGCACCGCGAAGTCATCCAGGTCGCATCCGGGGGTGCCGGCCATATCGAGAAAGGCCCCTATTGCGGTGGCCGCGGGAGCGGCCGACGGAGGCGGCTCAATATCGTGGGCGGTCTATGTCTCTCACCGCGAATCCGGCCGCCGACGGATCCGACGCGAAAGCGCTGGAGATCGTCGACCTCGAGAAACGCTACCCGAACGGGGTGGAGGCGCTGCGTGGTGTCTCGATCGCGATCGAGCCGGGCGACTTCTTCGGCCTGCTCGGCCCTAACGGGGCGGGGAAGTCGACGCTGATCCACTGCGCGACGGGTCTCGCGCAGCCCACCGGTGGCGCCATCCAGGTCTTCGGCCACGACGCGATCTCCAACTACGGGGAGGCGCGGGCCGCGGTCGGGCTCGCCCCGCAGGAGGTCAACCTCGACCACTTCCTCACCTGCGAGGAGACGCTCGAATTCCACGGCGGCTACTTCGGGATGCAGAAGCGCGACCGCAAGGAGCGGGCCGAGGAGCTGCTCGAGACCTTCTCCCTGACCGCGAAAGCGCGCGACCGCACCCTGGCGCTCTCCGGCGGGATGAAGCGGCGGCTGATCCTGGCGCGCGCGCTGATGCACCGACCGCGCCTCTTGATCCTCGACGAGCCGACCGCCGGCGTCGACATCGAGCTGCGGCTCGAGCTCTGGCACTACGTCCAGAAAATCAACGCCGAAGGGACGACGATCCTCTTGACCACGCACTACCTCGAGGAGGCCGATCAGCTCTGCGGGCGGATCGCCTTCATCGCCGAGGGCCAGATCGCCGCGCAGGGGACGAGCGAGGACCTCGCCACTCGCTACGACGTCGCCAACCTCGAGGACGCCTACCTTGTCCTGGTCGGGCGGCGCGAGCTGTCGCGCTCGCACGTCGAGGGCGGCGTCACCGCGTGACGCGTCGACCCGGTCCGACGACGATGAGACTTCCCGTGTCAACCCCCCGCGGCCTGAAGCCTCCGAAGATTGCCGTGGAGGGCAGGGTCGTAGGGCACCCCGTCCTGCCAGCAGCGCCAGAGCACCCGCAGCCAGGCCCTGCCGAG
>JAFDWF010000017.1 GCA_018268575.1 Actinomycetota bacterium
CCCCATCTTCGCGCTGAGTGGATCGCCCGTGCCATGGCACGGGCAAACCGTGGTCACGTCTTCGTGACCGTGGAGGAGGCGTGGAACCCGTGACGTCTCCCTCACGTCACCCCGACGTTCCCGGCATCTTCGTGACGGGCACGGTCCCGGGCGCGACGAGTTCGCACTTAGCCCCGCATGTGGGGGAAAGTGCGAACGCGCCCCGGTGCCCGCCGGACCCTCTGTCGTTCCTCCCAAATCTCGGCCTTCTCGGAGGCGGCCACAGCCTGCCCGGGTCGCCTCCGAGAAGGCCGCGTCCCTTTCGCGTCCGGGCGCCGGCCGGCGACGCCCCCGTCCCTTCAGCCGCCCCCCGAAACCACTCAGCTGGTCAGCGTCACCTTGTGCAGGCCCCAGGGCCGATCGACGTCGATGCCCGCCGCTTCCGCCAGGCGAAGGCCCGCGACCTGGGCTGGGACCACGGCCAGGATCGCCGCGATCGATGGCGGCAGGTCGGGCGGCAGGGCCACTTGGATCGACCTGCCGTCGAGGGGTTGCGGTCGGTCGGCGACCACGACCGTGGTTCCGGTTCGCGGGGCGATCGCGGCCAGGTCGGCGGCTGAGGGATCGACCAGCCAGGCGGCCCCGCTCGGGCGCAGCGCGGCGAGTGGACCGTGCATCAGGTCCGGCGGCGAGAACGCCTCGGCGGGCATGCCGCTCAGCTCGCGGAGCTTCAGCGCCGACTCGTGGGCGGCGCTGAAGGAGAGTCCGCGACCGGTCACGGTGATCAGGGACGCGCCGAGGAGTGGGTCGAACTGGGCCCTCGCGTCGAGTTGCCGTGCGGTGAGGGCGTCGAGGAGATCGGGGAGCTCCGCCAGCAGGCGGGCGCGGCCCCGGTCGGGGGCGAGGTGCTCGACCAGTTGGGCGACGGCGTGCAGGGAGGCCAGGAACGTCTTGGTTGCCGCGACCGACCGCTCGGCGCCGGCCAACAGCGGGACGACGACGCCGGCCTCGCGGGCGAGCGGCGATCCGGCGTCGTTGGTGAGCGCCACCGTCGGCCGTCCTTGCGCGCGGGCGGCCGCCAGGACCGCGACGATGTCGGGGCTCTGGCCCGACTGGGAGATGCCGATCACGCCCGCGCCGGTCAGCTTCGGGGCGCGGTCCGGATCGCGGTAGAGCCAGGGCGCGGCAAGGCCCACCTCGAGCCGCAGCGCGTCGCCGCACAGGTACTGCGCATAACGGGCCGCGTTGTCGGAGCTGCCGCGCGCGGCGATGACCAGGTGATCGACGGCGCCGAGGGCCCGTGCCGCGCGCGCCGCGGACTCCCCGCCGGCCGCCGCCCGCTCCCGCAGGACCGAGCCCTGGCTCGCGATCTCGTCCTCGAGCAGGGTGCTCATCGCGATGGCGCCTCGCAGATCGCCCGTGCCGCCTGGACCGCGCCGATCACGCCGGCGCGCTCGCCCAGGGTGCTCGGCACGAGCCGCGGGTAGGGCAGCTCCTCGGCGCCCGCCAGCGTCGCCCTGACCCGCGCCAGGACATCGGGCCGGCTGCCGATGCCGCCGCCGAGCACGATCAGCGGCGGATCGAGGATCGCGTCGATCGCGCGGATCGCCATCGCGAGCGCCGCCGCCTGCTCGGTCAGGAGGCGGCGGGCGGTCGCCTCGCCCGCCGCGGCCGCGGCGAAGGCGTCCCGACCCTCCGCTCCCTCGCCGGCCAGCTCCGCCCAGCGGGCGGCGAGGCCACCGCCGCCCGCGATCGCCTCGAGCGGCCCGAGGGCGCGCGGGTCGGGGGCGACGTGCTTGGTGCCGACCGGCAGCATCCCCAGCTCGCCGGCAGCGCCGCGAGCGCCGTGGAGGACCCGCCCGTCGACGACGATCCCCATGCCGACCCCGGTGCCGACGGCGACGAACGCCAGGTCGGCGACCGCCTGCCCGCAGCCGCACCGATGCTCGCCGAAGGCGGCGAGGTTGACGTCGTTGTCGACCGTGACCGGCACGCCAAGCCGCTCGCGCAGCTTCGCCACCGCCTCGTCGCCGTCCAGCTCCGGGCGGTTGACGAGGTGTCCGACCTTGCCGTCGACGACCGGGCCGGGGAACCCGATGGCGAGCGCCGCCGGACCGTCGGGGCAGAGGGCCTCGGCCAGCGCGGCCACCCGCTGTGCGAGCTCCTCGCCGCGCAGCGAACGGGCCTGCTCGCGGCGACTCCCGAGCAGCTTTCCGGTCTCGTCGGCGACGGCGACGCGGATGTGGGTGCCGCCGACGTCGATTCCGAGGACCGCCTTGCCGCGATCGGTACGGACCCGGGGAAGGTCTCCGCTCGGGGGTGGGGAAGCAAGATCTCTCAAGGTTTGAGAAACTAGTTTCTGCATATGAGCGACTCTACGGGTCGGCGGTCGTCGCCGCAACCGCGAAGCGGCGCCGGGACCCAGTAGCCCAGACGTCCGGGAGTTCCCTGGCGCCGGTTGACAGCACCTCTTCACCGACTATCATGAAACTAGTTTCCCAAAGAACAAGAGAAAGCCCACAGTGAACCCCACCGATAGCTCCGGAACCGCGCCGGCAGCGAGCTCGGCATCCGATTCGGCCGCCAGCTCCGCATCCGATCTCGACTACTTTCCCCCGCCCGAGGCGGTGGCAGGTTGGCGTTACCTCTCCGACGCCGAGATCGGCCCGGTCGCCGGGTTCGACGCCGAGGCGCTGGCCGGGCTCGAGGACCAGTACGCACCGATGTTGGAGGAGTACTCGACCAGCATCGTGGTCATCCGCCGCGGCTGGCTGGTGAAGGAGATCCACTCGTTCAACGTCGCGCACACCGCCAGGTTCGACCTCTGGTCGGGGACGAAGTCCTTCACCGCGACCGCCTGGGCGATGGCGCTCGAGGCCGGCTTGGCGCGGGACGCCGACGGCGAGCCGGTGACGCTCGACACGCCCGCCTACGACCTGCTGCCCGCCGGCAGGCCGCTGAGCGACCCGCGCAAGGCCGAGATCACCCTGCGCCACCTGCTTTCGATGAGCTCGGGGATCGCCGGCGAGGCGGCCGGGATCGGTGGGATGCCGACCGCCACCGACGCGGGCATCTACGAGTACGCACTGGGCCTCGGCCCCAACCGCTACGGCCAGACCGTGAGTGAGCTGGTCGCCGATCCGGGCACGGTCTGGGACTACTGCGATCCCGGCTACGCCCATCTCTCCCTCTGCTTCAAGGCGGCAACGGGGCTCGAGTTGGCCGAGTTCATGGAGGCGAACGTGTTCGCCAAGCTCGGCATCAACGCCGGCTGGGACGTGCAGGGGGGTGCCGGCTGGATCGGCCCACACACGAACCCACACACCGGTCTGCGGATGTCGGCCCGGGACTTCGTCCGGTTCGGCTACATGGCCCTGCGCGGCGGCCGCTGGGGTGAGGAGCAGATCATCTCCCCCGCCGCCCTGACCGAGCTGACGACGCCGTCGCAACCGCACAACCGGGCCTATGGCCTGGGCTGGTGGACCAACGCCGAGGGTAAGTACGCACCCGATTCACCCAACCTGCCCCGCGACCTCGTCGCGCTCTCGGGCTTTCACTTCAACCGCTGCTACGTCATCCCCTCGCTCGACCTGGTCGTCGCGCGGACGGGGACCGGACCGGCCGTCTCGCAGGATCACACCCTGGTCAGCAGCGTGGTCGCCGCGATCGCCGACGCGAGGCCCGACCCGTCTCCAACCCAAGACGCATCAGTCCAGAAACCTAACGAGGAGTGACTATGTCTCTTGTTTTGCGCGGGCGTACGGCGTTCGCGATCTTAGTTGCGTTATTGCTCGCCGGGGGTGCGGTACTTACCTCGGCGCTGGAGCAGCCCGGGGTCGCGCGGGCGTCGGGTAGCAGCCCTTACGCGGCCAGCTCGATCCTCGGCTCGATCAAATGGAACGAGGAATCCAAGCATCGTCTCGGAGAACATACCGCCCCGGCGGGCTCCGACATCTGGAACACGACCTGGACCAGCGACGGCAACCTGGTTGGCGCCTGGGGTGACGGCGAGGGTCTGACCGGCACGAGCGAAGCGCAGATTGGCGACGCAAAGCTTGAAGGTACGCCCACCCCGTCGACCAGTATCACCGGCACCGATCTCTACTTCGGAGCCGCCAAGGCCAGAATATGTGAAGAAAAACCGACCAAGATCGATGGCAAGCCGCACGGGATCATCGGGCTTCCGGGTGAAGTCCTCTACATGTTCCACTCGAGTGAAAATCTCCAGAAGTGCGAAGAAGAAGCCAAAAAAGAAACCGTTCATCCGTCTTTCCTGGCGAAGTCGACCAACAACGGGAAAACCTGGACCAACGAAGTCGGCGGTCTCAAATGGCCTGATGCCAACGGATTCTCGCCGGAGACCATCCTGCAGTACGGGAAGGCGGCCGCCGGTGCGCTGACCAAAGAAAGCGGTTCGGTCGGGTACCTCTACATCTACGGGTTGAACAAGAATACGGCGGGTACGGGCAAGGTGTACCTGGCGCGCGTGCCGGACAGCCCGACCACCGAAATCGAATCGCTATCCCACTGGCAGTTCTACGAAGGGCTGACCGAAAAGAGCGTCCCGAAATGGGGTGAAACCAGTAAAAATGCGGCGGTCGTGCTGCAGGACAGCAACGGCGGCAACGGCATCGCGGTTTCCTTCGACAAGGCGATCGGCCGCTACCTCGTCTACGACACGCATTTCGACGTCTGCAGTGAAAAACAGTGTGAACCCGAGCGCGCGGTCTCGCTGTTCGACGGGCCGACTCCGTGGGGTCCGTGGACGACGTTCGACTACGAGAACCAGTTCGACAACTCCGGTTGCGGAACGAACTGCCTCGGTAACGAAGAAGCGGTAAGTCTCGAATTGCTGCCGAAGTGGATGAGCGCGAGCGGACTCAGCGTGTGGGCGAACTACTCGTCCACCGGCGTCTGGGACTCGCTCAACCTGGTCGAAGGGACGATCTCGCTGGCTTCGTCCGGCTCGTCGGTGGACAACATCGAAGTTCAGCCCGTCGGGACGGCAACGGCCGGTACCCCGGCGGTCACCGGTCATCTGACGACGACGGCCACCACCCCAGAAAGCAAGGCGTACATCGATCGGCCGTACCGACTCACGACGATCCCGGCCGCCTACAGCGGCTTGGAGCAGATCCGCCTCTCCAACTCCGACAAGAGCGCGAGCAAGACCAGCAAATACCTGACGTTCAGCGTCACCAAGAAAGAGAACGTCTGCGTCGGTTGGGACAACCGCGAAGCAGCGCCGGAATGGTTGGCGGAAAAAAATGGTTGGAAAAAACAGGCAGCCGAAAACAACCTTGTAAGCGAAGAAACGGGCTTCCCCACGGCCACGTTCAACGTCTACAAGAAGGAATTCGAAGCGAATTCCACCGTCACCTTGAATGGGGCGGGAACCGAAAACGACCAGTACGTCGTGTTCGTGGGCTGCTGACGGACACAGGTCGGAGATGCAGGCGCTGATCAAGGAGCGGGCTGCGACGGGCGCGGTGCTGATCGAGGCACCGCGCCCGACTCCGGCTGCCGACGAAGTGTTGATCGAGGTCGCGGGAACCTCGATCTGCGGCACCGACCGCCACCTTTACGAGTGGACCCCGAGCGCCCGCGCCTTCGATCCGGTGCTCCCCTTGGTCTTCGGCCACGAGACGGCCGGGACGGTGGTGGCGACGGGAGCGGCGGTGAAGGCGATCAGGGTCGGCGATCGGGTCTCGGTCGAGACCCACGTCTTCTGCGGCCGCTGTTACCCATGTCGCACCGGCGACGCCCACAACTGCGCCCGGATGGGCCTGTTCGGGCTGACCCTGCCGGGCGCGTTCGCCGCCTACGCGATCGCCCCCGAGCGAGTCTGCTTCGTGCTCCCCGACGAGGTCTCCTTCGACGCCGCCGCCCTGTTCGAGCCCGCCGGCGTCGCCGTCCACGCGCTCGAACGAGCGGGCCCGCTACTCGGCGCGAGCGTGCTCGTCTCAGGCTGCGGCCCGATCGGCCTGATGCTGATCGCGCTGTGCCGGATCGCCGGCGCGGCCCGGATCTTCGCCGCCGAGCCGGTCGCCGAGAAGCGCGCTTGGGCGGCGGACCTGGGGGCGATCGTCCTCGACCCGCTGGTCGACGACCCGGCGGCGGTGTGTGGCGAGCTGCGCCGGGGCGGCGTCGACGTCGCCTTCGAGTGCTCGGGAGCGCCCCAGGCGTTGCCCGGGATGCTTGCGGCGATCCGGCGCGAGGGCCGGGCGGTGACGATCGGCCATCCCGGCGAGGCGGTCGCGATCGACGTCGCCGCGACCGTGAACAAGGGTGGCGTGACCCTGGCCGGCGTCTTCGGCCGGCGGGTCTGGAGCAGCTGGGAGACGCTCGTCGAGCTGGTCTCCTCGCGCCGGTTCGAGCCGGAGGAGTTCATCACCCTGAGGCTTCCGCTGGAGCAGTTCGAGCAGGCGATCACGGCGACGGCGACCGAGCCGGGAAAGGTCCTGCTGCAGCCGTGATCGTCGACCAGCCCGCCATCGATCCGGAGCGGACCGGCGCGGTCGCCGCGGTCCGCGCCACCTACCTGATCGAGTCCTACCTGCCGCTCGCGGAGGCGGCCGAGGTGATCGCCTCGGAGCAGTCGACCGGCACCTTCGTGCGCGTCGCGGGCGAGACCGACGCGCTGCGGGAGCGCTTCCGGGCGCGCGTGGTGGCGATCGAGGAGGAGGACGCCGATCCCGGCGCGCCGGCCCTGCCGGGAGCGCTCGGCGCCGACGGCGCCGACCCCGTGCTTCATCGCGGTCGCCTCACCCTCGACTTCCCGCTCGCCAACTTCGGCGCCTCGGTCCCCAACCTGCTGGCCGCCGCCGCCGGCAACCTGTTCGAGCTGCGCGAGCTGGCCGCCGTCCGCCTGCTCGACCTCGAGCTGCCGCCGGCGTTCGCGGCCGCCTACCCCGGCCGCCGGTTCGGCGTCGCCGGGACCCGCCGGCTGATCGGCGCCGGGTCGGGGGTCCTGGTCGGCAGCATCGTCAAGCCGAGCGTCGGGCTCAGCCCGGCGGAGACGGCCGGCCTGGTCGGCGAGCTGGCACGGGCCGGGGCCGACTTCGTCAAGGACGACGAGCTGACCGCGAGCCCGTCCCATTCGCCGCTCGCCGAGCGGGTCGCCGCGGTGATGCCGGAGGTCGAGCGGGCGGCCGACGAGCGCGGCAAGAAGCTGATGTACGCGTTCAACATCACCGACGAGATCGACCGGCTGCGCCAGAACCACGACACCGTGGTGAGCGCCGGCGGGACCTGCGTGATGGTCTGCGTCAACACGGTCGGCTTGGCCGGGCTCGCGTACCTGCGCTCGTTCGCCGAGGTGCCGATCCACGGTCACCGCGCGGGCCTCGGCGCCCTCGGCCGCTGCCCGCGGCTGGGGATCGGGTTCCGCGCCTGGCAGAAGCTGGCGCGCGTCTGCGGTGCCGACCACCTCCACGCCAACGGCCCGGGCAACAAGTTCTACGAGAGCGACGCGGAGGCGCTCGCCTGCATCGGCGACCTCCGCGAGCCCCTGTTCGGTGGCGATTGCCTCCCCGTCGTCTCCTCCGGGCAGTGGGCGGGGACGGCGGCGGCGACCTACGAGCGGGTCGGCTCCGACGATCTCCTCGTCCTCGGCGGCGGCGGCGTCCATGCCCATCCCGAAGGGGCCGGAGCCGGGATCCTCGCCCTGCGCCAGGGCTGGGAGGCGGCGACGGCAGGCGTGCCGCTGGCGGAGTACGCCGCCGATCGGCCGCCGCTGCGGCGGGCGATCGAGAGGTTCGGCGGCCGATGAGGAGCGCCGGCCGACAGCTCACCGCCTGCTTCTACGGGGACGATTTCACCGGCGCCGCCGACGCCCTGCTCCAGTACGGACGGGCGGGCCTGCGGGCCCGGCTGGTCGTCGACCCGGGGCTGATCGGCGCGGCCGCGGCCGAGGGCCTAGACGTCCTCGGCGTGGCCGGGGTCGCGCGGGCGCTGCCCAGCGAGCGGATCGCCCGCGAGATCGAGCCGGTGCTCGACGCCCTCGCCTGGCTGGAGCCCCGGTTCCTGCAGTACAAGGTCTGCTCGACCTTCGACTCCTCGCCCGAGCGGGGCAGCATCGGGCGCGCCTGCGAGGTCGCCCGCGACCGCTTCCCCGGCCGGCCGATCCCGGTCCTCGCGGCGCAACCGGGCCTCGGTCGGTACACGCTCTTCTCCAACCACTTCGCGCGCGCCGGCGACGGGCTCGTCTACCGGCTCGACGAGCACCCGACGATGTCGGTGCACCCGGTCACCCCGGCCCGCGACGCGAACCTGGTGCGGGTGCTCGCCGCGCAGGCCCCCGAGCTCGAGGTGGGGGCGCTCGACCTCCTCGGCCTGCGGGGCGGGGGCGGCCGCGGACTCGCGGCCGAAGAGGGCGACGTGATCGTCGTCGACGCGATCGAGGACTCCGACCTGGTCCGGGTCGGCGCCGCGATCTGGGTGGACGCCGGTCCCGACCCCCTCTTCGTCGTCGGCTCCGGCGGGCTCAGCCGCGGCCTCGCGACCCAGCTGCGCGGCCCGGTCCCGGCGGTCGGCGAGCTCGGCGAGGTCGGGGCGATGCTGGCGCTGGCCGGGAGCGCCTCGCCCGACACGCGCCGCCAGGTCGGCGCCGCGACCCGGGCCGGTTGGGCCGCCTTCGCCCTGCCGGAAGTCTGGCGCGACGGCGGCGAGGAGCTCCTCGACCAGGTGGTCGAGACGATCGCGGCGGGCCGCAGCGTCGTCGTCCATCCGGGGAGCGCCACGCCGAGCACCGGCGTGGTCAAGGTCGGCGAAGAGATCGGCGACGCGCTCGCGCGCCTGCTCGGCGCGACCGCCGCCGAGACCTCGCTGCGGCGCGTGCTGGTCGCCGGCGGCGATACCTGCGGCAGCGTCTTCCAGCGGCTGGACGTGGACGCCTTCGAGCTGATCGGCGACGTCTCGGAGGTGCCCGTGTGCCGGGTCAGCTCCCGGGTCCCCGGCCTCGACGGGATCGAGGTGGCGCTGAAAGGCGGGCAGATCGGCGCCGTCGACCTGTTCGACCGCGCCCGCGCCGGCCAGGGGGTGGCGCTGCGATGAGGCCGCCGCGGATCGACGACGGCACCGTCGTCCTCGACGCCTTCGAGCTCGGCGACGTCGAGGCGTGCCTGGCCGGCGAGGACGAGGAGCAGGCGCGCCGGTTCGGCTGGTTCCCGGAGCGCTCGACCGCGGCGACGGTGACGGCCGCGATCGGGCGCCGGCGGGAAAGCTGGGAGGACGATGGCGGCAGCTACGCCTTCGCCGTCCGCGACGCCGCCTCGGGCGAGCTCGCCGGCGGGGTCGAGGTCCGCGTCGGCGAGGACCGCCGCGGGGCGATCTCCTACTGGACGTTCCCCGCCTTCCGCCGTCGCGGCTTCGCCAGCCGGGCCGTGGTCGCCGCCAGCGACTGGGCGCTGGCGGCGCTCGGGCTCGCCCGCCTCGAGGTCCACGCCGAGCTCGACAACGAGGCGTCCAACCGGGTCGCCAGGCGGGCCGGGTTCGCGCGCGAGGGCGTGCAGCGCTCGCACACCACGGTCGGCGACTCGCGCCGCGACATGGTCCTCTGGTCGCGGACCGCGCCGGAGCCGCGCGAGGCTGCCGCCCGGCGCCCGGTCGCGGTGATCACCGGCGCCTCCAGCGGGATCGGCGCCGCCGTCGCCGAGCGCCTTGCCGCCGCCGGCTACCGGGTCGTGCTCGGCGCCCGGCGGGTGGAGCGGGTGCGGGAGCTGGCGGCGCGGCTCGGCGGCGACGCCCACCGCCTCGACGTGCGCTCGACCGAGAGCGTCGAGGCATTCGTCGCGGCGGCCGCGGCGTCCGGGCCGGTCGAGGTGCTGGTCAACAACGCCGGCCTGGCGCTCGGCGCCGACCGGATCGAGGCGATCGACCTCGAGGACGTCCGGGTGATGTTCGAGACCAACGTGCTCGGCCTGCTCGCGGTGACGCGCGGCCTCCTCTCCGCGCTGCGGCGGGCCGGGCACGCCCACGTCGTCAACGTCGGCTCGATCGCGGGCGCCGAGGTCTACCCCGGCGGCGCCGGCTACGCGGGCACCAAGCATGCGGTTCGGGCGATCACCCGGATCCTGCGACTGGAGCTGATCGGCGAGCCGATCCGGATCACCGAGATCGCCCCGGGGATGGTCGACACCGAGTTCTCCGCGGTGCGCTTCAAAGGCGACGCCGAGGCGGCGGCGGCGGTCTACCGCGGCCTCGATCCGCTGCGGCCCGAGGACATCGCCGACCTGGTCGCCTTCGCCGTCGAGCGGCCGCCGCACGTCGACGTCGACCTGCTCGAGGTGCGGCCGCTGGCCCAGGCCAGCGCCACCGTCGCCGCGCGCCGCCCCGAGCCCGCGCTCGCCGAGGTGGCCGATGAGTGAGCGCTTCGAGCATCCGGTGCCGGAGGGCGTGGCGCCCCCGGTGGCGCCGTACGCCGCCGTCGTCGTCGCCGGCGAGACGGTCTACGTGTCCGGCCAGGTCGCCTTCGACCCGGACCGTCAGGTCGTCGGCGAGGAGATCCGCGCCCAGACCCGCCAGACGATCGCGAACCTCGAGCGCTGCCTGCGCTCGGCCGGCTGCGGCCTCGCCGACATCACCAGGATCGGCGCCTTCGTCGCTGACCGCGCCGACGTCGCCGGCTTCAACGAGGTCTACGCCGAGGTCTTCAGCCCGCCCTATCCGGCGCGGACGACCGTCGTCGCCGGGCTCAGCGACCGGATTCTCGTCGAGATCGAGGCGATCGCCCACCTCCCCCCGGGGTCGGCGCTCGCCGGAAGGGAGGATGGATGAAGAAGGTTTTGATCACCGGTTCGGCAGGAGGGATCGGCAGCGCCACCGTCGCGGCGTTCCGCAAGGCGGGCCTCGACGCGATCGGCCTCGATCGCGACCCGGGCGACAGCGTCGACGGCCACCTGCCGGTGGTCGTCGATCTGCTCGATTGCGAGGCGGTCGAAGGGGCGCTCGGGTCGATCGACGAGCTCCAGCACATCGTCTGCGTCGCCGGCGGCGCGCTGGCGGCGGAGAAGCGCAACGAGGACCCGGCGATGCTGCCGATCGACGCCTGGCGGGCCTCGGTGGAGCAGAACCTGACCAGCGCCTTCATCACCGTGCGGGCGGCGCTGCCGGCGCTGCGCCGCGCCGAGGGTGATCGATCGATCTCCGTCGTCTCCTCGACCGACGCCTTGCTCTCCACCGGGCTGGTCGCCTACTCGGCCGCGAAGGCGGGCCTGGTGGGGATGGTCCGCGCCTTGGCGGGACCGCTCGGCGCCGAGGGCATCCGGATCAACGCGATCGCGCCGGGCGACGTGGTGACCCCGCGCAACGCGGCCGAGTGGGAGCACATCGAGGACTGGTACCAGCGGTTGACCGACGCCACCGCGCTGAAGCGGCTGGTCACCACGGCGGAGGTGGCCGAGGCGGTCCTCGCGCTGGCGACGAGCATGACCTCGTTGACCGGCCAGCTGGTGGTCCTCGACGGCGGCCTCTCGGTCAACCACGTCGCCGCCTGGTCCTACCTCGGCGGAACCGGCAAGGTCACCTCATGAGCGGAGGGCTGGTCACGGCGCCGCACCCGGCGGCTGCCGAGGCCGGCGCCGGCGCCCTCGCCGCGGGCGGCTCGGCGGCCGACGCGGCGATCGCCGCGAACGCCGTCGCCGGCGTCGCGATGCCCCACATGTGCGGGATCGGCGGCGACCTGTTCGCCCTCCTCGACGCCGGCGACGGGGCCGGGCCGGTCGCCGTCAACGCGAGCGGGCCGGCCGCGGGTCGCGTCGACCCGGACCGCCTCCACGCGGCGGGCGGGATGCCTCGCCGCGGGCCCGCCGCGGTCACCGTCCCCGGTGCCGTCGACGGCTGGCGCCTGCTGCACGAGCGCTTCGGTCGGTTGCCGTGGGCCGACCTGCTCGCGCCCGCCGTCGCGCTCGCCGATGGCGGCGTGGCGATGACCGCGAAGGCGCGCGAGTGGGTGCTCCCCGAGCGCCCGGCCCTCGCCGCCGACCCCGAGTCGGCGCGGGTCTTCCTGGGCGACGGCGAGGTCCCCGCGGTCGGCGAGTCGACCCGCTTCCCCGACCTGGCGCGCTCGCTGGAGCGGATCGCGGTCGACGGGCCGCGGGTGATGTACGAGGGGGAGCTCGGCCGGCGGATCGCGGCCCGCACCGAAGTCGACCCCGATGGCCTCGAGGCCGCCGACCTGGCCCGCTACGAGGCCCGGACGGTCCCGCTGGCCCGGGCGCGGGTCGGCGGCCGCGAGCTCGTCACCGTGCCGCCGAACAGCCAGGGGGCGACGATGCTGATCCTCCTCGGCCTGCTCGAGCAGGAGTCCCTGCCGCCGGGTAGCGGGCCCTGGTGCGAGGCCTTCCTGCGCGCCAAGCGGGCCGCCTTCCGGGTCCGCGACGAGGAGCTGGCACGGGCCGAGCGCCTCGATCGCGGCATCGATCCGGGGGAGATCGCCGCCCTTGGCGAGCGCGGCGCGGCCGGCCCCGCGCCGCTCGCGACCGATCTGCGGGGGGACACGATCGCGCTCGCGGCCCGCGACGTCGACGGCGGCACCTGCGTCCTCATCCAGAGCGTCTACTGGAGCTTCGGCAGCGCCGTCACCGTGCCCGGCACCGGCATCGTCCTGCAGAACCGGGGCGCCTACTTCGCCACCGCGCCCGGCCATCCCAACCGGATCGGGCCGCGGCGGCGGACGCTGCACACGCTGATGCCGGCGCTGGTCTACGACCGCGATGGGACGCTCCGCGCCGCGCTTGCCACGGCGGGCGGCGACGGCCAGGCCCAGGTGATCGCCCAGATCCTCTCCCGCCACTTCGCCGGGGCCGGGCTGGAGGAGGCGATCGCCGCGCCGCGCCTCCTCCACGGGCGCTACCGGGCCGACGAACCCGACGGCGACGCCGTCCACGCCGAGGACAACTTCGGCGCCGAGGCGCTGGCCGCGATCGAGGCCGCCGGCCATCGCCTCCGCACCCACCGCTGGCCCGCCTGTCGGATGGGCAACGCCTGTGCGATCGCGATCGACGCGGCGGGTCTCGCCGGCGCGGCGAGCGACCCGCGCAGCGACGGAGTCGTGATGGCGGTGCCCGGATGAGCAACCCGGCTTCCTTCACCCGACCGGTCCCGCTGGACGAGGAGTCGAGGGCGCTGCTGGCCGCGACCTCGACCGCGACGCTGACCTCCCAGCTGTTGAAGCGCGGGCTGCGGCGCACGTTCCTCGCCGGGCTGCGGCCGACGCGCCCCGACCTGCGCATGGTCGGCTACGCCTGCACCATCCGCTACGTCCCCAGCCGCGAGGACCTCGGCTTCCACGTCGACTACGACAACAGCCGCGACCTGCAGCGGATCGCGGTCGAGAGCGTCGGCGCCGAGGACGTGCTGGTGATCGACGCGCGCGGCCAGGTCGGCGCCGCCTCCTTCGGGCACATCATCGCCACCAGGATCGGCCGCCGCGGCGCCGCCGGGCTGGTCACCGACGGCGGCCTTCGCGACAGCCCCGGCTTCGCCTCGCTGGATCTGCCCGCCTACTACCGCGCCCCGCACGCGACGACCTCCTCGGTGCTCCACCACCCGGTCGACCTCGACGTCCCGATCGGCTGCGCGGAGGTCTACGTGGCGCCCGGCGACATCGTCGTCGGCGACGCCGAGGGCGTCGTCGTGATCCCGTCGGCGCTCGCCGCCGAGGTCGCCCGCGACGCCGCCGCGCAGGAGGAGGCCGAGACCTTCGCCCTGGAGCGGGTCCGCGCCGGCGAGCCGATCGCCGACCTCTACCCGTTGGCCGATTCGCGCCGCGCCGAGTTCGAGGCCTGGGCTCGGGCGCGCCGGTCCGCGGGCCGCTGAGCGGGCACCCGGGCGGGCACCCGCTCAGCGGCGCCCGCCGCTCAGTCGCGCTGCCAGACGACCGGGAAGACCTCGGCGTCGTCGAGCCGATCGCCGACCGCCAGCCGCGCCGCGTACTCCTCGGAGATCACGTAGTCGTCGCGGCGACCGTTGTAGGTGACCTCGAGCGGCATGTAGGCGCAGGTCATCGCGTCGCGGGGCCGGGCGGTCATGTTGGCGCCCGCGCCGTGGGCGGTGAGGCCGCCGTGCCAGACGGCGCCGCCGGCGGGGAGGACGGCGGGGACGGTTTCCACCTCGCGCCACTCCGGGTAGCCGTCGAAGACGGCGCCGAGGTTGGGGCCGAGCGGGATCGACTCGATCCGCGCCGTCTTCTGCGAGCCGGGCACGTACCACATGCACCCGTTCTCCAGCGTGGCGTCCTCGAGCGCGACCCACACGGTGAGCGCCCGGGCGTCGTCGAACGACCACTTCGGCATGTCGAAGTGCCAGGCGGTCGGGTTGCCGAACGGCGGCTTGAACAGCGCCTGGTCGTTCCACAGGCGCACCCCCTCGGTGCCGGCGAGTCGCGCGGCGAGCTCGCCGATCCGCGGGTCGAGCAGCAGCTCCTCGACGTCCTGGCTGAGCCGCCGCAGGCCGCTCAGCTGCGTGAACACGCTGCGGTAGTACTCGTCGTCCCCGAGGTTCGACTTGCCGTCGGGATTCTCGGCGCGGGCCGCCGCGGCCGCCGCGATGGCGCTGCGCCAGCGGGCGAGCTCCTCGGCATCGAGGAACTCCTCCATGATCAGGAAGCCATCCTCCTGGTACTGCTTCAACTGCGCGTCGTTGACATCGGTTCGCACTGTTCGTCCACCTCCAGTTTGCTGGTTGTAAGCACACCGTAGGCCGCCCGCGGTCCGCTGAAAATGGCCGTGGTGGTCAGGCTTGGCGATCTTGGTCGATGGTCACCTGCTTACTCCACCTCGCCATGACCCACCTCTTCGCTGGAGTACTTGTGGGTGTAGGTCCTGACCGCGGCCTCGCGCAGGCTGTCCTGGTCGAGGTAGGTGTCGCCGAACCGGTTCGGGTCGAAGGGCGCCAGCTCCTCGGGGCGCTCGTCGGTCGCGATCCAGTGCGCCAGGTGGTGGCCCAGCGCCGGGGAGGTCGAGAGGCCGCCGACGTTGCAGCCGCTGATCAGCCAGAGGCCGTCGAGCGGGTCGAGGCTGCCGACGAGGAAGCGCCCGTCGGGGACGAGCGTGGTGAGGCCGCCGCGCAGCTCCCGCCGTTCGGCCGTCGCCAGGGACGGGAACTCCTCGCTCACCATCGCCAGCATCTCCCGCAGCGGCGCGCCGTCGAGCGGCATCGTCGCGATCGCGAAGGCCGGGCCCTCCGTGCGCAGGTCCGTGGTCAGCGGGTCCACCTCGTAGCCGCCGAACATCAGGCCGCCGTCGTAGGGACGGGTGTAGGTCCGGGTGTCCATGATTCGCACGGCGGGCTGCGTGTCGTCGACTCCCGCGATCCGGGTGGTGGTGAAGAGCTGGTGGCGGACCGGCCAGAGCGGGACCGCCGCGTCGGCCAGCGCCGCCACCACCGGTGACCAGGCGCCCGCGGCGATCACCACCGCGCCGGTCTCGATCCTCGCGCCGCCCCGACACTCGACCCCGGTGACGCCGCCGGCGTCGCTGCCGATCGCCGTCACCTCGGCGTGTTCGCGGACGCTCCCGCCGCCGGCGCGGAAGGCGGTGACGTAGGCGCTGGGGAGGTCGCCCGGCTCCATGTAGGTGTCGCCCGGGGCAAACCACATCGCCTTCGCGTTCGCGGGGTTGAACCAGGGCGCCAGCCTGTGCGCCCGCTCGGGGCTGATCTGGTCGAGCTCGAGGCCGTTCTCGCGCGCCCGGCGGACCTCCTCGTGGATCTGGGCCTCGTCGGCGTCGGCGCGGGCGACCTTGATGCTGCCCGACCGGTGGACTCTCAGCGGGACCCCGGTCTCCTCCTCGAAGGCGAGGAGCTTGGCGACGGCGAGGCGGGCGATCGGCGAGATCAGGTCGTCCCGCAGCTGCATCGACAGCCCGGCGGCTCGGGGGGAGGTCTCGGAGACCACCCGACCGCGATCGAGGAGCGCCACGCTCTGGCCCTCGCGCAGCAGGTGGTAGGCGGTGCTGGCGCCGAGCGCTCCGGCCCCGATGACGACCGAGTCGAACCTCTCGGTCACCTCACACGGACCTCATGTACACGGTCTTGGTCGTGGTGAAGAACTGACGGGCGGCCTTGCCCTGCTCGCGGCTGAGGCTGCTCGAGCCCTTGACGCCGCCGAACGGCAGGTGCGGTTCGACCCCGGCCGTCTCCCGGTTGACGTAGACGAGGCCGGATTGGGTCTCGCCGACGAAGCGCATCGCCTTGCCGAGGTCGCGGGTGAAGATCCCCGAGGAGAGGCCGAAGTCGGTGTCGTTGGCGGCCCGCAGAGCCGCGTCGAGATCGTCGACGACGAAGAGGACGAGGAGCGGGCCGAAGATCTCCTCCCGCGCCAGGCGACTGTCCGCCGCCACATCGGCGACCACGGTGGGGACCGCGAAGCAGCCCTCGGCGGCGGGCGCGAGGTCGCCGGCGATCGCCCGCGCCCCCTCGGCGCGGGCGAGGGCGAAGTACTCGGCGACCGTGGCGGCCTGCTCGGCCGACGCCAGCGGGCCGACCTCGGTCTCCTCGTCGAAGGGGTCGCCGACGACGAGCCGCTCCACCTGGTCGGCCAGCAGCCGGGTGAACTCGTCCGCCGCGGCGCGCTCGACGTAGACGCGGCTGGTGGCGGTGCAGCGCTGCCCGGTCGCCAGCATCGCGCCGCGCGTCACCTGCACGGCAGCGTCGGCGAGGTCGGCGTCGGCGAGGACGATCGCCGGGTTCTTGCCGCCCAACTCGAGCTGCACCTTGACGTTGCGGTCGGCGACCGCCTGCCGCAGCCGCGTCCCCACCGCGCCGGAGCCGGTGAAGGTGAGCGCCGCCAGCCGTCGGTCGCCGGTCAGGGCGGCGGAGAGCTCCGACCCGTGGCCGGTGAGCAGGTTGAGCACGCCCGCCGGGAGCCCGGCCTCGGCGAGGACCTCGGTCAGCAGCACGGCGCTTCCCGACGCCGCCTCGGCCGGCTTCCAGACGACGGCGTTGCCGAACCCGATCGCCGGCGCGATCTTCCAGAGCGGGATCGCGACGGGGAAGTTCCACGGCGTGATCACGCAGGCCACGCCCAGCGGCTGCTCGATCGTCGAGAGCGCGGTGGCGGGGTCGGCGCCGGCGTAGGTCTCGCCGATCGGCTGTTCGAGCTCGCCGGCGAAGTAGCGCAGGATGGCGGCGCCACGGCGCACCTCGGCGCGGGCGTCGCCGATCGCCTTGCCCATGTCGGCGGTGAGCCGGCGCGCCGCCTCCTCGCTGCGGGCGCCCAGCCCCTCCGCGGCCCGCCGCAGGAGCTCGGCGCGGGCCGGCGCGGGGGTCGCCGCCCAGGCCGGTGCGGCCGCCGCGGCGGCGGCGTAGGCCGCGTCCACGTCGGCGACGGTGGCCGCGGCGAAGGTACCGGTGGCGCGCTCGGGCCGCGACGGATCGACCCGCTCGTAGCTCCTCGCGGCAGCCCGCCATCCACCGGCGACGAAGAGGGTGTCGCCCTGCGGTCGGTGGGTCGCTGGGGATTCGAGGGTCGGCATCGGGACGCCCGGGAGTATTGCAGGAAACCGGTTTCTATCCTACTCTCCAGACCAAAGTGGCGGCAGTTGCGGACGAAACGGTCGTGCTTCGCGCCGGTGCCCCGGCGATGTCGTTCGGTCGCGTCCGCGTCGCCGTCATCTCGCCCCGCGAGGGGGCGATGCCGGAGCGCCCCTGGCGCCGGATCGACGCCTACGCGCTGGTCCTCGTCTTCGCCGGCCACGGCTGGTATCGCGATCCGTCGGGGCGCCAGGAGGTCGGGGCCGGCGACGTGATCGTCGTCCGTCCCGGCGCTCGCCACTGGTACGGGCCCGACGACGACGGTACCTGGAGCGAGGCCTTCGTCATCTTCGAGGGGCCGATCTTCGACCTCTTCTTCGCCGCCGGGATCCCCGGCAGCGAGCAGCCGGTGCGGCACGTCGGCGCGCCGGAGCCGTGGATCGCGCGGATCCGCGCGGCGATCGGCGCCCCGCCCCCCGGCACGCCGCGGGCGGCGCTCGAGGAGCTGCTCCGGTTCCTGCTCCTGCTCAGCGCCCTGCTCGGCGGCGACGCGGCCGGCGGCGAGGCGGACGAGGACCCGATCGAGCGCGGCCGGCGCCTGCTCGCGGCGGACCTCACCGCCGACCTCTCGTTGGCCGGCGTCGCCGCCGCCTGCGGCCTGCCCTACGAGACGTTCCGCCGGCGCTTCACCCGTGAGCTCGGCGTCGCGCCCGGTCGCTACCGCGACGAGCAGCGGGTCGAGGCGGCCCGGGACCTGCTGCGGGGCACCCAGATGACCCACGCGGCGATCGCCCAGGTGCTCGGGTTCGCCGACGAGTACCACTTCTCGCGGCGCTTCCGGGCGCTGACCGGCGAGCCCCCGCGCGAGTACCGCTCGGGCGGCTCGGCGCTCGGTCCGCGGCCCGGGCGCACCCTCTGACGCCGGCATCGCGGCGTTAAGCTCCCAGGCGGATGGCCCAGAACTCGAACGGTGCCGGGGAGCGAACGGGCGCGCCGGCGCGCGTGCGCCTCGTCGACGTGGCCAAAGAGGCGGAAGTCTCGAAGTCGCTGGCCTCCCGGGTGCTCAACGACCATCCCGGCCTGCGCGCCCGGGCGGAGGTACGCCAGCGCATCCACGACGCCGCCGAGCGCCTCGGCTACCGCCCCCACGCGGCCGCCCGCGGGCTGACCCGCGCCGACACCGGCGTGCTCAGCCTGCTGATCCCCGACCTCACCAACGCGTTCTTCGCCGGCGTCATCCGCGGCGCGGTGCAGCGGGCGATGGAGCGCGATTTCACCGTCTTCACCTCCGAGGACCTCGTCCCCCGCGAAACCGCCAAGACGGTCGAGCGCCTTGTCCAGACGGGGCGGATCAACGGCGTCATGGTGGCCTCGGCGCAACCTCGGCACCCGCTGGTCGCGACATTGCGGACCCGCGGGATCCCGCACGTGTTCGTCAACCGCGGCGTCCGCGGCAGCGGGCACAACGTGATCCTCAACGAAGCGCTGGCGAGCCGCGCCGCGCTCACCTACCTGACCGAGCTCGGCCACACGCGGATCGCCCACGTCGCCGGCGCCGGGCGCCTCGACTCCACCCGGCGCCTCTCCGCCGGCTTCCGCAAAGCGGCGAAGGAGCTGGGGCTCGACGACGACCTGATCGTCGAAGGCAGCCTCTCCGAGGACGGCGGCGCGCATGCCGCGGCCTCCCTGCTCGAGCAGCACCCCGACGTGACCGCGATCTTCACCGCGGCGCTGGTCCAGGCGGTGGGCGTCATGCGGATGGCCTACCAGCACGACCTCGACGTGCCGTCCGACCTCTCCGTGATCACCGCCGACGAGACGCCGCTGGCCGCCTTCCTCAGCCCGGCCCTGACCACCGTGCAGATGCCGACCGAAGGGCTCGGCGCGGCGGCGGTCGACGCGGTGATCGAGCAGATCCTCGGCGGCACCAGCGCCTCCAGGGTGCTCGACTACGCGCCCAAGGTGATCGAGCGCGAG
Source organism: Actinomycetota bacterium (assembly GCA_018268575.1). GTDB lineage: Bacteria > Actinomycetota > Thermoleophilia > Solirubrobacterales > 70-9 > VAYN01. Next base: position 19,429 of record JAFDWF010000017.1, read on the forward strand.
TCGACCACAGCGCCCCGGTAGCGGCGGCGCGGTCCGGGCGAGGGAGGCCCGAGGGCGGGCGGGAGCTCGCGAGGGCGGCGGGCCGCGATCGAGAGCTTCCGAGCGTCCGCGCGCGATCGAGAGCCCTGGGGGATCCCGGCGCCGGTCGGCTCGCGAGGTCTGGTAGCTTCGATGTATGAAACCGGTTTCTCAACCTTCCGCCGAGCGGTTCGCCGACGGGCTGGTCGATCTCCCCGCGGGCCTGCGGACGCCCTGCGCGGTGGTCGACCTGCCGACCCTGCGCGAGAACCTCGCCGCGGCCAGGGCGCGGACCGCAATCGCCGGGATCCGCCTGCGCCCGCACGTGAAGACGCACAGCTCGACCGCGCTGGCGGGGATGCAGCTGGAGGCGGTGGCGGACGGGTTGACCGTCGGCACCCTGGGGATGGCCGAGCGCTTCGCCGTCGCCGGCTTCGACGATCTCCTGATCGCCTCGCCGCTCTGGGTCGACGCCGCGACCGCGCCGCGATTGCGCGCCCTGCACGAAGGGCCGCGGCTGACGGTCGGGCTCGACGGGCCCGCGGCGGCGCAGCGGCTCGCCGCCGCGGTAGCCGGCTCTCGCCGTCCGCTGCGGGTCCTGATCGAGGTCGATTGCGGACACCATCGCTCCGGCGTCCAACCCGAGCGGGCCGGTGACCTGGCCGTCGCTGCGGCAGGGCAGGGGCTCGAGGTCGCCGGCGTGTTCACCTACCCCGGCCACGCCTACGCCTCGCCCGCCGCGCCGCCCCGAGCGGCCGCCGATCAGGCTGCTGCCCTGCGCGCCGCCGTCGCCTCGCTCGCCGCCGCCGGCCACGACTCGCCCGTGGTCAGCGGCGGTTCGACGCCGACCGCACCGCACCCCGCCGACGGCCTCACCGAGCTGCGGCCCGGCACCTACGTCTTCCACGATCTCCAACAGGTCGCCCTCGGGGCGGCGAGCAACGCCGACGTCGCCCTGGCGGTCGCGGCCACGGTGGTCAGCACCGCGGTGCCCGGCCAGCTCGTCCTCGACGCGGGCGCCAAGGCCCTCGGCCGCGACCGGCCGGAGTGGCTCCCGGGGCACGGCCTCCTGGCCCGCTACCCGGAGCTGCGGGTCACGCGGGTGTTCGACTACCACGCGGTAGTGCCGGTCCCCGAGGGCGCCCCCGCACCGAGCCTCGGCGACGTCGTCGCGGTCATCCCCAACCATGTCTGCACCGTCGCCCACCTGGCCGATCAGCTCATCTTGGTCGAGGCCGGCAAGGTCCAGGCCCGCTGGCCGATCGACGGGCGGTAGGGATGCCGAGGGACGGGGCCGTTGCCGGCTGGCGCCCGGGTGAGGGACCCGGCCTTTTCGGAGGCGGCCCTGGCAGGCTGTGGCCGCCTCCGAAAAGGCCGGGTCTTGGGAGGACGGCGCAGGTCCTACGGAGGGAGGGTGCCGCGGGGTCCGTGACGAAGACGCCGGGAAGTGCGAGGGAGACGTGAGGGAGACGTCACGGGTTCCACGCTTCCTTCACGGTCACAGAGACGCTGCGTGCAGCGCGAGACGGGGCCTCCGAACCTCCACGTGAAGGCATACGCCTTCCCTGCGATCGTCGGGTCTTCGTCACCGACCGACCATGATCCGGCGGGGATCCCGCCG
>JAFDWF010000180.1 GCA_018268575.1 Actinomycetota bacterium
CTCCGTGACGGACGCCCCGTCCCCCATGTCGACGGGCCGTCCCTGTGGCCGAACCCCACGCAAAGCCCCGTCCCGGGCGTCCCGGAGGCGGCCACGGCCTGCCCGGGTCGCCTCCGGGACGCCCGAGCTCCGATTCATCCGGCCCCGTCCCTCGCGCGGGCGACAGCTCCCCTATCCGTCGAGCGGCGTCGGCGCCGCCGCCGAGCGCAGCGCGCCGGCGCTGGCGGCGACCACCAGGGCGATCGCCACGGCTTCGCTCCAGCTCAGGCCCTGCCCCAGGGCGACGAACCCGACCAGCCCAGCAACCGCGGGCTCGAGGCTCATCATCACCCCGAACACCGCGTTCGGCAGCCGCCGCAGCGCCTCGATCTCCAGCGCGTAGGGCACCGCCGAGCTGAGCAGGCCGATCGCTAGGCCGCGCGCCAACACTCCGGCCGAGCCGATCCCGCCGGCGCCCGTCGCCAGCCCCACCGGGCTCAGCAGCAGCGCCGAGAACCCGATCGCGACGGCCAGCCCGCCAAGGCCCTCCGAGCGCCCGCCGATCCGCGCGCTGAGCAGGATGTAGACACCCCAGAAGCCGCCCGCGACGAGCGCCAGCGCGGCGCCGAGGGGATCGATCGAGCCGCCGCCGAAGTCGCCTGATAAGAGCACGATCCCGGCCGCCGCCAGCCCGGCCCAGATCAGATCGTGCCGCCGCCGCGAGCCGAATACGGCGACCGCCAGCGGCCCGACAAACTCGAAGGTCACGGCGACGCCCAGCGGTAGCCGGTCGAGCGCCTCGTAGAAGCAGAGGTTCATCGCCCCCAGCGTCACGCCGAAGAGGGCGATCTCGGGCAGGTCGCCGCGCCGCACCCGGGCCACGTCGCGGCGCGCGACGGCGAGCAGGATCAGCGCCGCGAACGCCGTCCGCAGGAAGACCGCGGCTGCCGGCCCAACCGTGCCGAAGAGCGTCGTCGCCAGCGCCGCGCCGCACTGGACCGAGGAGATCGACCCGAGCACCATCGCCACCGGGATCGCCGGATTGCCGCGGATGCCGCCCGCGGTCTCACCTCGCGGGGTCGAGGCGCTCTCGCGCGTGGTCGCATCGCTCGCCATCCCAACCCACGCTAGCTGTCGAACCCCAAGACGTCCCGAACGCGCTCGATCGGAGGCCGGTGGCCGAGTGCGGAGTGGGAGCGTCGCCCGTTGTAGTGGTCGAGCCAGTGTGGCAGCGCCTCCCGGCGGGCGTCGC
>JAFDWF010000181.1 GCA_018268575.1 Actinomycetota bacterium
CCTTCGCGGGGGGTTTCGGAGGCCCATCTCGCGCTGCGTGGATCCACCACACCATGGTGGGGTCAGACCGTGGTCACGTCTCTGTGACCGTGGAGGAAGCGTGGAACCCGTGACGTCTCCCTCACGTCACCCGCTTGGTTCCCGGCGTCTCCGTGACGGACCCCCGCGGCACCCTCCGCTGTTCCTTATGGCCCCCACGGGGCCATAAGGAACAGCGGAGGGAGGACCGGCGTGTCCGCCGTCCTCCCATGACCCGGCCTTCTCGGAGGCGGCCACAGCCTGCCAGGGTCGCCTCCGGGAAGGCCGGGTCCCTTCCCCGTCCCGCCGGAGCTCCCCGCGAATCGCCCCTACGACGGCGCCTCGATCTTCGGGAAGAGCGGCTGGATCCGCTCGACCGCCTGGCCGCCGCCGCGCGCGCCGAGCTCGGCCAGGCCGCGCCCCTCCTCCCCCAAGGCTGCCAACAGCACCTCTGCCGTCGCAGGCAGGTAGGGGACCAGCATCAGGGTGACGACGCGCAGGCCCTCGATCAGGTTGTAGAGGACTTCGTCGAGGCGGGCGGGGTCGGCCTCGTCCTTGGCGAGGACCCAGGGTGAGGTCTCCTCGACGTAGCGGTTGAGGCGCCGGACCAACGCCCAGATCACCTCCAGCGCCTGGCTCAGCTCGGCCCGGTCGATCAGCTCGCAGAGGCGATCGAGGGTGCCTTCGAAGTCCTCGGCCAGGACCGCGTCGACCTGCCCCTCCGGCACCGTCCCGGCGCGGTAGCGCGCGACCATGGCCAGTGAGCGACTGGCGAGGTTGCCGTAGTCGTTGGCGAGCTCGGTCTCGTAGCGCGCCTCGAAGCCCTGGGTCGAGATCGAGCCGTCCTGGCCGAAGCTGACCTCGCGGAAGAGGTAGAAGCGCAGCGCGTCGGCCCCGAAGCGGTCGATCACCTCGAAGGGATCGAGCACGTTGCCGAGGCTCTTCGACATCTTTTTCTCGCCCATCAGGAGGAAGCCGTGGATGACCATCCGGCGCGGCGGCTCCAGTCCCGCGGCCATGCAGAGCGCCGGCCAGATCACCGCGTGGAACTTGAGGATGTCCTTCGCCATCACGTGCAGGTCGGCAGGCCAGTAGCGCTCGGTCAGGTCCTCGCCGGGGCGGGCAAAGGTGAGCGCGGTGACGTAGTTGAGGAGGGCGTCGAACCAGACGTACATCCGCTGCTCGGGGTCCCAGGGGAGCGGCAGCCCCCATTTCAGGGTCGGACGCGAGAGCGAGACGTCCTCCAGGCCCCCCTTGATGAAGGCGACCGCCTCGTTGCGGCGGAAGTCGGGGACGACGAAGTCGGGCTGCTCCTCATAAAGGGCTTCGAGCCGGCCCTGGAACTTGGAGAGCTCGAAGAACCAGTTCTCCTCTTCGACCCAGTCCAGGGGGATCTCGTGGATCGGGCAGGTGTTCCCCGCCGCCACCTCGCGCTCGGTTTTGAAGTCGGCGCAGCGGGGGCAGTACCAGCCCTCGTAGGTGCCCTTGCGCACCCAGCCGTTGTCGTAGACGCGCTGCATGATCTCGGCGACCACCGCTTCGTGGCGCCGATCGGAGGTGCGGATGAAGAAGTCGTTGGTGGCGTCGATGATCGGCCCGAGCTCCTCGAACTTGACCGCGTTGCGGTCGACCAGCTCGGCCGGCGAGATCCCCTCCCGCGCCGCCGCGATCTCGATCGGCTCCCCGTGCTCGTCGGTGCCGGTGAGGAAGAAGACGTCACCGCCCCGCTGCCGATGGTGCCGCGCGAGGATGTCCGCGGCCAAGGTCGAGTACGCGTGCCCGAGGTGCGGCTCCGCGTTGACGTAGTAGATCGGCGTGGTGACGTAGAACTTGTGCGCGGCCTCTGACATCGGCGCCGAGCCTAGCTAGAAAGGGAACCCGACATGGCAATGCAGAAAAAACCGACCTCCGCGCGCAAACCGCCGCAGCCGGCGGAGGGCCACGGCGAGATCGAGCGCTGGACCTCGCGGGTGATGCCGGATCTCCACCCGATCGTCCACTCGCTGGACGAGCAGATCCGCGCGGGGATCCCCGGGCTGCAGTACGCCGTTAAGAGCCCCTTTCAGAATGCCCCGCACACGTCTGGCGGCGGCGGACACACTGCGCGGTGCGGCGTCCTCGGCCGGCCGAATAGCGCTGCTATTCGGCCGGCCTGCGTCCTTGCCCCGCTTGGTCCG
>JAFDWF010000182.1 GCA_018268575.1 Actinomycetota bacterium
CACCCTCCTTCCGCTGTTCCTCATGCCCACCATCCCGGCATAAGAAACAGCGGAGCGTAGGACCCTCTGCCGTCTCCCCGAATCCCGGCCTTCTCGGAGGCGGCCACAGCCTGCCCGGGTCGCCTCCGAGAAGGCCGGGTCCCTTACCCCCGGGCGCCAGCTCGGTCCGCCCGCGACCGGCGACCGCGTTACGCCGCCGCCGGAGCCCCTGCCGCGGCCCGCTCGAACGTCAGCTCGCCCTCCGCGGTATCCACCCGCACCGTGTCGCCCTCGCCGAACTCGCCCTCGAGGATCTTCAGCGCCAGCTTGTCGACCAATTGCTTCTGGATCACCCGCTTCAGCGGCCGGGCGCCGTAGACCGGGTCGTAGCCGAGGTTGCCGAGCAGGGTGCGGGCGTCGTCGGTGAGGTCGATCGTGATGCCGCGCTCCGCCACCCGGCCGACCAGCTGGCTCACCTGCAGCTCGACGATGCGGCCGATGTCGGCCTTCGAGAGCCGGTGGAAGATCACCGTGTCGTCGATCCGGTTGAGGAACTCGGGCTTGAAGGTCGCCGCCAGCACCTCTTCGATCGCCTCGCGGATCCCCTCGTCGACCTGGTCGCCGACGATCCGGTCCGAGCCGACGTTGGAGGTCATGATCAGGACCGTGTTGGTGAAGCTGACCGTGCGCCCCTGGCCGTCGGTCAACCGCCCGTCGTCCATGATCTGGAGCAGGGTGTTGAAGACGTCGGGGTGCGCCTTCTCGATCTCGTCGAGCAGCACCACCGCGTAGGGGCGCCGGCGCACCGCCTCGGTCAGCTGGCCGCCCTCCTCGTAGCCGACGTAGCCGGGGGGCGCCCCGACCAGCCGCGAGACCGTGTGCTTCTCCATGTACTCCGACATGTCGAGCCGGACGATCGCCTGGTCGGTGTCGAACATGAACTCGGCCAGTGCCTTCGCCAGCTCGGTCTTGCCGACCCCGGTCGGGCCGAGGAAGAGGAACGAGCCGATCGGCCGCGCCGGGTCCGAGAGCCCCGCCCGCGAGCGGCGCAGGGCGTTCGAGACCGCCGAGATCGCCTCGTCCTGGCCGATCACCCGGTCGTGGAGGCGCTCCTCCATCTGGATCAGCTTCTCCACCTCGCCCTCCATCAGCCGGCTGACCGGGATCCCGGTCCATTTGGCGACCACCTCGGCGACGTCCTCGTCGGTCACCTCGTCGGCGAGCATCGTGCCGCCATCGCCCGCGTGCACCTCGGCGAGGCGCGCCTCCGCGTCGGCCAGCTGCTTCTCCAGCTCCGGGATCAGCCCGTATTGGAGTTCGGCGGCCTGCTGAAGCTCGCCCTCACGCTGCGCCTGCTCGACCTTGACCCGCGCCTCCTCGAGTTCGGCGTTGGTCGTCTTGATGTCCTCGATCGGCTCTTTCTCGTTCTGCCAGCGGGCCCGCAGCTCGGTCTCCTGCTCGCGCAGGTTCGACAGGTCCTCCTCGAGCGCCTCGAGGCGCGCCTTGGAGGCGTCGTCGGTCTCTTTCTTCAGCGCCTCGCGCTCGATCTCCAGCTGCTGGATCCGCCGCGCGACCTCGTCGATCTCGGTCGGCACCGAGTCGATCTCGATCTTCAGCCGCGAGGCGGCCTCGTCGATCAGGTCGATCGCCTTGTCGGGCAGGAAGCGGTCGGCGATGTAGCGGTCGGACAGTGTCGCCGCGGCGATCAGTGAATCGTCGAGAATGCGGACGCCATGATGCGATTCGTAGCGTTCTTTCAAGCCACGGAGAATCGAGATGGTGTCTTCGACGGTTGGTTGCTGTACGACGATGGGTTGGAAGCGGCGTTCGAGGGCCGGATCTTTCTCGATGTGCTTGCGGTATTC
>JAFDWF010000183.1 GCA_018268575.1 Actinomycetota bacterium
GAGGTCGTTGCCCTCGCGCGAGCGCTCGCCGACGCCAACGAAGGCGGAGAGGCCGGAGTGCTCCTCGGCGATGTTGCGGATCAGCTCCTGGATCAGCACGGTCTTGCCGACGCCGGCACCGCCGAACAGCCCGACCTTGCCGCCTTTGGCGTACGGCGCAAGCAGGTCGATGACCTTGATCCCGGTCTCCAGGATCTCCTGCGTCGGGGTCAGGTCGGAGGCCTTCGGGGCGGGACGGTGGATCGGCCAGCGCTCGACGTCGCCGGCGACCTCGTCGCCGTTGTCGATCGGCTCGCCGAGCAGGTTGAAGATCCGGCCCAGGGTGACGTCGCCGACCGGGACGCTGATCGGGCCGCCGGTGTCGAGGACCTTGTCGCCGCGCTGCACCCCGTCGGTGGCGTCCATGGCGACCGCGCGGACGCGGTCGTCGCCGAGGTGCTGCTGAACCTCGCAGACCAGTTCGGTGTTGTCCCCCTCGTCGTTGCCGCGACTCTCGATCACGATCGCCGAGTAGATCTCCGGCAGCCCATCGGGGAAGAGCGCGTCGATCACCACTCCGGTGACCTGCTCGACGCGACCGATGTTCTGCCCTGCTCCGTTGCCGTTGCCGTTCTCAGCCAATTTGATCTGAATCCTTTTCCTGGTCTTCGAGAATTGTCGTGTCGGGTGGCCTGCGTCGCTAGCTCAGCGCCTCGGCGCCGGCGACGACCTCGAGGATCTCCTGGGTGATTTCCGCCTGGCGGGCGCGGTTCATCTCCAGGGTAAGTTCGTCGTTGATCGATTCCGCGTTCTCGGCCGCGTTGCGCATCGCCGTCATCCGCGCGCCGAGCTCCGAGGCGGCCGACTCGAGCAGCGCCCGGTAGACCGAGATCGTCACGTACTCGGGGATCAGCCGGCCGAGCAGCTCCTCGGCATCGGGTTCGAAGAACCACTCCGAGCGGGACTGGTCGACGCCCGAGTCGGTCGACTCGACCTCCTCTTCCTGCTCCTCCTCCTCGGCGCCCTCGCCGACCACCTCGGCCTGCTGCAGCGGCAGCAGGGTCTGGCGCCAGACGTACTGGGTCAGCGGCGAGACGAAGCGGTTGTAGATCAGCTCGACCCGGTCGACCTCCTCGTCGACGTAGCGCGCGGTCAGCGCCTCGCCGATCTCACGCGCGTCGGCGAACGAGGGCCGATCGGTGAAGCCGACGTATTCGCCCGCCAGCTCCTGCTTGCGGAAGGTCAGCGCCGAGACGCCCTTGCGGCCGACGACCGAGAACGAGGGCTCCGCCCCCTCCTCGCGGACCCGGGCGGCGGAGCGCATGCCCTCGCGGATGATGTTCGAGTTGAAGGCGCCGGCCAGGCCGCGGTCGCCGGTGACGAGGACGATGCCGACCTTCTGCACGTTCTCGCGCTCGGCGAGCACCGGGACGCGGGGGACGCCACCGGCGTGGGCCGAGGCGATCCGGGTCAGTTTGCGCATCCCCTCCGAGTAGGGGCGCAGGTCGGCGATCCGCTGTTCGGAGCGGCGCAGGCGCGCCGCCGCGACCATCTCCATCGCCCGCGTGATCTTCTGGATGTTCTTGATCGACGCAATGCGACTCTTGACTTCCTTCTGCGAGGCCATGACGGTTCTCCGGGGCGACTAGGAAGCCGCCGAGGCCTCCGCGGTCTCGTCCTGCGTCTCGGTCTCGGAAGCGTCCGATTCCGGCTGCTCGTCGGCTTTCGACGCTTTCGCAGTCGAGCCGGAGTGACCAAGCTCGCCCGCCTCGATCGGTTCGCCCTTCTCGTCGAAATCGGCGCCGAAGTCGTCGACGAAGGCGGCGATCGCCTTGCCCAGCGCCTCCTCGTCGGCCTCCTCCAGCTTGCCGGTCTCGGTGATCCGGTCGAGCAGCGCCTTCTCGTCGGAGTGCAGGCGCACCCGCAGGTCGCCGAGGAACTCGGAGACCCGCTCGACTTTGATCCGGTCGAGGTAGCCGCCGGTACCGGAGTAGATCGAGGCGACCTGGTCGGCGACGCCGAGCGGTTCGCGCTCTTTCTGTTTCAGCAGCTCGACCAGCCGTTCGCCCCGGGTCAGCGCTTTCTGCGTCTCCGGATCGAGCTCGGAGCCGAA
>JAFDWF010000184.1 GCA_018268575.1 Actinomycetota bacterium
CGGATCACCCACAAACCGACCGGCATCGTCGTCTCGATGCAGGACGAGAAGTCCCAGCTGCAGAACCGCGACAAGGCGATGCGGGTGCTGCGGGCGCGGCTGCTCGAGCAGCAGATCGCCGAACAGCAGGCGCAGATCGCCTCCGAGCGCAAGGCCCAGGTCGGCAGCGGCGAGCGGGCCGAGAAGGTGCGCACCTACAACTTCCCCCAGGGCCGGGTCACCGACCACCGGATCAAGCACACCTCCCACAACCTCGACGGCGTCTTGGGCGGCGAGCTGGAGGAGTTCACCAACGCCCTCTCGGCCGAGGAGAAGCGGCGGCGGCTGGAGGCCGCCGCGGTGGCGTGAACGCCGCCGAGGCCGGAACCGCCCGGGGGACAACCGGGGCGGCGACGGTCGGCGACGCGCTTGCTGCGGCGACCGACGCGTTGGTAGCGGCGGGCGTGCCCGAGGCACGCCTCGACGCCGAGCTTCTGCTGGCGAACGCAAGTGGCCGCGGACGCGCCAGCCTGGCCGCCGACCCGGCCGGCCCACTCCCGCCTGCGGTTGCTCGCCTCTATGGCGAACTGGTGCGCCGTCGCCTGCGCCGCGAGCCGCTCGCCTACATCGTCGGGACGAAAGGCTTCCGGCGGATCGAGCTGGCCGTGGACCGCCGCGTCCTGGTGCCGCGGCCGGAGACCGAGCTGCTGGTCGAAGTGGCGCTGGAGCGGCAGCCGGGCCGGGTGCTCGACGTCGGCACCGGCTCCGGCGCGATCGCCCTTGCCCTCGCCGACGAGCTGCCGGGGGCCGAGGTCGTCGCCACCGACACCTCGCCGGGAGCGCTCGAGGTCGCGCGGGCGAACGCGGCGCGGCTCGGCCTGGCAGAGCGGGTGCGCTTCGTGGCGGGGACGATCCCCGCGGGCGAGAGCTTCGACCTCGTGCTCGCCAACCTGCCCTATGTCGCCGAACGCGACTGGGCGGGCCTCGAGCCCGAGGTGAGCGAGTGGGAGCCGCGCGAGGCGCTGCTCGCCGGCCACGATGGCCTCGATGCCTATCGCGCCCTCCTCGCGCCGATCGCCGACGGCCCGACCGAGTGCCTGCGGCCGACCTTCAGCGACACGCCGGGAATCCTCGATGCGGCAGCGGCGATCGCCGTCGAGATCGGCGCGGGACAGGCCCTGGAGGTCGCCGAACTGATGCGCGACGCGGGCTTCGGCCAGGTCGAGTTGCGCGAGGACCTGGCCGGGATCGAGCGCGTGGTGGTGGGGGAGCGGTGAGTGCCGAGACCCAGGTCCTGCCGCTGGAGCGTGGTGGCGCGGCGGCGGCGCGACGGGCGCTGGAGCAGACGATCGCCGCCGGCGGCGTCGCGGTCTTCCCCTCCGACGGCGTCTACGGCCTTGCCTGCGATCCGCTCGACGCGGCGGCGATCTCCCGCATCCACCGGATCAAGGGCCGCGACGACGGCAAGCCCGCCGCGGTCATGTACTTCTCGCCGCTGGCGATGCGGGAGCTGGTCGGCGAGCTCGGACCGCGCGCCGCCGCCGCGGTCAGCGCGCTGCTGCCGGGCCCGGTCACGCTGGTGGTGAAGAACAGCGGCCACCGTTACCCGCTCGCCTGCCGCGAGGACGTCGAGCGGCTCGGCATCCGCCTGCTCGCCGGGCCGCTGGCGGGGGCGATGTGCCCGATCTTCCAGACCTCCGCCAACCTCAGCGGCAAACCGGCGCCCGCCCGCTTCGAGGACGTCTCCGACTCGATCCTCGCCGGCGCCGACCTGGCGATCGACGGCGGGCGCCTCGGCGGCCTGCCGTCGACCGTCGTCGACATCGCCGCGATCGACGAAGGCGGCGGCTGGGAGATCCTGCGGCAAGGAGCGATCTCGGAAGGGGATCTGGCGAGCGCCTTGGCGCGGGTGGGACTGGACTAGCTAGGGCGAAGGGCCGGGGGCGTCGCCGGCTGGCGCCCGGGGGAAGGGACGCGGCCTTCTCGGAGGCGACCCTGGCAGGCTGTGGCCGCCTCCGAGAAGGCCGGGATTCGATGAGACGGCCAAGGGTTCGGGCGAGCACATCAGGCCCGGGCGGGAGGTCACGAAGACGCCAGGAAGTGGGCGGGAGACGTGAGGGAGACGTCACCGGTCCCACGCCTCCTCCACGGTCACGAAGACGCTGCGTGGATCGACCCTGCCATGGCAGGGTCGATCCACGCAGCGCGAGACGGGGCCTCCGAACCTCCCCGTGAAGGCATACGCCTTCCCTGCGA
>JAFDWF010000185.1 GCA_018268575.1 Actinomycetota bacterium
CTTCCTTCCCACCCCGCCTCGCGGCGACGCAGTTGGCTTCGGCTTGTGGTTGGTGCCATCTCCTTCACAGAGGACTTTCACCTCCGAGCGTCCTGGCATGCCCGGCGTACACATGGGAAGGCCCCGCCGAGGCGGGGCCTTCCGACAACGAGCCTGTAAGCCGGATCCTGTCGCGAGCGGACATCTATCTCGCCGAGGCCGGAGCCCCGGCGGGGCGCCGAAGCGCACCTGCGACCTACCTGGACCTCGCCGAGCCGGGTCTACGGTCCTGCTTGGCCTTGCACCGGGCGGGGTTTGCCTGGCCGCCGTGTCACCACGACGCCGGTGCGCTCTTACCGCACCTTTTCACCTTTGCCTGTACGCGGCTCACGTGTGGCCGCGCCATCGGCCGTGTGTTTCTGTGGCACTTTCCCGCGGCTTTCGCCGGGTGGGCGTTACCCACCGCCATGCCCTTTGGTGTCCGGACTTTCCTCGAGGCGGTTGTCTCCCCGCCCCGCGTCCGCTCGGCTCGCCTTACGGATGTTAGGGCCAGATCGGCCCGCTGCAAACCAGCGCAATTCGGCGTCCTCGGTCGGGCGTCTTGCTCACGCAATTCCATTGCGCTCGCTTCACCGCCCTCCCTGCGTCCACCGCCTTGCTTGGTTTTCGCGGGCTGCGCGACCTGCCGACCGGAGCTACACCTTGCGGAAGACGCCAACCACCTTGCCGAGCACCCTGGCCTCGGTCGTGATGATCGGGTCCATTTCGGCGTTCTCGGGCTGCAGCCTGATGTGGTCGGACTCGCGGAAGTAGCGCTTGACGGTCGCCTCCTCGCCGATCAGGGCGACGACGATTTCGCCGTCGGTCGCGTCGTCGGCCGGTCGCACGACGACGTAGTCGGCTTCGAGGATCCCGGCGTCCTTCATCGATTCGCCGCGAACCTGGAGGATGTAGTCGCCGTCCGCCCCACCGATCACGTCGGGGACTTCGAGGTACTCCTCGATGTTCTCTTCCGCCAGGATCGGCGCGCCGGCGGCAACCGAGCCGACCAGCGGGATTCCGTTGCTCGGCTTGACGGCGCTGACCGCCTGGCCGGCCTTCTCGAACAGCAACTCGATCGCCCGCGGCTTCGACGGGTCGCGTTTCAGCAGCCCGAGCTTCTCCAGGTTCGCCAGGTGCGCATGGACCGTCGAGGAGGAGTGAAGTCCGACCGCTTTGCCGATCTCGCGCACCGTCGGCGGGTAACCGGTCTTGGCCGCGTACTTGCGGATGAAGTCGAAGATCTCCTTCTGCCGCTTGGTCAGGTCAAGGTCAACCATCGTGGGCTCCGTTTTCCTCCATTTGCCGGATCTGGATACAGACGAACACCTGTTCGTAGAGTATCCCTTCCGCCGGACGCCCGCAAGAAACGGGCTCTTCACCTCCGAGCGGCAAGATCCCTCGTACGCCGAATCCCTAGAATCCCCTGCCTCCGGCGGCTGTGGCGGAACTGGTAGACGCGCAAGGTTGAGGGCCTTGTGGGTGGAAACACCCGTGATGGTTCGACTCCATTCAGCCGCACTGGATTCCTGGCCCCGCAATCCCTTCTCTCATGCGGATTGCGGGGTCCAGAGCCAAAAATCCTTCCCACGGTTTTCCCACGACGTTGCCTAAACCGGGGCAGATTCGCGCTCGATCGCGGCATTCAGGGCATCGACCTCGAAGCCGGTCGGGATGAAGTGGTCGTAGATTTCCATCGTCTTGACGTTCTCCCAGCCTCCCCACTTCTGGACGCTGGCCGGCGCTTGCCCGTTCGACAGAGCCCACGAGGCGAAGGCGTGCCGGCAGTCGTGGAAGCTCAACTCGACGTAGTCGCGTAGCTCGTACTCGCCGTTGCGCTTCTTATATTTGCGAAGCTCGGTCGGCCTGATCCCCGCCGCAACGACGGCCTCCTTGAAGCGTTCGTTGAGGGCGCTCGCGTTCAACTCCGAGCCATCGACCGGGTGCCCGAAGACAAGATCGCCCGGCTGGTTGAACTTCGTCGTCTTGAACCAGGCGTAGAGGGCGACCTTGACGATCTTCGGCATCGGCGTGATCCGGCCCTTCTTGCCCTTCGGCAGTTTCGTCTCGCCGCGCACATGCCCCTCGATCACCCTGATCCAGCCCGTCTCCCACTGAATCTCCGACCACTTCAGGGCGATGATTTCGGACTCGCGCAGACCGCAGCGGCAGGCGACCAGGATGATCAGTTTCAGGAGACGGCCCATCGCCGTGTCGAGACAGGCATCGCGGACGGCGGTGATGTCCGTCCAGTTCATCACGTCGAGCTTTTCGTTCTTCGTGACTTCCGGCGCCTCGGTCAGGGCGACGACGTTTTCCGTGATCACGCGCTTCTTGACCGCGTAGTCGAGGATCGAATGAAAGACGCTCCGCCAGTTCTTCACGGACTTGGGAGCCGCCGTCTTCAACTCCTTCCTCATCCAGCGCTCTACGTCGTCCTCCGTGATGTCGGCCAGGTAGCGGTCGCCGAACTCCGGCTCAAGATGGCACCGGATCGCAACGTCGATCGCCGTCATCGTCGTCGTCGCCCGCTTCTTTTCTTCCTTTTTGTAGGCGACGAATCGCGGACAGAAGTCCTTGAAAGTGATCTTCTCCGTCTTGACCGGCGCCTCGTAGGTCTGCTGGTGCTTGGCGAGCTTTTCGAGCGCTTCGGATTCGGTGATCCCGTGCTTGGGATCAACGTCCTTGCGGACGCCGAGCGGGACGTACTTGGGCTCGCTGCCGTTGATCCTGAAACGGCCTTCCCAGTTGCGTCCCTTCGGACGCACCGAGCCGGTCTTGTGAGGGCGCGGAGCTTTACGCTTCGAGGGCATCGGAATCAACCTCCGGTGAAGTCCCCTGCGTCGGTCTAGTCCACTGGCGCAGGGGGCGTTTTCAAATTTCCGATGTCCATCATAGCGTCGGCTTGGCGCTACTCCTCGATTTGTCGAGCGACCCAGTCCGCCGCATCCTCTCGGCGGATCAGGATTTCGCGTCCCTTGCGGGCGTGCTTGAGGTACCTCCTGTCGGATTTCGGGAGCCTGCACAACTCCCTGACGTACTTCGCGGAGCAACCCAGGATCGGCGCCACCTCCGCAGTCGTGAGCACGTCTTCGTGGTGATCGGACTTCGGCGCAGCGACGCCTAGTTGACGACGTGCGTCCTCGGCCTGCTCATCTGTGAGTTGGAGGACAAGGTCCCCGATTGTCAAAGGAACGGCATCCGACTCACGCTCCCACTCCCCGTATCCAGCCGACCTCTTCCAGACCTGTTGCGACGGTGTCGGGCGCTTCACCCAACCAGTCCGTCCACGCCTTCCAATGCTGTTCGAGTTCGGAGTCGATCGCCCCGGTGACGAGTTTGGTGTCCTTCGCGTCCGGCTGACCTTTGATGCGGTCGAGCAGACCGCTGTCGGTCCACTCCTCCAACGCCTTTCCGACCTCGCGCCCTCTGTTGAGCCAGGAGTTGAACTCGTCCCAGTTGTCCACTACATGCTCCTCTAGGTCGGGGGACATATCCCCGGTCGAACGCCTATTCAGCGAGCCGGCGACTCATAAGCGCCCCAAACGCAAGGAGTAATCGCCGACTCGCAAACCGAATTTAGCAGCCCACAATTCCCCGTCAAGCAATAAGTGCCCAGACTTCTGGCAGTGTTGTTTCGGTCTTCGGGTTTCCGTAAATCTGATGGAAATCCGATGGCGCTCGCGGTGTTAATTCGCGGCTCGTTTGAGCCCGCTAGGAGGGCGCCTCGCGCCGTAAGATCGTTTCCGAGGGGTAATACACCGGGGCACCCGAATAAACGCAGGCAAGAAAAAGGGCCGCGCATGGCGGCCCTTCCGAAAGATAAATTTTTGTCCCGAGCTACGCGGCCATGTACTTCGGGCCGTCCTTCTTGATGACGGGTTTGGCCTCGGCGAGCAGGACTTTGGTGATCGCGTGTACCTGGGACGGCGCTGCGCCGATCTTCTTGGCGACCTGGGACGCCGTGATGCCAGGCTCGGCCTTGATCGCCTCGATGACTTCCCCTTGACGCTGCCCTTTGCGGGCGATCCGCCGGCGTCCTCCGCTTTTACGTTTGGTCGGCGCGGTAGCGGAGGCGGCTTTGGCTTTGCGCCGTCCGCGCGGTTTGCTCCCGTCGCTGCCACCAAGCTCGGAGAGAGCCTTGGTCAGGCGCTCGCGCTCTTCATCAAGCTTGTCCATCTCTGCCTGAATCGAGTTGCGCAGGAAATCGAAGTTCGCGGCCACTGCCGTCCTCCCTGTTCAGATGACTGGATAGTGAGGCTTATACCACTACACGGTGAAGACGTGTCAACCAACTGTCAGTTGATGTCTACCGTGCTTGTCAGTTGACCAGAGCGTCACGGACCTTCTCAAGGCCGGCGGCCTCGATCTGTCGCACCCGCTCTCTTGTGAGGCCGAGCCTTTCACCGATCTCGCGCAGGGTCATCGGCTCCGCACCTGTCAGTCCGAGTCGGAGGTCAAGTACCTCCCACTGACGATCGGTGACCATGCGCCTGAGCTTCCCGGTCTGGTCGGAGTACGCGGCGAGCACCGCATCGAAGGCATCCTCGCCCTGTTCGTCGGGGATGATTTCCGCGATCGTGGCGTCTCCGTCGTTGAAGACAGGCTTGTCGAGCGGCACCGTGTACTGATGCGCCTTGCGGATGAGTTCGATCGCCTCCACGGGTATCTTCGTGTTTCGAGCAAGGTCATCGAGCGCGAGGTCTTCTCCCTCGGCGACGGCCCGCGCTTCCTCCTTTTCGAGCCTGCGCTTCCGCTCCATCTGGTGGACGGGGATTCGGACGGTCCGGCTGCGGTCATAGATGCCGCGCTGGACGGCCTGCACGATCCAGGCATGGGCGTAGGTGGTGAACCTGTACCCGAGCGACGGGTCGAAGAGTTCGGCGGCACGAATCAGGCCGAACATCCCCTCCTGCACGAGGTCTTCATAGGGAAGCTCCGTGATGGGCTCGAACCTCCGGGCGATCCAAAAGACGTAGCGGACGTTGGCTTCCACGAGTTCGTTTCGGGCCTTGACCTCGCCCGCGTGTGAGCGCACAGCAAGCGCCCGCTCCCGCTCCACGGTGAGGAGGGGTCTGTCGGTGGCGCTTCGGTAAACGATGTCGCACGGATCGCTCATACCTATTAGGAGAGCGATGCGGGCAAAAAGAAAGCCCGCTCGATGCAGGGCTACTGGTCAAAGGAACGTCGTCCGTAGAAGCCGCGCTTGGCTTTGCGATTCTCGTCGGTGCGTTTGTAGAGTTTGCGGCCGCCGTTCGGATAGGCGCGCCAGTACATGCCGCTGACGTAGGCCGGATCGATCTCGCCGGTCGTCGAGTAAATCTCTCCCGATTTCCGGTAGGCGATCTGATCCTCGGTCAGCCAGTTCGCCTCCTCGTGCGGCGCCAGCGAGTAGATGTCCCTCGTGTCGTCCCTGTCTCTTTTGACGTTCAGGCGTTCCAACTCAACGAGGTTGGCAACCTCGCGGATGATGTCCATCGGCTTCCCGAGACGACGCAGTTCGTAGAGCGACGCCCGCTTGTGCTCTTCCAGGTAGAGCGTGATCTTCTTGCCCAGGTCGCTCAACGACTCCGCCCCCTTGCGGTCGCGCATCAGCCATCCGGTCGCAAACGCCTCAAGCTCTGCGGGCGTGTAGTCCGTCCGCTTCACGTCGAATTCGTCCGGGTCACGGGGTTCGGCCGCGTACCTCAACTGACCGCCTTCAGCGAGTAGACGCGGTGCGGCTGTTCGATCTTGATCCGGTGGCGCCTGGCGTAGAACTTCGCCTTCCAGCATTTGAAGATGCCGGTCCAGCCGGGCTCGGTGCGGAAGGTGGAACCGTCGCGTTCTATCTCCAACCAGACGACGCCCTTGTATTCCAACAGGTGCGCGGTCCTCAAGAGAAGAACCCCTTGTCAAGTAGGGACTCATCCAGGTTGCGACCGTGCGCCGTGTCGGTGAACTGCGTCGCGTCGGCGACCGTGTCCGTGAGGAAGCCGCAGCTATGCGGCCCACACAAGTGGGGCGTGAACGTGTAATGCGCGGTCCAGACACGGACCTCCTCGCGCTTGATCCCCGCCGCCTTCAGCGCGGCGAGCACGGAGGGCATCACCGACGCGGAGGCGTAGACGACCGGGCGCTTGACCCCGCGCTTCTGCTGGCGACGGACCCAGTCGGGCGCCTGATCGGGAGTAGCGTCCCCGCTCTCGATGTCGAGCGCGTCGGCGTCCTCGGAGGCGTTGACGGCGATCGACAGGCGCCGCGCCCTCGGGAACTTCTTCTTCAATTCCTTGAAGGTGGGCCAGCTACCGCCGACGTAGCCCGCTGCTGCGGGTGCATCGGAGGGAATCTGGGAGAGATCGACCGAGTCGTACATCCGCGTCGGCTCTGATCGCCGGCTGACCTTGCGGATCAGCGAACGCAGATAGCGGACGGCTCTTCGGTCCTTCTTGTACTTGGCTAGATGTTCGTCGCGGTCATGCTCTCTACGGAGAAGCTTGTGACGTAGTTTGTTGAGGATTGACATTCATGTGTTATTTGTCCTGTAGAGGTTCTTCGCGCTGGACCGGCGCTGACTCGCTCCCGTGTCGTACGGCACAGTTCAAGGTCGCTTCGTAGACCTGATCCCTGGTGTAGGCGCTGTCGTAGAGGACGAGCATCCCGCCCTCGGTGTAGAAGATGAGAATCTGTGGAAGTACGGGTGCGGGGTCTGACATCTCTCCAATTACGGACCGGAGAGAGGCCGATTGATGTAGAAGCCACCGACTCCAAATCGGTGTCAAGCAAGATTTAGGTTCCCTGCAAATCGCACACTTCAGTTCGGATAGCCCGTGCCTGACGAACGGTTTCCGAAATGGGGCCGTGAGACAATAGGTGTGTCAGTCACTCTCACGAAAGGACATGGCGATGGTCATCCATCAAGCACAGATCACCTACAGCGACGGAAAAACGGGCCGCTTCTTCTCCACCGATGGGACGTGGTTCTACGAGCATCAGCTACCGGAGAAGAACGCCCGCACGCTGCCCTTCAGATACGAACGGGCTTGGCTCAAGTCGGTGGCGACCGGCTTGGAAGCCATCTCGGCAATCGAGTTCACCGAAACGGAGGCGTAGATGGCGACCGTGACGATGTACCGCGATAACAAGATCGACCGGGCCGAGCGACTTGACCCGCACGAGCTAGCCGAAGCCTTCGTATCGACCCTGAAAGGCGAAATCCATCCCGGCTACGAGCCCAGCGGGCGCATCAGCGTCGAGTTCGAGTACCGCTGGTGGCTGAGCGACACGGAGATCGGTCACGGCTGGACGTGGAAGGACGAGGACTGGCCGGCCCTCTGGGGCGCCCTGCGCGACTACATGAACTCCGACGAGGCGGTGAGCGCGGCCGTGATCGACGGGCTCAAGTCTTAGTGGACGGCCAACGATTCCCGAGCCGAGTTGATCGACTGGGCGACCTGTTCGAGGTCGGAGATGGAGGGTCCGACCTTCGATTCGGCTTCGGCGACTTTCGGGATACCGATCCCGGTGTAGTTGCCGTTGAAGAGCTTTTCGACTTTGCCCAGTCGGGCGAGCGCCGATTCGATCGGCTTGTCGGAGACGGTCGGGTTCTTGGTCTTCGTTCCCTGGCCGGACCTGATCGTCGCCTTCGTCCCGTTGTTGGAGAATTCCATGCCGGGGAAATCGGACGCGGTCACTTCACCACCGCTTGCCACCGATCCGCCGGTCGAGTGGTTGATGATCCCGAGCGCCTTTGCGACTTCCGTGCCCAGACCTGGTACGTGGCCGACATTGAACGTGTTGAGGTAGCTCTGCGAGGGAGCGCCGTAGAACGCGAGCCCCTTGGAAGAGTTGTCCACAGAGGTTCCGAAATACTTGTTACCGATCTTCATGAAGGTGTGTTCACCGTTGTAGAAGACGGTGACCGCGCCGGGACCGGGACGTAGAACCTGGCCCATGTTGCCCGACGTGAGCGGTTCCTTCATCTTTCCGGGCATCATCGCGTGGAGCACCATCGAGACGGCACCGGAGCAGTCGAGCCCGTACTTGGACGTGAAACCGTCGCCGTGACCTCCACCCCAGACGTAGGGGACGTGTTCGGAGGCGAGCTTCTTGGCGATCTTGACCCCGGCCTGGTAGCGGGTGAGCGACTGCTTCGGGACGCGAGCGAGTTCGATCGCAGCCCCGCCGGTTCCTGACCACGGCAGCTTGGACGCTTCTTTCGCCCGGTCGGAGACTTCAGAGGCGTACCAGCCTGCGTGGTTGTAGGAGAACGCGCCGTTGTACCAGGTGGACGGGTTACTGGTGACGCCTGTTTCCTTCAGATACTCTGCTGCTGCGCGCGCTGCGTCGGCGTAGTTGTAAACGGAGTGTTTGGAGGCTTCCGAGCCCCAGACTTTCGCCGAGTAGGTCTGCCACGCATCTCCTGATGCGCCCGTGCCGTTGCCCATCTGGAACGGACCCGCCGCCCCGTAGGGGTTCGAGCCGCTGTGTACGCCCGGTAGAGACGACGTGCCGTTGGTGCTCTCGGTGTAGGAGATCGACGCGAGCAGTGCTGCGGGGACGCCGGTTTCCTTTTCGACCTTCCCGAGGATGGCGACCTTTTCGGGGTTGAGCCCCCAGTTCTTCAGTTTGGAGGCAACCGCTCTGGCGTTCTGCGAACCCTGATTGTCCAGGTGTTCGGCTTTGCGGAATTCTTTCGAGCGCTGCGGGTTCGAGGAGATGAGTTCCCTGCCGGGAGGCTGCGGGAGTTTCGGCGCAGGAACGTTGACTTTCCCTGTCGGCTCTGCGGCTTCAGCTTTTGCGTTCCCGGCCAGCGAGGAGATCGTCCCCGTGATGCTGCCCAGCCCTGGGATGCTGATGTGCGGAAGGTGAACGCCTTCTTCGTGCGGATGGAAGATCAGGTTTTCACCTGATTTGCCCCCATAGATGCTCGAACCCTTGTAGATCGAACCGTTGTTGTAGATGGAAGAGCCGCCGCCGTAGATGCCTCCACTGGAACCGCCCAGTGAAGGAAGCGAGGCTTTGTAATGTTCGTATTCTTCCGTTGACTGCTTCGAGAGGGCGCCGCTCGGGTCGATGACCTTGAGCAGCTTTTCGAATTCGCTCCACGCCTGTT
Source organism: Actinomycetota bacterium (assembly GCA_018268575.1). Lineage (GTDB taxonomy): Bacteria > Actinomycetota > Thermoleophilia > Solirubrobacterales > 70-9 > VAYN01. Next base: position 9,113 of record JAFDWF010000185.1, read on the forward strand.
TGTTTTCGGACTTGAGCTTTTCGGTTTCCCGCTTGTTCTGCGCGCTGCCGTGCAGGAGGTCGCCGGCGATCTTCGCCTGGGCTTCGGAGCCGGTCTTGGCAATCTTGTCGCCGATCTTGTTGAGCGCGTTTTCGAGCGCGCCTTTGCTGACCGGACGGTCGGAGTAGGGATTGACGAACGAGCGGAGCGCCTTCGTGCCTTTGCCGCCCTGAAGGACTTCGTACGCCTTCGACCATGCAGACTGCGGACCGCCCTTGGCGAAGCCCCTGAAGCCGATCGCCGACTCAGCGGTGCGACCCAACGGTACGAGGGAGACTGCCTGTTCGAGGAGGTTGTCCCCGAGCGAGCCCTTGAGTTTCTGTCCGGTGAAGGTATTCGTGTCGGTGGCGAGGCTGATCCCGGTGTTGATCCAGGGGTTCGTCGCCTCCACGACTTTCAAGGGGTTGCCGGTGAGGATCGTTTCGGAGACGGTGCCGAACGGCGAGAAGCGGTGGCCCGATGGGTTTTCCACGGGTTCGTTGGCCGCGTTCCGGTGAACGGGGTTGGTGTAGCCGAGGATGTCCTGTAGTGGCGTCTGAGGCGTGACGCCCTTGACTCCTGCTTTGGTCGCTTCTTCGGAGGCGATCTTCTGAAGTTCGTTGGCGTTGCGCTGCGCGAGGAAGGCGAGCGCGGTAGCGGCGACCGGATGATTGACCGGGAAGGTGTGCAGAGTCCAGGTGAAGGCGTACTTCAGCCAGGGGTAGAAGACGACGAACGGCTGTACCTTTCGCTCCATCGCCGTGAAGGACTGCCAGTTTCCGCCGATCTTGTTGATGGAGTCCTGTACGGCTCGTGCCAGTGAAGGATGCTCGGACAGGTACTTGAGCCGGTCGGCAGTAGACATGCCCTTGGTGAGCCGGGAGATGTCCCCCATGCTCTTGTCGAGTCCTTTCACGCCGCCGTACCAGTTCTTGAAGTCCTTGCTCGAACGGACGGCTGCGGCGAACTCCCTCATCTTGGCGGCGTTCCAACGGTCCCATGCGCCCATCGTGTTTCCGTTGGCGAGGTTCCAGACGACACGACCGGGACCCGAGCGCTTCACCAATCTGGCCTGGGTGTAGGGGTCGTTGTCGTAGAACGCGCCGTGCGGTGAACCGAGCACGCCTGCGGATGAACCCACCATCGCTTTGATGCGGGCCTGCGAGACGGGGTCCATCTTCTGAATCTCGTTCATCGCCTTGATCGCGGACGGGGCTCGTAGAAGTCCCTCGGGGCCGAGCGCGGAGGCGATCGGAATTCCCTTGGCGAATAGCTGCGCGAACACCCATGCGGGGTCGTTCAGGATGATCCTGGTGGGGATGTTGGCGACTTGGCGAAGGCGCGACATCTGCGCGCCTTTCAACTGCTTGATCAACTCATCTACGCCTGCCCCGCGTACAGCCGTATAGGTAAGTCCTTTACCTTTGTTGTGAGAGTAAATCTCGTCCTTCAGGTCGGGGTAGCGTTCGACCAGCTTCTTGATCCCCTCCGGTGTGTCGGAGTTGCGGATCGTCTCGATGACGGCCAACGCCTCATCGGAGTCCATCGCGTGCGAGCCTTTGAGTGCAGCCTTCAGTAGAGGCGTCGGAAAGAACTCCGTGCCGGCGGGCATCGTGTGCGTGTTCTCGGCCCAGGTCTTCTCGTCCTCGGTGAGGATGTGTTTGTAGGCGCCCGACTCCGTCCTGACGGGGACCTTCAGGTCGTTCAGGCTCTTGGAGACGAGGTCGTTGAGCGCGACCTGTGTACGCGGCATGACGGCCGAGTGGTGAAGGACATGCTCAAGCCGAGCATCGGCCTCACCCGAGCGGGCGATCTCGCCGGTCGAGAAGTGCTGGACCCGACCCGGTAGTGAACGGGTGACACCCTTCGAGGTTTTCGGACCCGGCGTTGTCGGGACCTCGTCATGGAGATGGACGGGTTCAACGAGCCCCAACTGTTTGTTGACCTTGCGCTGCTCGTTGACGAATTCGCGCCTCATCGCGCGACCCGAACCGCTCAATGTCGAAGTGTCAACTTTGTCGGGGTTGCGGGTGAAGGTCTTCAACTCCGAGTACAACTGCTTTTTCTGAGCTTGTACCTGGCGGGCCTTCCCATAGAGATTGTCGGCCTGCTTCTGCTTGCCCGCAATCCGTGCGTCCCGAGCTTCCTTGCGCAGCTTCTCGGCCTGCGCCTTCAGGTCTTCGTAGTGAGCCCAGGCGCCCTGGCGGGAAACCTGTTCGTGGTCGAGCCCGAAGCCCTGCTCCTGCTGGTCTGCGTGGAGGCGAAGTTCCTTGACGTTGCGCTCGATCGCCGCCGCCTGGTCAAGCTTCGTCTGCTTCTCTTTCGGGTTGTCGGCCTTCTCGGCTGCGTCGCGTACCTTCGTCGCGCGGACCTCTTCCCTGTCGGCGAGGTTGCGTAGCGACGTAGCCGCCTCCTCCGGTGAAGTGAACTGGTGAGCGCGCTGGGTGATCCTCTCCGTGTCCTTAAGGATCGGCGTCTCGCCGGCTTTCACCCGTAGGTGGTTGGTGAAATCGGACTGGATTCGGAAGGGCTTCGCCGTGTAATCGCCGGGTAGCTCGGCTGCTAGGCGCTTCTGTCCCGCTCGTACCTCTTCGGTGAGGGCTTCATGCTTCTTGTCGTTGACGATCTCGGGGTTCTGGACGGCCTCGTGGGTGGCGATCCTGTCGGTGATCGCCCTGTCGGGCCTTGAGATGTCAGACGGCGCGCCGTAGTAGTCCTCAAGGTTTTCGAGGAGGTCGAGTCCTTTGGCGTCGTGCGGGATGCCGTATTTCGCCATCACCGTGGAAGCCGCCTCATACGAGCGGCCCATCTCGTCCGCCAACGGCGACAGGCTGGTTTTGCCGTGGGCAGCTTTGGCGAGCCTGTTTCGCTCGATCTGGTTCCAGGTGTGCGCGAACTCCGACGCTCGGGTGGCGTCGAGCGCGACGTTGACGCGGTCGGCGTGGTTGCCGAGCGCCTGACCGATGGGCCGCAGGATGTAGTGCTCTCCCGGTCGGCCAGGTACGGGGACCGGCGGCTTCATCTTGTACTTCTGCGCCTGCGTCCCGAGCCTGCCGGGTTCCTTCGGCGCGTTCAGACCGTCGTTGGCGTTCCTCGCGGCGGTGTTCTCTCGCACACTGGCGCGTTTGTCCTCCACTGCTTTCCTGAGCGGCGCCCTGATGCTCTCCGTGTAGAGGTCGGAACCGTGAAGCTGGTGAAGGATCGCGGGAGCAGGTAGGTACGGTGTAAGTCCGACTTCGGAGCGGATCGCCTGTTCGACCTCCTGCGGGTTGCCCGACAGAAGGTGTTCGCCCATTTCCTTCGTTCCCGAGGCGATGTTGCTGACCGTGTTCGTCAACGGTTTGGGGGTTCCATGAAGAGCGGATTCAACGCCCGCTTCGACTATCGAGGCGGGAGCGGTGAAGAAGCCGGGGATGGTTCGAGCGGTCGTCTCAAGGACTTCCTGGGGATGGTGCTCGACGGCGGATACGGTGCCTTCGAGCATCGACGGCACGTTCTTCACCACGGGGATCGGTATGCCCGCTTTGTTGGTCACGAGTCCGACGCCACCGAGGCCGAGGACTTTGCTCCCAGTGTTGGCGGTGTCAACGACGCCCTGCACTGCTTTCCCTGGGACGGCTTTCGCCGCGTCTGCGGCTGCCTGCGGCGCTGCCCTGGTGATCGCTTTCAGAGCATCCGGGGTGGCGCGTACCGCGTCAGGGAGGTCCCTGACGGCCTGCGCCACGACACCGGGAGCGGCTTTGGCGGCAGCGACTTTCGAGGCTGCCTTCTCCGCGACGGCGGAGCCCAACTCGCTCGCCCCCTCCTTCGTGGCGACCTGGCCGAGGACATCGGCTGCCTTGGCCGCCTCGCCGACCCCCGAGGCGAGCATCGCGGCGTTGGAGAGAAGTTGTACTTCTTTCGCCGTGGGGCCGTGGAACATACTCGTTCCTTCCAACTCCCACTTCTGGCGCTGTACGACGGCTTCGACGGCGTTCTTGGCTTCGTCCTCGATCGCGTGGCCCAACGGGTTCGGCTGCTGCTGGGACAGGCTGTTGTACACATCCTTCGCGGCGTTGAAGATGTCGCCGGCGCTCAGTCCGCTTTCGGACTGCTTGATGAGTTCCTGTTCTTCGTGACGCTTGATCCCAGCTTCCTTGTGGGCCACGTCTTCGCTCATCTGGGATGCGCTGGCGATGCCGGGGATGCCCTGCGGATGTGAGGCGATGAAGTTGCGCGTTCGTCCGAGGCTCGGGAACTTCTGTTCAAGCGAGTGCTGTTCGTTGAGCTTGTCCTGATGTTCCGGGTTCGGCAGGGCAGGCGGATGTGTCAGCGGACCTTTGACGGTGAGGGCGTTGAACGCGCTGGCCTGCTGCCTGATCTGAGTCAGACCCTTGGGGCCTACTACCTTGCCTTCTTCGTTGGCCTTCTGAACCGCCGGATGGTTGAGCAGTTTGTCGCGCAGTTCGCCGACGTTGCTCTTCGCCTTCTGGATGTTCGTGTTGAGATTGAAGCCCAGCGGGCTTGACTTGGCTTTGGGAGATGCGACCTGGTTGACGTAGTGGTCAACTATCTTCTGCTGGCGAGCTTCCGCCTGGGCGACGCGGATTTCGTGGCGCTGCTGATCATTGGCACCCGCACCCGGTGTGACGACCCCGGTCGGCGAGACTGTCTCGACCGTCGAGGAGGCGACCGTAGGTTCGGGGCTTCCTGCTGCCTTGTTCCCTCCACCGCCCAACTGCGGGGCAGGGCGACCCGCACCGCTCGATCCAGGGATCGCGGTGGTGGGCCTCCTATTACCTTTTGACGGCCCGAAGATACGTGCGGGCATTCGCTATATCGGTCCCCCTGGGACTAGAGGCCGCCAGTGACGGCCTTCGCTGCGTTCTTCACCGCTTCAATCTTCGAGCGCTTGGCGAACCATCGCTCAAGTACGCTGCGTACGATCTGCGGCGGAGCGGATACCTCTTTATTCACTGCCCCGATGAACTGGTTCAACTGCTTCGGGTTTTTCGGAGGTCCGTAGGTGGACACCGCTGACGGTAAGTACGCTTTGACTTCGCCAATGTACTTCTGAGCTTTTTCCACTTCTTTGGCGGTGGCTGCCGGGTGGCGTGCTTTCCACGCATCGGTGGCCGCGTTCTCCGCCGAGGCGGCGGCCGAAGTGGTAGAAGCGTTCGCTTTCTGCTGATCGATCTTGTTTTGGATCGCGTTCTGTTCGCGTTCGACCTGAAGTTCTTCGCCCTTGAGCCCGAGTTCTTCGGCTCCCTGGGCGAGCTTCGCCTTTTCGCCGGCGACGGCTGCCTTGCCGAGTCCATACTTCTGTTCGTTGGCCCGCAGTTCGAGCATGTCTTTGACCTCTTTCGGACCGACCGACGCCTTCGCTTCAGCGAGTTTGTTCAGTGCGGTCCTCTGGGATTCGCCGTATTTGAGGTCGGATTCGGACTGGCGGCTGGCAACGTCCCTGCCGATCTGGCCGGCGGTTTCACCACCACGGGCCTGCTCGGATGCGGCGACTCCTGCGAGGAGTCCCTGCGTCGTCGCGCCCTGCGAGAGTGCGAAGTCCTGGGCAGCCTGGGCGTCAGTGGCCTGGGCTTCCCGCTGTCCCGCGACTGCTGCCGCCAACTGCTGCTGGGCGGACCCTCCACCAGCTTCACCACCACGGAGGGCGATGTTCTGGTTCAGTGCGCCGATCGCGCCCTGCTGCATCGTGGCGAGCGCATTGGCGGAGGTCTGCCCGATCTGGGCCGTCTGCTGGCCCAACTGCGAGGAGAGCGCCTGCTGACGGGCGAGGCTTTCGGCTTCGGTCTGGGCGATGCCTTTGTAGACGTTCCCTACCTGGCCGATCGTGCGGTTGCGTAGCTGTTCGAGCCCTTTGTCGGTGGCCGCTTTTTCGTTGCCAAGCTGCGTGGCGATTTCTTTGTACCCGTGGATTTCAGGACGGGTTTCGAGCACCGCCAGGGCTTTGGAGGCTGCGGTCATCTGTTGGGGCGTGAGGAGTTCGCCCGTTTTGAGCCCTTCGAGAACCTTCAGTGGGTTGTACGCAGGTTTCGGTGGTGCTGGGGGCTTCGGCGTCGCCGGTTTCCCTGGCGCGTTCGGCTGGTTGTTGTGAGGTTCGGACCCACCTGTACCTACCGGGACGGCAGGGGCGAGCTTGACCACTGGTTTGCGGGTCGGGTTCTGCGGTTTGGAGTTGGCGGCTCTCGCCTGGGCGAGCACTGCTAGATTCATCGGGCCTTCTTAGACTTTCCTAGTGCGGCTTTCACTGGTGTGACCGGCTTGTTGTTGTAGACGGCGTTCACACCCTTCGGGTTGTACGTGGTTCCACCGTTGTTCGTGGTTGATTTGGAACCGGACGATTTACCCGAGGTCGAAGATTTGGAGCCGCCTTTGCTTCCGCCCGACTTCGCGCCGGAAGAGGTCGCTTCAGGGGGACTCTTTTCGGCTTCGGATTCCCGGCCTTCGCCGTAGCGAACGGCGGCTTCTCCGAGGAGCGCGGCTGCTTCGGTGCCGTAGCCTTCAACGAGCGCCTGCCTGGTCGCTGCCCGCGCAAGGTCTTCCTGGCTCTTCGTGAGTTCGGCAGCGGACCGTTCGTTGGTGTAGGTCTTCGCCTGTTCGGCGTCGGTGCGATCGTGGTAGCCGGAGTCGATCAGACCCGTGGTTAGCGTCGAGAGGCCGAGTTTGCGTTCCTGCCCCTGTCGGTTCTGGGCTGCCTGTTCGGCCCCGAGCTTGAACGCAGCATCGGCGTTGGTCTGTTCCTGAGTGAGGACGCCGTACTTGGTCTGGTCGCTGGCGATCAGTTTGCTGAGGTTTTCCCAGTACGTCGCATCACGAGGATCGTTCGGACCTTCAAACTTCGGAATCTGGAACGGCGACGTTGGTGTCGTTGCAGCCGTCAATCCAGACTGCGTCGGAGTGGTGGTAGCCGTGGCGGCCGACTGGGCGGAGGTCGAGCCCGAGTTCTGCGCCTGCGTCTGGGCGGGGATGGAGTAGGTCGGCGTCTGCTTGAAGGTGCTCCACGCCTGGTTGAACCCCTTGGGGCGTTGAAGTCCGTTCGGCTCCGTTGGTGGCTTGACCGCTACACGGTTGCCGATGGCGACCTTGAGCTTCGATTGTGGGTTCTGATTGACGTGGGGAATGCCCAGTCGTGCGATGTTCGTTCCTAATGCCAATTCGGTTCCTTACCAATTACTGCGTCGCTCGACTCCTAATCGATGTAGAAGGACAGGTTGAGCGACAGGTAGTTCACGGCTTCTGCGGGCGCCTGGGCGACGACGGAGCCGTTGCCGTACACGTCCACCCTCATCGCACTCGCTCCGCCTGTGGTTTCGGCCCACTGCGCGAAGAGGAGGGATTCGGAAGGCCGGTATTCGGAGGGGAGAGTGAAGATCACCGAGGACCCGGTGCTGCCCGAGTGCTTCACCAATCCCCGCAAGGTGACGAGGGTGTTCCCGAGCCTTCGGTAGGAGGCTGCGGCCCAACCTCCTCCGTAGTTTTCCCAGGTCCCCTGGAACGGCGCGGCGATCCATTCGCCCGGTTCTTCGACCTTCCAGAGGCGGACGTTGATCGCGTCGATGATCATTTGCGCGTCGGGGCGCGAGAGTTCTGCTGGAAGCTCTGGGGGGTTGCGTTTGGGCATTGGGTTCTGTCAAGCAGGTTGGATGGCGACTTGCCGGTGGGACGATTTCCTGGTACACCGGCTGCACCGATGGCGAAGTCAGGTAACAAAAAGCAGGTAGACCACGGGCGCCTCTATCGCTTCGGCGCCCTGTTCTTCGAGGAAGACTTGTCCCGTTTCGGCATCTTCGGGAAGGGCGGCGTCAAACTGATGCAACTGCTCTTCGGGATCGTCTTCTTCGTGGCCCTGCTCCTGGTCGCGGGGCTCGGGCTCTACGCGCTCTCCGAATTCGGCTACATCGTTGAAGTCGGATGGGCCTTCATCCTCGTCGTCTGCCTGATCATCTCCGCGATCTGGGGAATCGGGCGCTGGTTGTTTCCCAGCGAGTGAGCTACGTGAGCGCGATCCACGCCGCGCTGATGGTCACCCGTTCGGAAGGCATCTGTGTCGAGTACACCTGCCAACCGAAATAGGTTGAGTTATTTTCAAAGATTCTGAAGTTGAAGAGGACCCCGTAGTTCAGGGCGATGAACGGGGTGATATTGATGGCTACGGGCGTCGCTCCCATGCCGTGATTGACGTATCCGAACGCCTGTCCCTCGAACTGTCCTCCCGGTTGTACTACTTCCGCTGCGAACGAGCCTCGGCCGAGCTTGGGACCGCTCGTGTTGCCCGCCGTGGTGGTGAACGTGTTTTTGGCCGCCGCCTGCATCTTCGCCAGGGAGACGGCTTCGTTGGCGATCTTCGGTTCGGTGATCGCGCTTTCGGCGAGATTCACCGTCGTCACGCCGCCGCTCTTGATGTTGCTGCTGTCTAGGTTGCCGTTGACGGTTTCTTTGGTCTTGAGGAGTCCTTCCCTGATTTTCGGGTCGGCACCACTGCGTGCTTCGTGGAGTTCGGGGAGGTTGAATGTGAGTTCTGTCATTTAGTCTTCGCGTAGCTGGATTGCGATGGTCTGGGAGTAAATCTTGAAGTTGTTGGGCGTCGTGTCTTCCACTTTGAGGCTGTAGGTACGACCGAGCCCCGGTGTGTGGTACCGACGCTCGGAGATGACTTCGGAGGCTTCCCCGAAGACTCCGGGGCCGTTGCCCCCGAATTCGGTTTCCGGGGTTTCCGCCACTCCGAAGTAGCCGACTTCGGATTCGCCGGAGGAAGCCCAGGTTTCACCGTCCATGACTTCCCACGGTTCGCGGTCGCACGAGATGAAGGATTCCCATGCACCGACGCCGTCCATACGTATCTCTCTGATCCGCTTGGTTTTGTGAGGATCGACGTAGCGCAGGTAGCGCACCGAGCCCGAGAAGCCGGGGGCAAGCTCTGGGGAGACGTAGTAGCTGTTGCCTTCGTAGTTGACGCCGTTGTCCTGAAAGATTTCAGGGACGAACGCCTCGCTGACCCTCGTGGCTTTCGCGTCGGCCGAGTAGAGGACCGGGTTGCCCCCAGGGTCAAGTAGGGCGAACTGGTTGGTCGCGCACGAGTGAATCCACCAACTTGAGGTCATCGCGTCGAACTCAAGCGTGTGATCGTTGCGGGCTCCGTTCAGGCTGACCGAGAGGTAGTAGCGCCGACCGCTATAGACGCCGGCTGCGTTCACCGCCGTCAACGGCGACGCGGCGATGGCGTCGGTCTGCGGCTTGATGACTTCGGAGAGAATCTTGATCGTCTTGCCATCGGTGACGCAGACGCCCTGATCCTCGGAAAGGAAGATCGTTCCCACGTCCGTCTGCACGATCGAACGATGGGAGACACAGCCGATGGCCCCCGAGACGGGCCTGTTGGCACCCGTTTCGATGTTGTAGACGACGTAGGTCTTCCTGGCCTTGAAGACGAGTAACAGACTCCCGACGATCCCGATCCCGGTGATGACCTGGCCGTCGTTGGGCTCCATGTCAACGTATTCTTCCGGGTCCCAGTTCAGTGGATCGGGAGTCGAGCCAGTGATGCCAGAGAAGCGCAGCCTCGATCCTTCAGCACACCAGAGGCGACCCGAGAAATAGGTGAGGTACTTGGCTTCTTTCGGGACGGTTCCGGTGGTTGCCGTCCACGTTTCCATCGAGGCGGATTCGCCGTTCCACCTGAGCGGCGTGTCTACCCCGTTCAGCCCGAAGATCGGTCCCTGGGAGCCATCCACTTCGGCCTGGGCGAAGTACCAGCGTTTACCTGCGGTCTGCCCGGTCTTCAGCGTCGTGCAGACCCCCGCCGGGGTCATCTTGAAAATCGTGTCCGTGGATACCGTCGTGGCGACCCCGATCAGGGCTTTCGTCGCCGTGTTCGAGGGGAAGAGCGTGTGGACCGCAGTCGCGTTGACAGGCGAGCCAGTAAGGGACGTACCCGAGACGGTGACGTATCCGTTCCGCTTCTCGATGTCGCCGATCAGTGACGTGTGGACGTTCAGCGCGTCGCGGCACTGGTTGCCCTGAAGCAGGTACGGCGCCGCAGTCGTGTTGAGTCCACCCGAGAAGTCCTCGTAGGTGATCGGCCAGCCACGCACGGCCTACCTCCACCAGGAGTTGACGAGGGCTCCCCCGTGTTCGTCTCCCCAGGTGCCACCGACCTGGCGGGGACCGTCGAAGGTGTCATCGTTGGCCTCGCCTCGGAGCTTCAACATTCCTTTTTCAAACTGGACTTCCCAGGTCTGGGCCATCTGCGGGTCGTCCTCGCGCAGGAACGCCTTTTTCATGGCGAAGGCGATGAGTAGTTCCTGATACTGGGCCGGGACTTCGGGCGTGTCGCTGTCGCTCACCATGTCCTCGGGCAGGCGCCAGTAGCGCAGCGACAGGCTGTAGACGGCGTCCGGCGTCGGGTACAGCAGGATGTTGGTACCGCTGATGACGTAGCTGTACGGGAGGCCCGTCGAAGCAGGAAGGGCGTCAAGACTCTTGATGTCGATCGGCGTGAGTAGTTCCTGCGTCGTCGGGTTGTGGAGGTCGATGATCCGGGCGAAGTCGCTGGGCAGGCTGTAGGCCGACTTGCCGACTTCCGTGGTGACGGTCGCCGATTCGTCCTGCGTGCGGAGGTTCGATTCGAGGACGACGCGGCGCTGAGCCTGGTTCAACCACGTCCTCACCAGCGGCCTGTACTTCTGGTCGCTGAATTGGTGGATGATTACCTCGTCTTGGAGTTCCCGGTAGGTGTAGCCCGCGATGAACGAGCTTTCGCCGGGATACTCACTTTCGGATGGGAATGTCATTAAGCGTCTAGTTCACGCTCCTTGATAGCTCGTACCAGTTCGTGCCGTCACACACCAATTGCATGGTGTCGTCGGCGGTGGCCGTGAAGCCTTCTTTGAGTTTGAGGTTTTCGCCGTCCACCATTTTTGCCGTAGAAGCGAAGATCAGAGTGACGACATGACCGGGGTAGGTGGCCGTGATTTTTTTGATTTCTTCCGTGCCGGTGACCTTCACGAGGTTTCGGCCCCTACCGACCGCGAAGCTGTTGGTGGAAGCGAGTTCCTTCACGGGTGGTTTCGTGTAGGAGCCCTGTAGATCGACTTCGAAACGGACCGTTTCGTCTGCGGTGGCAAGTTCGAGATACGGTTCGCGCGAGGCTTCTGAATAGGCGGAGCCGTGGAACTTCGACTGGTAGGCCGCGTAGCTGAATTTGACCAGCGAGCAGTTCTGCCAGTTCCCGTCCCACGCCTCTACAAAGCCTTCGGCTTCGATCAGGAAGGCGAGTCGCCCATCTTCTCCCCCGCCATAGAAGTAACGTCCGCCAAAGAATCTGTTGTTCAGACCCGTGACACGGATGTAGGCTTTCTTCCCTCCCTCCGCGTAGCAGTCCACGAACGTGTTGTTGGCGCCTGTTACTTCCCAGTTGTATTCGGCGTTGCCACAGGGGTGACAATGGAGCCATTTACAAGATGTGGCCGCTTTGAATCCAAAACCAGAGCCGTTTCGCCAGCCAACAACGTTGTGCATGATCGAATCGACCGGGCCGGTGATTTCGAGGAGGCCACCTTCGCAGGATTCGAGGCGGATGTTCGAGAAGAAGGCCATCTCCTGCTGCCCGGTCGTTTCGACGTGGGTTTTCTGGGATTTGATGCCAGCCCCGGACGTGTTGGCGATCCGCAGTTCCCGCAGGGCGAAGATGTAGCCGTCAACGTCGATCCCGCGTCCGGTAGCTCCACCGGACTTGTTGCCGTCGATCGTCAGGCGTTCGATCGCCCACCTGGGCGTCCCGCCTTCGGCTTCGTAGTTGGCGGTACGGATGACGTTGACCGCCGTGGCACCCTTCGCCTTCAGCGTGGTCGCGTTGATCCCCGAGCCCTGCAAGGTCACGAGTTCCTTCATCAGAAGCGGTGAGCCGATGATGTAGGTCCCTGCCGGAAGTACAACCGTTCCTCCACTTACTGCGGCGGCGGTGATCGCAGCGTTGATCGCGCTCGCGTCATCGGTCAAGCCGTCGCCTCGGGCGCCGTAGGTCTTCACATTGAAGACCGGAACCCCGCTGGCGGGCAACGCTTCAGCGAAGGTCGCAAGGCGCTGTTCCAGGTCCATGAGCGACGAGGCTGATACCGGCGTCGAGCGATCTGGCAGGTTGTGCCATTCCTTCGGGACGAACGTCATTAGGCGGCAATGTCCTTACTGACAAAGACGCGGGACTGGTCGTAGCCCAACTCCTTGCGCATCGCGTGCGCGAGGCGTTCGTACATCTCGCCGTGTTCCTCGGTGAACTGGCTCTCTTTGCGCTTCTTGTCTGCGGCGTCGAGCTTGTCTACCTCGTCGGCGAGGGAGTAGCCCGGCTGGTGGTTGCGCCAGTAGACCTCTTCCATCTTCTTCACCATGCGCTGATCAAGGTCTTGCGCGGTGAAGATCAGGTAGGTCGTGTTGCCGTCAACGTCCTCCTCGTCCGTGGCGTTCGGGTTCTCCGACCAGTACACGACGTAATGCTCGCCCGACTCAGAGAAGCGAAGCTTGATGTGAGGATCGATCCTGTTGAGCCCGTTGGCGACTCCCTGAACGTCATCCTCGATCATGATGTAGCGCCCATCTCGGGCTTTGGCGACCTGGGTGAAGGTCGCGGGTCGTATCTCCATTAAGCCTTTCTGTCTAGCCGGCCACCCAGATACCGCTTGCCTTGCTGTAGCGCACGGCGGTGACCCATTCGGCGCCTTCGGCCGTGTCGGGATCGGTGGCCCCTTCGTAGGTCAGGATGCCCCCGTGGTAGAGAAGAGTCGTCCCGGTCGATTCACGGGAACGGTTGATCCCCACCTTTTCGTAAGTTTTTTTGGTGCCGCCACCAGAGGTCGAAGGACTGAGCGTGTTCTGGTTTTCGGCGATTTTGGAGCCGTTCTGAAGGGTCTGCTTTTCACCGTTCAACCAGACCTCGATGATGCCTGCCGTTTCCGAGATGTAGACGTGGCGTTTGATCTGGTAGGCAACTTTGGCTTCCAGTGTCTTCACCCACCAGGAGGTACCGACACCGGGCTTCAGCTTGAGGCTCGTGCCTTCGATGTACTGCCCTACGGCTACTCCCGTGGCGGGTTCGTCTTCGTGAAGCTGCCAGTTCAGGACGTAGTGCGATTTGTCCCATTCGTCTGCCCGGAACCATTCTTTGAACCAGTAGTGGTTGTTGGGAAGGCAATAGGGGTTCGGACGTTGAAGCTCGGAGCGCTGGCCTGCGTTCGGCGGGACTTCGGCGTCGCCCTGCTGGAATTCAAACTTGCCGCAGTAGGTGAGCCCCGAACCGGGGAATATCGATTCAGCGTTGACGACGGTGACGCGCATTCCCGGTTCGGCCGGCGGAGAGTGTTCGGCAGGAGGCGCCTGTTCGAGTTCCCATTCGCTCTTGTGACCGCCTGAAAACGAACCACTGAAGACCGGCGTAGCGCCGCTGCCGCCTTTGGCCTTCACCCTGACGGTCGGCCTGTTCAGCGTCGTGAAGTTGAGGACCGACCCGTGCGTCGTTCCGCCCGTGTTAGTGGCGGAGACACGGAAGTAGTATTTGGTGTTCGCCGTGAGCCCGGTCACAGTCGTGCTGCGGGCTACACCGGAGGAGCCTTCTCCTCCCGACGCTGACGACGTGCTGGACCCGAGCGATTCACTGGTCCCGTATTCAAAGAGATAGGTAGTCGTCGTCCCTTTCGGGTTGACGGTCGCGTTCAGTTCCGCGTGGGTGTTGGAGAGCCCGGTCGCGGCTTCGGTGGTGACCGCCGGCGCTTCGGCTTTCGGTTCGAGCGAGGCGTCATCGACATATAGCGTCGTCGTGGTCGTTTCGGCGAAGCGGACTTCGACCTCGTAGGTGCCACTACTGCTGGGCGAGAATTCGAGCTTGTATTCGGCCCATCCGGTAGCCGCTGCCGTGACGGTCGTTTCGTGGGTATCGGTCCCACCTTCGTGCTGGGCGAACAGACGGACTTTCTTGCCGGATTCGCGGTAGACCCAGACCTTGAAGACCTCCGTCACCCCCGATTCGAGCGTGACATCCTTGCCCGCGCCTTCAAAGCTGCCGCCGCCTTTGCCTGTTACCGCGAGCGAATGGGTACCGGAGTGGGCCTGCGCGGTGGACTGTGCGATCGTGGCGCCGACGTTGAACCAGGACTCAGTGCCGCCCTCGAAGGTTCCGGGCGCGATCTGGTTCGCCATTTAGCTTTCGATCCAAACGTCGCCTTCGGCGGCGTGTTCAGGTTCTTCTTTCTGGACCCAGGTGACACAGTCGAACCCGGAAGGGCGAGCGGTCGTTTTGGTACCGGCGACGACGGCGCCCATGCCGTGTGACGAAAGGGATGTCTTGGCTTCGCCGCCTTCGGCCAGCTTGGTTTTGACTGCGGAAGCGAGTTTTTCTTCGGTGATCGCGCCAGATGCGACCTTTGCGGTTTCGACCGCGTTGGAAGCGAGCTTGGCTGCGGTGACGGCGCTGCTGGCGAGCTTGCTTTCCGCGACGGAGCCGACGCCGAGCTTGCCTTCGGTGACTGCCCCGGCTTCGATCTTCGCTTCGGTGACCGCGTTCGAGGCGATCTTCCCGGCGGTGACGGCCGAGCTTTTGATCGCCGACGAGGGAACCGATTCAGCCCCGAGCTTTCCTTCGGTTACTGCGCCTGCCTTGATGGCGCTCTGTTCGACCGATTCGGCGGCGAGTTTTGGGCCGGTAACCGCGCTGGCGGCCAGCTTTTCGGTGGTGATGCCTTCGGGTCCGACCCCACTTCCCCCGAGTTCGGACTGAACCGAGGAGGAGAGCTTTTCTTTCGTTACCGCTTCAGTTTTGATCTTGGCCGTTTCGACGGCGTTGGAGTGAAGCTTGGCGGCTGTTACCGCTTCGCTACCCAGTTTCGGTTCGGTGACGGCCGAGGCTTTGATGTTTGAGGTCTGAACCGATTCCGACCCGAGAGAGCTACCGGAGAGTTCTTCTTTGGTCGCCAGTTCGGGTCCGGTGAGTCCGGTACGGACTTCCACCTTTTCGATCAGGTGGGCAACGCTGTGTCCTGCGGAGATGACGTATTTGGGAACTGTCAGTTCAAGCGTGCTGCCGGGTGCAACGGAGCCTTCATTGCTCATCGGCGTGACCGAAGGGCTCGCGCTGTAGTAGATCGTGTCTCCACCGTTTGCATTGAGCAGTACGAACCTCTCCGCTTCTGCGGGTTCGTCCAGTCTGAGCGCGCGGTCCTTCGTGACGGGAAATGGCATTGATGGCCCCAGATGCGCAAGAGGGCCGGTCCGTGCATGACGGACCAGCCCCCGAATGCGTTAGTTCCTAGACCTCGCCTTCGCCGGTCGGAACGTCGTCTTCGCAATACTGCAACTTGCCGTTGCGGTTGGGGGCGATGCAGCCGAGCGCGGCGTACCAGGAGAAGAATGCCTGCCAGGTGGCGACCTTCGATCCGGCGGTAGTACCGTCCTTCAAGTGGAAGATTCCGCCTCCACCCTGCTCCATCCAACCCGGAGGAGACTGCTCGAACCAGCGGAACGAGTCTTTGTTGATACCGAAGGCGAATGTGCGGGGACAGTCGTCATCTGCGATGACAGGAATCTCATTGACCATGATGGCCGAATAGCCACCGTGGACATTGACGGCTTCGGCATTGCTGTAGCGCTTCTGGGACGCATAGGTGTTGGCGAGGTTGCGTCGTACGCCGCGAGAGGTCAAGAAGACTTCTACGTCGCCGTTACCGGATAGACCGACTTCGTCTGCTAGCTTCTCGAATGCAGGCTCACCGGCTACAGCGAGGGCGCTTTCGGATTCACCGACGCTCTGGACACGGGAGTTCCAGAATTCGTTGCCGGTGGTGGAGGAGTTGATTTCGTGGAGGGTTCGGCCACTGGCGATGATGTTGCGGAGGCCGTCGAATTCGTTGCCGTAGTTGCCTGCGACATACACCGCGTAGGCGGTGGTGACTTTCGTGACGGATTCGGAGACTTCGATCTGCTTGGTCGATCCACCTTCGCGCTTGATGACTTCGACGCCAGCTTTACCTTCGCCGACCGTTCCGTCTGCCTTTTTCACGATGTCAACGGTGTCGCCGACGTACACGTACTGGACAGAGTTGACAGGAATTACTTTCGTGGAGGTTGCTTCGGCGCGTACTCCGGTCAGACCGGCTGCTTCACCGAAGGCGATGCGGTTCATCTCCTTGCGGAGGTCTGTCGCCACGCCCTTCGACTCCGCATCGAGCACGTCAACGAACGCTCCCTCATTCGTCTGGGAGGCACGGATGGCCGCGTCCGTGACCTCGATGGAGGAGAAGTTGTACTTGATGTGGATGATCGCGTCCTGCCAGGACTGCTTGCCTGCGGTCGGCAGCGTTCCACCATCTCCACGAGCACCACGACCACGGTTGCGGTTCGTGTGTACAGGGATGATGGCTCGACGGCCCGTGAGGCTCATCGTCACGCCTTCTCGCTCGATCTGGTCGAGGAGATAGGTCTTCTGGTTGATCTGCTCAACGATCGGCCCGACGTACATATCCTTGAGGATCGCGTCGGCCGTAGCGAGCGTCTGAGTTGCCATTGGTTAGTTGGTTCCTTGGGTGTTTGGTGCAGTGATTAAGTGGTGGTTCCACCTGGATCGCTGGCGATTCACCCCTGGCCTGCTGTAACCAATTGGTCCCTGGCGCGGCTGTAGCTGACGCTGTTGCGTTCGGTTAGAACACTTGGCCCGATATGTATGGGCCTCTGCTAGTTAGTTGGTCGCACACGGCAAAAACCATGTGCGACCTGTGGGAAGTGTTAGGAGGCTGACTGCTTGAAGCGTTCGAGCGCCTGCGCTTTAAGACGCGGGTCATCGAACGAGGTAACCGGCGTGGGTGCCGTGGCGGCTGTTCCACTGCGCTCGGCGCTGGCCGGCTGGCTGCCCTTCTGGGCGAACAAGTTCTTCTCCCCCTGGCCGACCAGCCGCATGTAGTCCTCGAAGCCCTTTTGGAGAGCTTCGCGTTCGGTGTCCGGGCTATCGGAATAGCGATAGGCGAGGCCGATGATGTCTTCCTCGGCTCCCTCGGGTAGGCCGGGATTGTCCATACGGATTTTCTCTAGCTCCTGCTGTAGTTCCGTCTCGGCTTCGGTGAACAGCTTCTCCCGGTCCTGGGCTTCAAATCGCTCCTGTATCGGGTTGATCGCCTGGTTGACGGCTTCGGTGATCTGGGCGTTGATCTGCTCCTGGGTGAGTTCGTTGAAGCCGAGATCAAGTTCCTCTTCCGGCCCGTAGGCATCGAAGAAGTTCGATTCGTCACCAACCTGTTTCCACCAGTTCTGGAACTGGGCGGGGTCCTGCGCCATGTTCGAGAAGGCGATAAGTTGTTCTAGAACCTGCGGGTCAATCTGGTTGATCCCAAGCTGCTCATACGGCGCCCACGATTTGCGGTAGTCCGCTGCCTCTTGGAATTTCTTGGTGACCTCGGCGTCGTACGCTTTCAGGTGAGGCTCAAGTGCTGCTCGAAGCTCGGGCTCTACCGACTCAAGATCGTAGAGTCCTGAAGTGGGACTTCCCTGCTCTACCGCATCGGTAGGCTGGGTGACATCGTCTGCCATTGACTATGTGGTTCTCCTGTCTGACTGTAGTTGTACCTGGCGGTCGGCTGTACCTCTCGGCCCTGGCCCCGCTGTGACAACCCCTGGTCGTCTGTTTGTGGGATCAGGCTCTAAGCCTGATTTCGTGAAGCAATCTCCGCAGCGGCCTCACTGATCTGCTGGGAGAGGGACTGCGCCTGGCGCTGTCCTGGTGAGGGACCGTCGATCCCCCTGGCGGCCTTGGCGAAGTTCTCGCCGGTGCCTTTGGTTCCGGGCACGACCTTCAGTGCGGCTCGTGCGCCGGGTGTGTTCCTGTCGGGCGCCGGAAGGCCGAGTGCCTTGTGCAGTGCGCTGACCGCCTCAGCTACGTCGGGCGAGATGTCCTCTGAGCCTTTGGTGCTGGTCTGGAAGTGTTCCACGGCCTCGATGAGCCGCTTGGCCTGGATATTCATTATCTGAACCCGGCCTTCGAGGGTCGTAGGTCCGCCACTTTCACCGATAGAAGATCAGTGCGGTTGTCGCGGGTGCGTATGACTGCATCCTCCCCGTTGGGGGCGAGACTGTGGAAGACGCCGTAGCGGCCCTTGTTGGGACCGGCGACAACACGGACGAACTGCCCGAGGACGGGGTCGTTCAACCCGCGTGTGTCGTAGATGGCTCGGTTATCCATTCAGGTGCTCCAATGTCGCGGCGAGACGGGCTCGCTGGCCGAGTAGGCCGCCTGCGTTCTCTGCCTTCTTGAGTTTCTTGGCGGGGATTTTCTGGCCCTGGGCGACGCCCAACTCTTCGTGTAGCGCGCCAGGGTGATGGATTGCCCCGCTGATCCAGTCTTTCCTAGTCCGATGACTCGCCATTTTCTTGGCGAGGCCGGAAACGTCTGCTGCCATTCACTCCTTATGTTTCGGGTATAGGGGTCCAGGTGTCACATACCTGGTCAGGCTGTGTCCTGAAGTCGTAGAGCTTGCAGAAACCGGCTTCCCAGTGGACACATGTCGAGCAGTTCTCGTGGGCGTCGGTGGTGGTCTGCAAGTTCGGGGGTGGCGTACCCGAGTTGGGTTTTTCGGCGTTCGCCTGCATGATCCGTTTGATCGCTTCTTTGATCGCTTCGTTGCCTGCCACTACTGGCCTTTCGTGGGATGTTTCGTCCAGCCACCCGAGCGGGCTTCCGGCTGCGGCTTGGCGTGGGCTTCGGCGATGTTCACGGCGCCCTGGTGGGCCTGCTGTTCGAGCGCCATCGCATGTTGCTGGCCGACTTCTGCCTGGTGAGCCTGGGCCATCGCTTCAGCCTGCATGTTGGCCTTCTGTACGAGACGTTCGCGGTGAGCGTTGACATGCATTTCGACTAGTTGCTTCACCTGTTCGGGAAGCTGCATGTAACGGGCCGTGCGCTGGAATTCCTCGTGGCCGTCGATGTGATCTTGGTCTTCATCGAAGGCGTTGATGTTCATTGCGACGCCCTGGGCGAGTTCGTGGTTCTCTCGCTGTACCTGGGACTCCGTCATCGACAACTGCGTGAACAGTGCGTCGAGGCCGCCGACTTCGTACTCCTTGAAGAAGCGCCGTAGATCGCGCTGGGCCGGGATCAGGCCGTACTGGAACGAGGTCTGTAGTACCTCCATCATGCTCGCTTGCTGGGCCGCCTTCGATCGCGGCATCGCGGAACCGGCCTGGCAGGCAACCGTGGGCTCGCGGCCCATCATGGTTCCCCTGAACTCCGAGATGTCCCAGGCTTCGTCGTCGCCGGCGATGCGGATCAAGCGTTGGTCGGTGTTGAAGAGTGCCCGGAGTCGAGCGATCTTCGTACCGGCCTGTCCCAGGCCGAACTCCATGTCCTGTACCTCGGGGCCGATCCTCGTGTCGTCGGCCTCCTGTAGGAGGTTGATCGCGGCGGCGGCGGTCACACCTGACGGCACGGTGGCGTTCGATACCTCATGGACGCCCGAGATTTCGATCATCGACTCGATGATGCGTTGCCTCTCTTCGAGGACGTATCCCGGCATCCCTGGGGGCGCCAGGAAGCTCGGCGCGGCCTCGGGGACGGTTCCGTCGAACAGGACTTCCTCGCCGGGGACGCCCGTGTATTCCACGTTCGAGTAGCGGTTCTTCAGGAGTGAGGGGTTGCCAAGACGCTCGGCGTTCTCCTGAATCTGGGAGGCGAGTTTGTTGAGTGAAATCTGTGGGCCGCGCAGTTGAGTTGCAACGGCGGTGGGCCAGAAGCGGTTCGGGACCTTGATGCCGCTGAACATGACGTAGGGCATCGGATCGACCGGGTTGTCTTCATCGACGAGGACTTGATCCTTCGCCCAGACGACATGCTTCCCGGTCGGGTACGTCGGACATGGTTTGGCCCAGAACTCGTGGACGAGGACACCCTTGTATCCGACGCCCCCGGCTGGCATGAGCGAGGAGAACATGCGCGCCTCCACGGGACCGGCCGGTACTTCCGAATCGGCGGGAAGATCGACGCCGTAGCGCTGTTTGACGTAGTCGGGAGAGTGGATGTTCTCCTCGAAGGCGCGCTCGACTTCACCGAAGGATTTGGCGATCGGGTCGGGGTAGAACTGGAACGGTGTAACGACCTCAACGACAACATCGCCCGTGGCGATCGTCTTGACGTTGAGCCCGGCCGGGAGAGTTCCGCCGAAGATCGATTCGATCTGGTCGGCCTTCATGATCTGCCCGTTGGCGTCTAGCTGCGGCTGGCCGTTCTGGTCAACGATGACTTCGGCCTTTTCGCCCAACGTGCCGTCCCAATGAATCTTCCAGAGTCCCGCGCCTGTCACGTCCGCAAGAAGCTGGGCCTCGTAGAGTTTCTGTTGAAGTTCGAGGTAGTCCCAGTCGAAGTCGATGACTTTCTCCGTCACCTTGGCGGCGTCGAGATCGGAGTCCTTGCCCGTATAGGGCGTGGCGACGAACTGGGGGCGCGTCTTCACCTTCTTGGCGACCCTGGCGGTGATCAGGGAGAGCATCCTGTTATCCACTGCGGTTACGCGCCACTTGGCGAGGCGGGGACGATCGAGGCGACCGTGATTCCAGAACAACCACTGCTGGCCGACAAAGAAGGCGCTGTTCAGGAACCAGTCTGATTCGAGTGGCATCCTGGCGTACTTGAATTTGGTGAATTCCGCCTTGAGGTCGGCGAGGTTCGTACCAGAGTTCTTGATGGTCTGTTGCACGGCCTTCTGGCCGGCGGAATCAGTCGGAGTGGTCGTAGCCATTTAGCTCGGTTACCTGGGTGGTGCCCACCAGGTGAATGTCGTCCTGTTCAATCGGGACGTTCTCTTGCTCCTGCGGTGGAAGGACAGGAGGGATCACGTCGGGGTGCTGGATGCGGTTGAGTAGTCCCGCACGCTCGGTGTCCCACTGGGCATCGCGTGCCGCCAACTGCTGTGCGTGAGCGTGCTCGCGGTAGAGGAGAACCCCGACGAGGAGCACGCAAACGATCGCAAGGAAGATCACTGGCCGACTCCCATCAGCATCAGCGATCCGACGCTGCCCGTCGCCACTTCTTCGGCGGCCGTGGTGAGCTTCACTTCCGAGCCCTTGCGGAGCCGGACATTGGCGGTGGCGCTGGTGGCCGTATGGGTGATCTTCCAGGCCAACTGAAGCCCGATGTATTCGTTCGTCAGAGTGACCGCGCCGGGTTCAAGATTGCCTTTCGTTTCCGCCGACGAACCAGTGACGAGGTTGCCGGTTTCCGACAGGGAGATCGAAGACGTGAGCGCGGTGAACGTGGTCGTCTTGTCGGGCGACTTCCAGAGTCGGAGACGCATCTGACCTTTCGCTTCGGCGGCGACCGTGCAGATGACTTTGACGACGACGGGCCAAACTTCGGCTTTGAACGTCTTGGTCATCGCTTCGGGCGTCCAGATGGTGTTTTTCGTGTTCTGGGCTTCGGGGTTGCCGATCGGGAGCGCGGTGCCGCCCCATCCACTCGTGCCTCGTTCTTCCCCCGTGCGGAATTCCTTGTACGGGAGTTCGGAGGAGGAATTGGTGCCGACCGCAAGGCCGGTCGCGGTGGTCGCCTCGGCTCCGGTGGACGTGAGGGCGAATACCTGGCTGTCCCAGTTCGGCCAGAGTTCGAGTGCGGCCATTTACACGGTCACGTACGTCAGATGGCCGAATGCTTTGGAGGAAGCGGGCGTTTCGAGTACGAGGGCTTTATTGGCCGCGCACTTGAAGGCCGGACAGTCGAAGCTACCCGCGAACGAGGCTCCCCCGCCTTTGGCGACATTCAGCTTCGCGTGGGTGGCGCTCGATGTCTTCAGGACGTATGCACCTTCGGCTGATGCCGAGAGGACGTAGCCCAGGACGACGATCGACTTACCTTCGCCGGGGGCGGCGACGATGGTGTTTTCGCCGCCTTCGGTGGTGGCGTTGACGTAGGCGAACTTGAATTCCGCCGGGTTGGGGACAACTAGCATTAGGTGGCTTTCACTTTCTTCGGCACCGGACTGGTGCCGTTGCGCTCATAGCGGGCGCGGGTGATCTGCTCGCGCACGTCATCGGAGACGCCGACGAGTGCGGGCTTCCCGGCAGGCCGCTTCACCGGGAAGTCCTGAAGCTCCTCGATGGTCGCCAACGCCCCCGTGAGCATCTTGTCCTTGCCTTCAATCTCTGCCTGCTGGTCAAGGACGATCTGCTGTAGCTCGGCGATCGTCGCCTGCTCCCCGTGGAGGTCGAGCAGTTCCGCAGAGCGGCGGACGCAGTCCTCGCAGAGGATCAGGTCATCGATCGGAATGTTGGCCGGCGAGCCCGGAATGACCGGGCCGTCGTAGGCGACCTCGAAGTCGATGAACCGTCCCGACTTGTGCTGGAAACATCCCGAGCAGTACGGGGGTCGCTTTGCGGCTGGCCTCATTAGTGAGCACGGGACTTTCCGAATGCCCAGAAGAGCACCTTCACCTTGGACATGTCTTTGCCGGATTCGACCTCTTTGCCAGTGGCCGAATCGAGAAGATGAATCTTGCCTTCGGAATAGGAGGCACTCGTGGGGCGATAGGTGGACGATTCCGATCCCGTCAACATCTGGATCAGGTAGTGGTCGATCGACTGAAGGTTGGCTTGCGCGGGCGTGAATGTCTCGCCACCCGATGTGTAGCTGTTCGAGAAGGTGACTTCGGTGATCGAGAAGTCTTTGAACAGGCCGGTGTCCTTGACCGTCTTCGTAGTTGCTGCCATTGGTTCGTATAGTTCTCCTGTCGTTAGACGGCGATGCCGCCAAACTGACTAATTGCGTATTCGTTTTTGGAGGACCCGGCTTTGCGTTCCATGTCCTCGCGCATCATGCGTTGAAGTGGTGTCTCGTCGTTGGGGACGATCGGGTCTGACGTGTAGGGCCGGCTCATCACGAGGTAGCGAAGGGCGTCTACCAGGTCATCGTTGATCTTCACCGGGGCCGCGCGGGTCTGTTCTTCCGATTTCGGAGGCGCCTTCCAGCGGTAGGTCGTCAACTCATCGATCAGATGAGGACACGTCTCGCGCCAGACATGGAGCGTGTCGTTCTGGAAGCGCTCGCGGACCCTGTTGATCCCGGCTTCCACGGAGTTCTGCCCTGGAAGGGCGACGATGCCGTGATCGGCGTACTCAAGCATCGTGTTCCGGCCCGTCTCGTGGTTGTGGTTCCTGGCGGCCGGGTCGATGACGTAGTAGATGGGGCTCCTGCCGTACATGGCATTGACGCGGTGAATCTCGTCGCACACCTGTTTGGCGGTCCAACCCTGCACCTGTAGCTCGTGGAAGACCTGCATCACGTCGTCAGTGCGGACGTAGGAGCCGTTGGGAAGCTGGTCGAGCCGGGAGTCGATGAACGCCCAGACGACTGCGCACGGGTGCCGCATCCCAGGATCGATGGAGACGACGACGTTGGCCGTCTCGGGGATGCGATCCTTGGGATCGACCTGGGGCGCCGGGATGACATGCCGATCGGGCTCGAATTCGCCGTAGATCAGCCCGTGGATGGCTACGAACTTGCCCGACTTGCGAGCTTCCTTCTCCTCTTTGGAGTAGCCCCGGAGCGCGATTTCCTTGTTCTTCTGAGTGAGCGTCGGGTTGTCGTCCATGTCCACCACGACGACATCGATGTCATCGCCTTTGAACACGTCCTTCTGTACTTCGCGCCCTTTGCTCATCCAGAGGAAGTTGCGCGTCCACGTCATGCCGCCCCTGGCGATCGGCGTCATCGTGAAGAGCAGATCGCCGCCTTTCGCCATGACACGCAGGCGGCACTCGTTGAACACCGCAAGAGGAGGCTCCTCATCGAACATCACCCTGTCGAGGGTTGCCCCTCCCATTGCCGCTACATCGGTCTGATACGTCTGGAAGAAGAACTTGGACCCGTTGGTGAAATGAAGTACGCGGAGGTCTTTTTCGTAGGCCGACTTCCACTTGCCACCGACCAACTGATCGAGCGGGACGATTTCCTGAAGCTTCGGGATCAGCGTCGTCTCAAGGACCGGATAGCTCTCGGCCATGATCCTGCAAAGGAACGGTCCCTCGAACTTCTTGTACGGCAACAGGTGAGGCGGCAGGTACTTACTGTCGATCGCCTGGATCGTGCAGTCGTAGAGTCCGCCTGTGGTCTTTCCTGACTGGTTGCCCCCGAAGAAGCATTTGGTCTGGGCCGCGAAGGAGTGGAACGCCTGCTGCTTCAGGTGGGGCTCGTAGAAGGCGAGAGGATTGCGCTGGCGGGTGACTTCCAGCTTCCTGATCTCGTCTTCGGCCTTGCACCTGTCATCCGGTGAGAGCGCTTCCAGTGCCCTCGGGTCAATCTCGAAACTCATTCACTCCTAGAAGTCCGGGCGCCTCGCCCGTGAAGGTTGGTCGTTTAAGCCGAGCGGGAACGCACGGTCAAAGCCGCTCAGACCCCGTTGAGGTGGTGTACGCTGCCTGCCGAAAATCGGACGAGAGGCGTTCCAATGCGAAGCAAGGTCGGTGCTGGGCTGGCGATCGTGGGTATCTGCGCCCTAGTGGGGCTCGCCGGCTGCGGTGGATCGTCTTCCGGCGGCGTCGATCAGTCGAGCCCGGCATCCGCGCTCAAGGCGTACGACCTGGCATGGGCCGAAGGCGATGCAAAGGGCGCCTGCGAACTCCTCGGCGACGCCGGTCGTGCAGCGGTCGAGAAGGAAATGTCGAACCGCACCCTCGGCGCACTTCCTCTCAACTGCCCGGCCCGCATGAACGAAGTGCTCGAACTCCTCGGTCCCGAATCGAAGGCCCAGCTAGAAGAACTGGCCGAAAAGACCGGCTCCGCCAAGGTCGAAAAGGAAGGACGCGGCGCAGAGGTCGAAGTCGGACCACGCGACTTCATGATCCTGGGCGAAGTTAACGGGAAGTGGTTCATCGGCGGCAACACGATTCACCTGATCAACCCGATGCTGCTCACCCAACACGAAATCGAAGTCGAAGAAGCCAAGGAAGCGGAAGAAGCGGAAGAACTCGAAACCGAAGAAGCAGAAATCGAACCTGCCGAAACGCCGGAAGAACATGCACGAGAGCAAGAAGGAGAGAGCGAACTCAAAACGGAAGGCGCCAACAACCGTAGGAAGGCGGAAGCACTGACCGGCGAAGACCTCGAAACCCAGTTCGGCGAACGCATCATCTTCACTGAGTGCCCCGAAGAAATCTACGTATCCGGGCTCACTTTCACCTGTGATGCATCGGCGGAATCCGGTACGCACTATCAAGCTGAACTTGAAGTAACCGATGAAGCAGGCGATCTCGTCGTCGTCAAGCAGTACGTCTCCCACGAACACTGAGCTAACCCCGGTCGGATACGGGCTGCGTCTAAGTCTTGGTGTTACTGTCTGTTACTCCGTGAGAGCTTATGCGGGACCATCTGCGGGACTCCGTGCGCGCGTAGGAGGTAAGTCCTGGGTAAGGGACTCCGGGGCTCAGAAGGGCCGAAATCCGTGCGTGTACGTGCGATCCCCCAGGGTCATGGGAAAATTTTTATGATTCCGTGACGTGCGTGACGATTTTTCGCGTAGCCCCTGGGGTTGTTTTTTGATTTTGATTTTTGGCTTTGCTATGCGAAAAATTCGACATTTCTGCGCGCTGCAATTGCTTTTGTCGGATGGTGCGATGGTGATCAACCATCACGCAACAGTTGCTGGATTGGCTTGATCAAGCCGTTTGCGCGTGGTGTGCGTGGTGGATTTCCCACGGATTTCCCACGCATACGCTGCGTTGATGGTCACCACTCGTGCTCGCATACACGGACGCTGATTTGGTGCTGCGGTGGATGTAGGACAAGCCAGGTTGACGCTGGGCGACCACCTAACCGAGGCATGTAGCAACCACTGTCAATACCTTCGTGGTGGCTATGGGTGCTGATATGCGTCACAGCGGTCCCGTATGGACCCATTTCGCTGGTTTCCGGCCAAATCCGAAGCGTTCTAAGGCGTTCTGAGGGCTTCTGCTTATGTCCCGAAGGTGTTTCTATGTGTCTTTTGGGCCGGCTGGCGAGCGTTTCGGGATGAGTCCTGACAAACGCTCTTGACACGGTGTGTATGGTGGCTGTTATCCACTAGATCACTCACTATCGATTGGAGTCGATATGAGCAACGATGAGATCAGGACCCAGTACAGGGTCGTCACGGTGACCAAAGGCGAAGTGACGCATACGCAGAGCTTCGATGACCTTGAGGTTGCCTGCGCGGCGATGCTGGAAGAGACGGGCGGCGCAGGATTGCCCAGTACGGATGTTGAGGACTTGGCTTCTCATTTCGAGGAGTTCGGTCCGTTCGGAGTCGATATGGGTTGCGGTGTCAAGGTCGAACTAGTCTCAATCAAGACGGTGACTATCGAGCCTGACTGGGCCGGCTTGCGTGAGTTCGTGCGGGCGATGGCTCGGGACGATGTAGACGAGGCGTTGAAGTTCAATCGCTCACTTGGCAGTGAGGGAGTGGACGAGGGCGAGCTACGTCCTATCCGAAAGGCAACGAAACCGCCCGCGAGTGCGAGCAATCCATTCGCACCCGGTGGCAGTCTCGACAAGGACGGCAGCCGAAGTAAAGTCGCCCCGCCGCAGTCCGACGAGTTAGGACGGAAACGCGCCGAAGATGCCCCGAGCGTGGTCTGTACCGGCACGATGGAAGACGGCCAGCTAGTCCACAACGATGGAACTTGCCCGATCCATGAGGACCGCGCCTGAGCGTTTCGACTTGGGCCGGCGTTGGTCGGTCCTGGTCGAGCCGCAGGGCTCGGTTATCCACTGGACACGTCTACCGATTGGAGTCGGAGATGCAAGAGAATGAGACGCCGCGAGTATGGATAGGTTCGCTCGCTGCTTACAACAACGGTCGCCTTGTCGGTGAGTGGTGCGATGCCGACGATCTGGCGACGCTTGAGGAGTGCGTCACGCGCGTCCTGAAGAAGGGAGGCGGCGAAGAGTTCGCGCTTATGGATCGTGAGGGCTTCGGCGATGTGATCGGCGAATACACGCAGCTAGAGCGTGTGGCCGAGATTGCCGGCGCGATCATGGAGCATGGCGAGGCGTTCCGCTTCTACTGTGAAAGTGAGCCGACCTGGGCGGAATCCGAAGAGGTTTCAGAACTGGTCGAGACGTTCGAGTCGGCCTATTGCGGTCAATGGGACGGCGCCTTGATGGGAGAGCCGTTGCGCGAGTACGCGGAAGAGAATTGGCCCGAGTTGATGGCCGAACACCTGTCAGATGAGGTTCTGTCCTACATCGACTGGGACAAGGTCACGCGGACGTACGAACACGATGGGTACTGGGAGCGCGACGGCCATGTCTTCCAGCCGGTCTGAGGCTCTAGGGTTGGCGGACATCGACACGGAGGGCATCTGATGGCGGAGGAAATCTCGCTCAACGTCGTGTTGCAGACCGGCAATGTGGCTGATCCGCAGACGATCTTGTCGGCGCTGATCGACAGCACGGCGCGGATCGCGGAGACGGGACGTTGGCAAGGTCCGATCTACAACTCAGACGGTGATCAGGTCGGCACGTACCAGTTGAACGTCTAGGGCGAATGGATTAGCCGGGGTTCGATTCCCCGGCGCCCGTTGCTTCACCGAAGTCGATTCAAATCCACTAGACAGTAATCTGTGCTTGGAGGCCCAGATGTTTACGATTGAAGCGAGATTGAGGGAACAGACGAGCCGGCTTGGCGAGGCTCCTACGCTTGACGATGCCGTGAAGTCTCTCAACGGCGTGCTCGGCGACGGAAGTGTCGTCACCATGCCGACGAAAGATGTGAAGCGGCTTGAGACGGTCGGCGAGAGCTTCACAGTCGCAAGTCCTCGTGAGGGGAGCGTCACCCGGTACGTGATCCGCAACGTGGGCGATTGTCCGAAGTGCGGAGGCGGGGGCGTCTTCTGGGCGAACAACGACGGTGGTGAACCGCTCTTCTGCGGCAATTGCGGGGAACGGTTCGGAGGGAAGTTCATCACCGACTAGGGCGCTTGGAGTGTGGCGGAGGTTCGATTCCTTCGCCGCCCTTTGCAGTTCGCAGTACATCCACTGGACACATACTGACTTGGAGGTCAGCTATGGCTACTCAGTTCGTCACGAAAGGGCAACGGGAGCGCAACAGGCCGATGCGGCGGATGAACAGGGCGCAGTTGACGAACGCTCTGGCCGCTCATGATCGCATCCAGGCGATCAGCGACGAAATCAGAAGGCGTCACGGGCTCGCACCTGTACCGGAGAATGTGATCGTCCGTGAGGCGAGAGCGCGTTTGGCAGCTTTCAAGGCTCCCAGGGTGCTCTCTCCCTCGGAGGCGTTGGCCGAGCTTGTGAAGCGTCGTCAGAAGCTCGACAGGGAGCGCGAGGCGTTCGACGCGGACCTCTTGGCGCTGATCAGGTCCGGCGAGGTTCCCAAGGCGATGATCGCCCGTGCGATGGGGATCACCCGTCAGCGCGTCTATCAACTGGCCGCGTAAGATGGGGTCGATGAACGACTACGTCAAAGCTCAGTTCGTCCGACGTGGCGACCAACTCGTTACCGCCGCGAACGCAAGCGGGAACGTGTTGGAGGTCGAACGCGAAGTGAAAGAGGTCTTTACCGGAGACGCGGAGGGCATCACCGAGATTCGCTGTGTTGACGGGACCGTTTACTCCTATCCGAGTGATGCCCAGGTCGAGATCGTCGGGCCTGATCGATAAGATCAGGTAAGCCGTCGATGCCTAGTGAACCGATGTAGTCGAGCGAGCCGTCACCGACTAGTGAACCGCATGAACTGAGCGAGCCGTTTAGGGAAGCCCCGTCATCACTGGCGGGGCTTTCTTTTGCCCTACACTGTCCAGCAAGGCATGGCTTGTTGATCAGGGCTTGGCATGGCGGGCAAGAAGTGCGCGGCGGGGCGACGTTGGAGCGCCGACACCCGCCACTTGACGTTGCGCCTCCACTAGAAAACGCAGCGCCCAGGACGATTCTATTTGAGGATGTCCCCGACGACTCCATGAACGGCGCCGGTCGTCGTTGAGACGACGTTTTCGACCGTGGACGCGAGAGGATGTTCGGGCTGGTCCGGTGTCGTGGCCGGGCTCGATTCGGGCTCCGTCGTCACCGTCGCTACAGCTTCGGCAGTGGGGCTCGATACCGGAGGCGACGATTCAGTCGTGGTCGGCGTGGGTTCGGACTTTGTCGGTGCAGCGTGAGGCGAAGTCTTTTCGTGATGCACTGAGACGGGCTGGGAGCCTCCCTGCGGCTCCGTTTCGGCCTTATGCGGGGATTCGGTCGATACCGGCTCAGTAACGGCTACGGTGTGCGTCACCGGCGATGACGCGACCTGTACCGGAGCATGTCCTACAGCTTTCGGGTGACGATGACCGTGATGGGAGTGTTCCACCGCGACGTTGTTGGACAGACCGATGTGAGGAGTGGTTGAAGTCGTCGGATTGGTCGCCAGGATCAGGAACGCGAGCGCTCCCGCGACCATCATCACAGCGAAGAACATCCGCGCTCGTGTCATTCCGTCGCTGTAGATCAGGATCACCCCCTATTCCTCTTCCACGACTTCCACGTCGATCGCGGCGGTCTGTTTGAAGACTCCGAGACGTTCCAACGTCTTGATCGAATCGGACACGTCGATCACGGCCTCGATCTGGTTCGGTTCGCTGCGAAGCACCTGGGCGCGTTCGATCATCTGCGTGGTCGCCGCCGCCAGGGCTTGAACATTCTTTGCCAAATGATCTGGGTGAACGTCACGCAGCTTGATCAAGGACTGTTCGATGTACTGGGCCACCGCCTCCTGACCCTGCATGGCGATCTCAAGACCACGGCCAGCTAGGTTCTCGTTGATCGTCGGGGCGAGTTCGCTCCTGATCTGGCTGTAGCGACGCGGGAACGTCTCCTGGCGCCAGCGGGAAAGCGTCTCTCGTTCGACCTTGATGCCTTCCTCGGCCAGCATGTCGGAAGTGAGCTTGGCGTTGTCGCCGTTGATCACCAACAGCTTGAGCGCGGCGTCAACCTCTTTCTCCGTGTGACGCAGCCGTGTACCGCGCTCCGATACCGCGAGTCGGTCGAGGTCGTCGTCGGATTTGATGAGGTCTTTTGGCATTTCTCAGTCCTGGGAGTCGCTACGGAAATTGGATTTGAGCCGGCTCCGCAGGACCGGAAAAGCCCGGCAACGTACAGCGACGGAGGGTGTACGTCGTTTCGTGTTGCCAAGTGGCGATCCGGCTGAAAGGGAGAAAGACCGGACCATGAAGCACGCGACAGTTACCCGCGTCGAGCGGGTTCCGGGTTCAGACGCTCCGCGATATGTGGCGGGCTCTCCGGTATCTGTCTACTAGTTACTGCGCGGATTGGCCGCTAAATAAGGGTGTACAGGTGTTCGCCCACGTATTTGGTGAAGGCTGGCGGGATGGCCTCGTTCAGGTGCGCCTTGTTCATCCAGTCGATGCCCATCGCATCTCTTGCCTGTGCGACAGAGCAACCTTGTCCGCCTCCGTAGACACCGACATAGTCCTTGTCGGGGTCGAGCTTGCCGTAATGGGACTTGCGTTTGTCCATCGTGACGACAAGGGGATGGGTAGCGGGATGCTCAGGCTGGGGAAGCTCCCAGTTCGTCTCGAATTGTCTGTGCCGAAGTACACGCAATTCGTGAAATATCTCCATCGAACCACAGAGGGTGACGGCTTCAAGCAACGGGGCGCCTTCGACATTCTCGATGACGTAGGGGCGCCCTGTCTTGATCAGCGCTTCCCGTGTCGGTTCGATCAGATCGGGATGTTTCTCCTGAAGCTCTGGCTTGCCGTGGAGCATCTGCGAATAGCGCTGGCATGGAGGGGATGCGTGGATGGCGGCAACGACAGTATCCAGGTGGAGGGTGTACCTGAGCCTGTCGAGGAATTCCAGGGCGTCCATCTGGACGAACTGGTCCCCGACGTATTCCGGCTGAGGATCAACATCGACGCCGATCACTTCAAATCCGGCTTCCTGGTAGCCGCGTGTAGCGCCTCCCGCTCCGCAGTACACGTCGATCAGGATCGGTTTGCTGTAGCTGACCCCGCAGTATTCCTGCTTGCAGTTCAATCGTCGTCCTCGTGGGCGCCGAAAAACATCTCCATCGCCGATATGAACTGGTCTACGAAAGCAACCGCCTCGTCCGAGTTGCCTGTGTCTCGAATCTCGTACGCCCGCTCTTCGAGGTATTCCATCGCCATGCTGAATGCACGGGCGTCGCTCAGGTCGTCGTTCCTGAGCGCCGGCGGTTCCCACACGATGACCCCACCGTGCTCGTGGAACTCATCGCCGCAGTTTTCGCATGGCGGCATCCCAAGAACGATTGCCTGGTCGCGGGTGATCTCTATCTCCCAACGACCATCCCTGCTCTGGTTGAACTCGACAGTCGGATCGACGTTGCCGGAACTGAGCAGGGCTTCGATCCCCTCCACGAACTCCTCTATCGTCTCGATGCGGTCGCTCATTCGGCGCCCTTCACTGCCTTGAGCAGGACGCTTTCCAGTTCGGCGAGCACCGCCGCTTTGGCGGCATCGTCCAGGTCGGCGAGGACGACGCGGATACGATCCCTCACCCTGCGCTCGGACTTGCGGCGATCCTCGCGGCGATCGGCATTCCTGGCACGCGCCGCGATGGCGTATTCGTCAACGATCGCCTGCTCGACAATCGGAGCTTCGGGGTCGAGGTTGTACCTCCGTCCCGTCTGACTCGTGGTGCCCATGTTGTGCGCGAGGTACTTGGCCGAGCGATGATCGAACACCGTGTAGGTGGCGACGTGGGCTCCGTTGCGCTCGACCACCTTGTCGATCCTGATCGACAGATTCGGGAAGATTTCGACCTCGTCTCCTGTCTCCACCGGGCAGGATTCCTCTGCCGACCATGCCAGCGTGGGCATCCCTCCTGCGACTATCGAGGCGTAGGAGTGCTTCGGGAAGGCGATCTCCGACCACTTCCTCATGCCGCCGCCTTCTTGGCGCGTTTGTCGAGCTTCACATGACAGCTTCGGCAAAGCGGTCGGTAATCGTCGGGAACGGTCGAGAAGCCTTCATGGAGCCTGTACGACCAGTCGTAGGCTCGGCGACTACAACCCGGCTCGCTGCACATATGGTCTTTGGCGCTGCCCTTCTGGGCGACGATACGTTCGTGGGCGCCGATATAGCCCACATTGTCGCCCTTCCAGTTGCCACTACCTTCACCCTTGTTGGCTCTGCCGGTAATCGCGGTCGTCTCCCTGCGAAGACATCCGCATGAGCGCGTGTGTCCGTTGACGAGACGAACCGCCCTGACCGTGAGTACGTTGCCGCAATCGCACTTGACGAGGAACTGGCGATGTCCCCCGCGACTGCGTTCTGCGATTTCGGAGATGACCTCTAGCCTTCCGAACCGCTCGCCTGCTGATACTTGAACTTGCTTTCCCACATAGCTTAATTGGGAGAAGCAACCGGAAATGTAGTGGGCTACTGCGAGTTCGGGACCAGGAAGACGACGATGGTCGAGATGGCGCCTTGTACGGCTGCGACTGCGGCCGGGTCGAGGTTGAACCCGAGTGCGGCTGCAACTGCGACTACCGCAACTGCTGTGGCCGCCAATGCCTTGTTGAACTTGGTGAGAGAGAACTTCATCACCAGTTACGGGCCGCACCGGGAAGGTTTGAGGGGTAGCATTCTTGAGTGTGGTTCGACTCTCTCCTTTCGTACTGGACACCGAACCGACGATAGCACTCTGACCCTGATCGTCAACCGAACCGTGTTGCTATCGTTGTTGTCACAACAGAACTCTCGCCACTTACTTTCGGATGAGTCCGAGACGAAAGCTTTAGAGAGTCCCGTCCTGGCACGACGATAAAACAAGAGCCAACACCTGTCCCCTCCTGAAGATGCGAGAGGCTAGGCGGAGTCATACACCGCCGGCTGGACATCGAACTTAGCGGAAGCGACCCCTCTGGGGTTGGGGATTTCCTTTACGTGAGCCGGCTCCGAGATGAGACAAAACTATGACCACGACCGGGATGTAGCTCGATACGGCCAACAGAGCCAAAGAGAAGCTAGAACGTCCTAGGTGGAGATTCTGTTTACAAGGTCGGTGGGGCAACCATCCAAATCCTTCAACGGTGGAGCATGGGTACTAGGGGAATTGAGAGCCCTGAACCCCGATGGTTGCCTTTGGGCTTGCAGTCTGTGGAAACAGTTTGTCGAAGAGGCGGCAGGAAGAGTCCCAAGTGTCTCCATACAACTTCCCTAAGAGGGAGGAGGAGGAGGAGTAAAGAATCTCTTTTTGAGGAAGACTCTCGACAGCGAACCGTAAATGGTGATGCTTCTTCTCTCCCTCATCTACCTTACAGTCTCCTCATCCTCCGGTGGACCGGAACTCACAGCAATCGCAGCCGTGATCACCGCAGTCGCAGGCTTCATCGGGCTCATCTGGACGATCTTCAAGGGCCGTAACAGACGCGATGAGGTAGAGCAGGCCGGGAGCTACATCAGGGGCGTAGAAGGGCTCATACGGCGTCAGGAAGAGGAGATAGGTGAACTACGACGGGAACGTAAGGAGCTACAGGACGATGTCTCCAACCTACGCTCTGAAGTGCGTGAAGCAAAAACTGAAGCAACATCGATCAGAGGAGAACTGTCGGAACTACGTGGACAGATACGGAACTTCCTCTCGCCTGAACAGTACGAGGAGTTCAAACGTCGCTCATAGCTTGCCAGTGTGCTTATCACTTCTTTGTTGACACATCTTCCATCTTCGCTATCGTCGTTTGAGTAACAAATGCATCTCCTCTCCCTTCGGAAGTGTGTGCCCTGATCACAGGGGTTGGGGCACACACTTTTTGTTCCATACGGGGAGGTAAGCATCGACAAGGCCGGTCAACGGCCACGAACAAGGGAGAACCCTGAACATGGAAGCATCGAAAGAGGCTCGCTTCGCCGAGCTTAAAGAGCGGGTTGCAAACGGAGTAGCCCCCACCGTTACCGACATGCCTGAATGGGCGGCCAACTATGAAGGCGACCCCGTGGAGAATCTTGCAGGCCATGAGTGGGAGATTGCCGAAGACTACGACCTCGCAGAGTCGATCTTCATGGGCTCCAACGAGGCGTTCGGAGCCGGTATGGCGCTAGGCACTGAAATCGCCCTACGTGATGCCAAGCGAAAGCGGGCTCGAATCGAGTACGTGATGCGTATGCTCGAAGACGATCCCGAGAAGCATGTGGAAACCATCAAGGCGATCTGTCTCATCATGTACTCCGAGATGACGGGACAGCAATACGACGGCGATGACGGTGAGGAAGAGCCGAAGGTACTTGCCGAAGCCTTCCCCGAGATCGCCGCTCTTCCCCGCTGGGAACAGGACTGAGGACGCATCTCCACGTCGGCGACCCTGGGCAAGTCGCCGGCAGATGGGGATGATCCCCTGTCCCTCCTCCGCCTGAGCGTGGGCCTACGGCTCGAAAGCCTGCGTGTCGCGGTGGAGGCCGGGGAAGTCAACGCATCGCCCTTTGATCGGCCGGAACTGCGACGTTGCGGAGCCTAGCAGCTTGTGCGAACATGCGTTCGTATGACGAGTCGGGAGGCTCAAGAGCTTGGAGTTCTGGAATCGGTGCTGAGCGCCGCTCCTTTGCCGGCTGCCAACCTCCCCGCCGATGTGGTCGCAGAGCTTGTTCGTGTCGGCCTTGTCATCGAGCACGACGGCCTCCTCTCGCCGACCCGCGCCGCGAGCCACTACGACGAACTGCTCGGCGTTGGGTAGCGCCCCCGACAGGCTTTGGAAGGAATACCACCGGGCGCTCCAACGGGGCGACCATCTGGCGGCGATGAGGGTCGTCAAGAACTACGGGCTACCGCTCGACATCCGCGAGATGTTGGACTTGACGATCAGGGCAGGAAGCGCCGGCGATCATGTCTTCGACCCGATGGCCGTGAGATGGATCATCAGACTCAACGAGCGCGCCAAAACCACGCTGAAGCTGCACGAGGTCGAATACCTCGCCAAGACCTTCAGGCACCATTGGGGAGGCGATCAGAGCAGCGCAGGCGCCCTCTGGCGCTTTCTGGCGACGGGTAAACGCCTCTAGGGGCCGCAGATTTCGTAGCGCAGCCTGTCATCGGTGCCCAGGATGCGGCGGATGCGGTGAAGGCTCTCCAACTCCCCCAGGTTGAGCACCGTGGCCTTGGCTGTGAGTTCGAGGCTCTTGGCTATCTCCCGCATCAGGACGGGCTCGTTCCTCTCGCGCAGGAGGTTGACGATCCTCGTCTGGGTGACCTCCGATAGCTCGTTCTGGCTCATTCTTTGCGCAAACTCCTCGATTGGGGCAAAGGAAGTTGCGCAAGATACCTGATTGGGGTACGTTGCCGTCTGCCAGGGAGGCGGGTAGGGGCACCTGGGGTTTGCTTCCTTGTCCCCTTAAAGACGGCCCCCCGCCACCGGGGTTGGTTTGATCCGCCGAAACCAGATGGTGCGGGTGGTGGCCCCTTGTCCGGTAGTCGCCACCCGCATCTCCCCGGCTCGATTTCCCACGGTTTCCCACGACGTTCAGGGTCAAGTGGGGTTATCCAGGTGCATCTAGGGACACCGAATCCGCTCTGGGGAGCCGAAAACCCCTCGTGAGCTAGGGTTCGACTCCATTCAGCCGCATAGAGGGACGGCTCTGCACCAGCTTGCAGAGCCGTCTTGGCCTCGTCACCTCCTCCTGATCCAGGATCGCGCCCGTATGCTGCGGCGCATGAGCGCGTTCGTCCTCCGGCTGATCGCGCCGCGGCCGACCTTCGCCTTCGACATGAGTGAGGAGGAGCGGGAGATCATGAGTCGGCACGCGGCCCATTGGCAGCCCTACATCGAGTCGGGCCAGATGGTCTTCTTCGGGCCGGTGCTCGACGACACCGGCTCCTGGGGGCTGGCGATCGTCGAAGTCGACGAGGAGGAGGAGCTGCGCACCTTCGCCGCCGAGGATCCGGTGGTGAAGACCGGCACCGCCGAGCTCTGCATCGGGCGGATGCTCCAAGGGTTCGTGCGACCTCGCCTGTCGTAGAACTACCCCCGGCACGTCCCGGCGTGGTTGACTATCGGCCGGGGGAAGCGCGTACTGCGGGGGACGACGCCTGAACAGCTCGAAGCTCTGATCGGCCGGATGCCGGATCCGCGCGCCGACCGATCGGCGCTGCTCGCGGCGAGGCAGGGCGGGTGCGCCGCGCTCCTCCACCTGGTCGACCAGCTCGTGACGCGGGAGGAATGGCGGCAGGCGGCGCTGGGGGAGCTGCTCCCGGGACTGGGCTCGATCGGGGCGCCCTTCCCCCGGGACCGGCTCTCGATGCGCTCCGCCAACGCGCTCGGAAAGGCGGGGATCCGCACCTGGGAGACGCTCGCGACCGAGACGCCCGAGTCCCTCGGCGGCGTCGCCCTGGTCGGCCCGAAGGGCCTACGTGAAGTCCTCACCGTCGTCATCCGCGAATGGGCGGCCGACCGCCTCGACCCCCGGGGACCGGCGGCCGAGGCGGACTCGGAGGAGAGCCTGCGCGACCAGCTGAGGATCATCGGCGCCTGGGCCGCCTCGACCCGCGGGCCAAGTGGGATGGTGGAGGCGATCGTCGCTGCCACCGGCGCCCGGGGGCGGCTGCCGAGCCGGGTCGAAGAGGCGATGTCGGCATTGGACGACCTCGGGGCGGCTGAGCCCGGATACCAGCGCGCCGGCCTCGCGCGCGCATTCGAGGAGCTCGAACAGAAACCCGGCTTCGACATCTTCAGGCGCCGCCACCTGGAAGGCCCGGACCGCCCCACCCTCGAGCAGCTGGGGAAGGAGCTCGGCGTCTCGAGGTCGAGCATCGGCCAGAAAGAGGCGGCGACGGTACGGACCCTGGCGAAGCTGATGCGCGAGGAGGATTGGCCGATCCGGATCGCGGTGGAGGGGCTGCGCGCCCGGCTCGGTGCCCTCGCCCGGCCCGCGGAGCTGCGGCGGGCCTTCGCGGCGCTCGACCGCGAAGGCACCGTGCTCACCGACGCGATCGGACATCGCCGCACCCTGCTGCTCCGCCTGGCCCCCTACCGGGTCACCGAGGAGTGGGTCATGGGCCCGGAAGTGGAGGAGCTCACCGACGTCGTCCTCGGCGCCGCCACGGTCGGGTCCGGAGCCGATCCCGACGCCGTCGCCCACCGGCTTGCCGCGCTCGGCATCCGCGAGGAGCTGCAGCTGCCGTGGATCGTCGGCCGCCACGGCTTTCGCCTTATCGACGGCAGGCTCGTGCGATCCGGCGACCTCTGACGCCGGATCGCCGGGACGCTCAGGATCGTGGCGTCGCCAGGCGAGGATCGCGGACCGCGCGCCGGACCGCGTCGGCATGGGCGTCGTCGGGCTCCGCCGCCGCCTCCCGCTCGGCCTCGAGCCGATCAAGGTAGCGGGCTCGCTCCTCCTCGGCCTCGCGCGCCGACCAGCCGAGGAGCGGCGCGATCGCGGCGGCGATCGGAGCGGCGGCGGCGCGGCCGCGGTCGGCCGCCTCGATCGAGATCCGCGTGCGGCGGGTGAGCACGTCGTCGAGGCGCAGGGCGCCCTCCGCCTCGACCGCGTAGATCGCCTCCGCGATCAGGTAGGCCTCGGCGCCGGGGATCGGCCGGCCGAGCTCCGGCCGCGCCGCGATCTCGTCGAGCAGGATGACCGCCAGGGCGCCGTAGCGGCCGAGCAGGTGCTCGACCGCGGCCTCGCCCACCACCGCCGCGGCCGGGTGGCGGCGGGCGCGGCCGCGGACGACGCCGAGGCCCTCGGCGCCGAGCAGCGGCACCTGGTGGGTGCGGCTCGGGTCGAGCTGCTCGCCCATCTCCGCCGCCGCCGCGTCGACCGCGTCGCGCGCCATCAGCCGGTAGGTCGTGTACTTGCCGCCCGCCACGGTGACCAGGCCCGGCGCCGGGCGGCGCACCACGTGCTCGCGCGAGAGCGCCGTCGTCGCCGCCGCGTCGCGGTCGACCAGCGGCCGCAGGCCGGCGTAGACGCCGACCACGTCCTCCTCCCCGGGCGGCTCGGTCAGCACCGCGCCGAGGTGGTCGAGCAGGTAGCGGATGTCGGCGCGGGAGGCGGCCGGGTGATCGCGGTCGAAGCGCCACTCGGTGTCGGTGGTGCCGACGATCCAGTGCGCCCCCCAGGGGATGACGAAGAGGACGCTGCGCTCGGTGCGCAGGATCAGCGCCGTCTCGGCCTCGATCCGCCCGCGCGGGACGAGGATGTGGACCCCCTTCGAGGCGCGCACCCGGACCGGCGCCTCCACCCCGCCCAACCGCTCCAGCTCGCCGCTCCACACCCCGGTCGCGTTGACCACGACCCGCGCCCGCGCGGTGACCTCGCCGCCGCGCTCGGTGTCGCGCAGGGTGACCCGGCTGATCCCGCCCTCGCGGGCGAGCGCCTCGACCCGCATGCCGGAGATCGCCACGGCGCCGTTGGCGAGCGCCGTGCGCACCAGGGCGACGACGAAGCGGGCGTCGTCGGTGCGGGCGTCGAAGTAGCGGATCGCCCCGACCAGCGAATCGGGGCGCAGCGACGGCGCCAGCTCGAGCGCCGCCGCGTGCGAGAGGTGGCGGTGGCGCGGCACCGCCGCGTGGCGCCCGGCGAGGGCGTCGTAGAGCCCGATCCCGGCGCCGACGTAGGCGCGCTCCCACCCTTTGTGGCGGAGCGGGAAGAGGAAGGGCACCGCCTCGACCAGGTGCGGCGCGAGCGTCTCAAGCAAGAGCGCCCGCTCGTGCAGCGCCTCGCGCACGAGGGCGAAATCACGCTGCTCGAGGTAGCGCAGGCCGCCGTGGATCAGCTTGCTGGAGCGGCTCGAGGTCCCCGCGGCGAAGTCGCGCTTCTCCACCAGGGCGACGCTGAGGCCGCGGGTGGCGGCGTCGAGCGCGACCCCGGCGCCGGTGATCCCGCCGCCGACGACGAGCAGGTCGAAGGCCTCGCCGCCAAGCCGCGCGGTGGCCGCCTCGCGGGCCTGCGGGCCGAGCCGCGAGAGCCGCTCGGAGGCGCTCATCGCCGCGGCGGCGGCCGTTCCGGCGCGCGCCGCCGGTTGACGTGGAGCTCGAAGGCGTCGGCGACGTGCCACTCGGAGGAGAGCATCACCGGATGGCGGTCGCGGTCGAGGTCGACCTGCTCGATGTGGAGCAGCGGCGTGCCGACCTCGACCGCGAGCAGGCGGGCGAGGCGGCCCTCGGCGACCACCGGGGTCAGCTGGGCGCCGGCCCCGTCGACCCGGTGGCCGGCCCGCTCGAGGACCTCGTAGAGCGAGGCCTCGATGTCGTGCTCGCCCTCCGGCACGTACTCCAGCGGCAGCCGGTCGATCGAGTAGACGACCGGCCGCCCGTCGGCGGTGCGAATCCGTTCCACCGACATCAGCTGCGTGCCCGGCGCCACCGCCAGCGCCGCGGCGTCTGACTCGGTCGCCGCCTGCACTCCGTAGTCAACCAGGATCAGCCGCGCCTCCATCCCCGCGTCCCTGATCATGCTCAGATAGCTGACCGACTGGTCGAGCGAGTGGCGGCGCGGCAGGTTGCGGGCGACGAAGGTCCCCGCGCCTTGGCGGCGGGTCAGGTAGCCGGTCTCGACCAGGCCGGTCACCGCTTCCCGCACGGTCGCCCGGCTGACCCCGGCGCGCTCCGCCATCTCGTCCTCGTTGGGCAGCTTCGAGCCGCTCGGGTAGGTGCCGTCGAGGAGCTCCCCATAGAGCTGGTCGCGGAGGCGCTCGACCGCTGAGGAACGACGGCTCATGCGGACGCCACCGTTTCGCCCTGCGCCGCCGCGAGCACCGCGGCGACCTGGCCGGGGACGCCCGGCCCCCCGGGGAGCTTGCCTTCGAAGATCGCGCTGCCGATCGTGAATCCCCAGGCGCCCGCCCGCTCGAGCGCCTCGATCTGGCCGAAGCCGGCGACCGAGCCGGCGGCGATCACCGGCCCGTCGGCGGCGGCGACCACGGCCGCGACCAGCCGCTCGACGTCGGCCTCGGGGTGCCGGTAGGCGAGCAGGTCGACGCCGTCGATCCCCGCCGTCGCGGTGAGCCGGCGGGCGTCCTCGGCGATCTCCGAGGTCTCGCCTTCGAGCACGCTTGGATGACCGACGACCGTGCCGGGGAAGGGGCAGTAGTGGACGGTGCGGCCCGCCAGGACCGCGGTCCCGATCTCCGGGTGGGTGCCGCCGAGGACCCAGTCGACGCCGATCTCCGCCGCCGCCTCGAGCGAGCGCCGCTCGTCCTCGACGCTGGTCGAGACGACCTCCAGCATCACCTCCATCTCGAGGTCGTGCGCCTTCGCCGCCACCGCGGTCAACCGCTCGACCGTGGCGCCGACGTCCTTGAAGCCGACGTAGCGCAGGCTGCTGCCGCGCAGCCCGTCCAGCACCTCGAGCGCGTCGGGAACGGTGGCGTCGTCCTTGGTCAGCATGAAGACGAAGTTGATCATGGGTCCTTTCAGTGGGGTTGCCTGGGACGATCGGAGAGCAGGTTGCCGATGCCGTCGAGCACGTAGTCCGGGCGCACCGGGGAGCCGGCGACGGCGTCGGGGGCGGTGGCGCCGCTCAAGACGAGGACGCCGGTCATGCCGACCCGCTGGCCCATCGCGACGTCGGTCTCGAGCCGGTCGCCGACCAGCGCGGTCGCGTCGGGATCGGTGCCGAGCCGGGCGAGCAGCTCGCGGCCCATGGTCGCGCTCGGCTTGCCCAGCACCGCCTCGGCGCTGGCCCCGGTGCAGGCCTCGACCGCGGCCAGCATCGCCGCGCAGTCGGGCAGACCGCCCTCCGGGGTCGGGCAGAAGCGGTCGGGGTTGGTGGCGAGGATCGTCGCGCCGTGGTGGCGGACCGCGCGGTAGGCGGCGCGGAGCTTCTCGTAGTCGAAGCCGCGGTCGAAGGAGACGACGACGACCTCGGCCTCGGCCGGGTCCTCGACCAGCTCCCAGCCGGCCTCGCCGAGCGCCGCCTCGACCACCGACTCGGCGACGGTCAGCAGGCGAGCGCCCGGGTGGCGCTCGGCCAGGTAGGCGAGCAGCGAGTCGAGCGCCGTGACCACGTCCTCGGCGCCGGTCGGGACGCCGAGCCGGGTCAGCTTGGCGGCGTAGTCGGAGTTGGTCTCGAGCGGCTTGTTGGTGACGAAGACGACCCGCGAGCCGTCGTCGCGCAGGGCGGCGATCGTCTCGCGCGCGCCCGGCAGCAGTTGCTCGCCGAGGTAGACGGTGCCGTCGAGGTCGAAGGCGTAGCCGTCGAAGCGCCTCACAGCCCGGCCCCCAGCGACGCCGCCTCGCCCAGCACCGCCTCGACGTCGGCCTCCTCCCAGCCACTGCTGAAGCAGGCGAGGTCGGCGATGGTGAAACGGTCGCGCATCAGGTGGCAGTTGGCGAGCGCCCAGCGGGCGGTGTCGGGGTCGACCGCTGGATCGAGCTCGGAGAACCGGGTCGGCGCGCCCGCCGTCCGCATCGCCGCGACCAGGCGGGCGGGGTCGACGGTCAGCTGGTCGAGCCGTGGCTGCAGCGCCCCCCACTCGCGGGCGAGCCGCTCGAGCCGCGACCGGTTCGCCTGCCAGCGCTCCAGCTTGCGCGCGTAGTCCGACCAGCACTCCGCCGCCATCGCACCGCTCGGATCGAGCGGGTCGAAGGCGCGGCGGACCCGCGCCTCCATCGCCGCCGGCTCGGGGAAGCGCAACTCCAGGCCGTCGGCCTCGATCCGGGCGCGCAGCCGCTCCCAGACCAGCGCCGCGACGATCGTCGTCACCCCCACCTTGGCCCCGTGCAGGGCGGTCTGCGCCCCGCGGCTCGCGGCCGCCATCTCGATCAGGTGGCTGACCGTGTGCTCCATCCCGGAGGAGGGCGCGGTGCGGCCTGCGACCCCCATCGCGATGCCGCTGACGGCGAGGATCTCGGCCAGGCGGACGACCGCGGCGGCGTCGTCTCCGGCCAGCCGTGGCGCCAGCTCGAGCAGCTCCTCGCCGTGGTCGCGGCCGATCGCCACCGCGGTCGGCGCGTAGCTTTCGTCGATGCCGACCGCGCTCGCCAAGAGCCAGTCGGGCGACGCCGTGAACATCGAGACCAGGTCGCCGAGGCCGGCCAGGCTCATCGGCCGCGGCGCCGCCAGCAGGGTCGGGCCGTCGAGCAGGAGGACGTCGGGCCAGCGCGAGGGCGTCGTCCGCTTGACGCCGCTTCGCAGCAGCACCGACTGGTCGTCGGCGAAGCCGTTGACGCTGGCCGCGGTCTGGACGATCAGGTGGGGCAGCCGGTGGGCGGCGGCGATCGCCTTGCCGAGGTCGGCGACGGTGCCGGAGGCGACGGTGACGATCGCGGCGACGCCGGCGGCCGCCGCAGTCAGCGCCGCCAGCGTCTCCTCGTCGGCGTGGACGTCGCCGTCAGCCGGCCCGGCCTCCACCGGACGGACCTCGAAATCGGCCTCGAGCAGGGCGCGGACCGCGGGCTTCAGGTCCTCCTCGCCGCGCCGCATCGGCATCCGGTCGGCGAGCAGCGCGACCTCGGCCCCCGCCGGGACGAGCGCCGCCACCGCGGCGGGCAGCTCGGCCAAGGCGTCCGGGCCGGCGATCACCCGGCCGAGGCCGAGCGGCCGCAAGCGGTCGGCGTCAGGCGCCGCGGCGAGGCGCTCGCGCAGGGCGCCGAGCAGGTCGGTAGTCGCCCCCACCCCGCCGGCTCGCGCTCCATATCCCCCGCCGCTCACCCGAGGCTCCCCTCGACCCCGTCGTAGAGGCGACGGTAGGCGGCGTGGCCCGCGGCGTAGATCGCCGCCCGTTCGGGGCTCGGCCGCACCGGCTCCGGCGCCAGGGAGGCCGCCCGCTCGACCGCCTCGTCGAAGTCGCCGAAGACGCCCCCGGCGAGCGCCGCCAGCATCGCCGCGCCGAGCGCGGTCGGCTCCTCGGCCAGCACCGGCCGCACCGGCCGGTTCAGGACGTCGGCCTTGATCTGCAGCCAGAGCGGGCTGCGGGCGCCGCCGCCGACCACGCGGACCTCCTCGCCCGCCAGCCCCAGGGCGGCCAGCCGGTCGACCACGTCGCGGAGCGCGTAGGCGCAGCCCTCGAGCACCGCGCGGGCGAGGTGGCGGTCGGTGTGGTTCATCGCGATCCCGGCGAAGGCGCCGCGCATCGCGTCGTTCCAGCGCGGCGCCATCGCCCCGCTCAGGGTCGGCAGGAAGGTCACCCCGTCGGCGCCGG
Source organism: Actinomycetota bacterium (assembly GCA_018268575.1). Classification (GTDB taxonomy): domain Bacteria; phylum Actinomycetota; class Thermoleophilia; order Solirubrobacterales; family 70-9; genus VAYN01. The sequence goes on from JAFDWF010000185.1 coordinate 52,246, forward strand.
GCGGCGCCGCGGCGGCGCGCTCGAAGAGCTCTTCCTGGGAGCAGTGGAGGACCGACTCAGCCAGCCACAGGGTGCTGCCGCCGGAGACGAAGCCGGGGTTCTCGACCAGAAGCGTGCCCGGCACCGCGTGGGCGTGGGTCTCGACCAGCCGCTCCTCGTCGAGGGTCAGCCGCTCGGCCACCGCGGCGATCGGCTCGGCGGTGCCGGTGACGTCGGCGATCAGCCCCGGCCGCAGGAGGCCGGCGGCGAGCGCGGCGCCGTGATCGTCGCCGGTGCCGACGATCACCTGGCAGGCGCTGCAGAGGCCGAGCCGCGCGGCGGCCGCCGGGGTCAGCGTCCCGGCCAGGTCGGTCGAGTCGCGCACTGCGGGGAGGCGGTCGAGGTCGAGCCCGGCCGCCTCGACCAGCGCCGCCGACCAGTCGCCGGCGGCGATGTCGTAGATCAAGGTCGAGGAGGAGTTCGCCCGGTCCTGGACCAGCGCGCCGGTCAGGCGGCCGACCAGGTAGCCGCCGACCGAGGGCAGCGAGCGGGCCGCCGCGTAGACCTCGGGTTCCTCGTCGCGCAGCCACATCATCTTCGGCGCCGTGTGGGAGGCGTCGCAGACGAGGCCGGTGCGCTCGAACAAGTCGCGCTCGCCGACCGCCTCGCAGAGCGCCTCGGCCTGCGCCGCGGCGCGGCGGTCGAGCCAGATCACCGCGTTGCGCAACGGCCGCAGCGCCGCGTCGACCGCCACCACGCCGTCGACCTGGGAGGCGAGGCCGAGCTGGCCGACCTCGCTCCCCTCGACGCCGGCTACGTCCAACACCTGGTGCACGGCGTCCTCCAGGCCCAGCTCCCACTCGGCCGGGTCCTGCTCGGCCCAGCCGCCCGCCGGGTGGCTCATCGAGCAGGCCCGCCTGCCGACCGCGAGGACCTCGCCCTCGGGGTCGAGCAGGCAGGCCTTGACGCTCTGCGAGCCGACGTCGATGCCGATCGTGTGCGACGCCATTCGCTCAGACGCCCAGCGCCAGGTCCGGGTTTTCCTCGACGTCATCGATGCCGCCGAGCGCGGCGCCGGCGGTCTCCAGCTGCTTCGGCCGGTAGGCGCCGAGCCAGAAGGTGGCGATCACCGCAGCCACGACCCAGCCGATGATCACGTACGGGAACCAGGTGTAGGGCGCCACTTCCTGCTCGACGACCTGCCCGATCGTCAGCCCCACCATCAACAGCGCGCCGGCTCCGGGCAGGATCCCGTGGCGGAGCAGGTTGAAGTCACCGCGTTCGCTGAAGAAGCGGACCGCGGCGGCGTTCGTGAGGATGTAGACGAGCAGGATGCCGAGGGTGAGCAGGAAGCCGAGGTAGCCGTAGACGGCCGACCCCGCGCCCGGATTGCCGAGGCCGCCGGCGATCGCGCCGACGATGAAGGCGAGGCCGACCGCGAAGACACCCTGGAAGAGGACCGCGTAGGTCGGCGTCTGTCGCTTCGGGTCGATGTGGGCGAACAGCGAGGGCAAGAGGCCCTCCCGCCCCATCGCGTGGAGGATCCGCACGATGCCGTTGTTCGAGGCGACCATCACTGCGAACATCGAGGAGACCGAGGCGATGATCACCGGCCATTCCATCCAGCTGGCGTACCGGGCCGCGAGTTCGTCCCAGGGCAGGCTTTCGCCAGTCAGGCCGTTCATCGCGGTCCTACCGAGGCCGATCGCCTCCGACCAGATGCAGAAGACGTAGATCCCGCCGACCAGCATGATCGACCCGATGATCGCCTTCGGGATCCGCCGGCGCGGTTCGCGCACCTCCTCGCCGAGCGAGGCGGCGGCCTCGAAGCCGACGAAGCTGAGGGCGGCGAAGATCGCCCCGTCGATCAGCCCGCTGGCGCCGTGCGGTGAGCTCGAGGGATTGAACGGGTGCAGGTTGAGCCCGCTGTCGCCGCCGTGGATGACGACGATGATCGCCATCAGCATCACGATGAACACCTCGATGCTGAAGAGGACGAGCGCCGTGCGCAGCGAGGAGGTGATCCCCTCGAAGGCAAGGAAGGTCATCACCAGCGCCGGCACCAGGCCGATGATCCACCACGGGATGTTGGCCGAGAACTGGTCGTTGAAGGTGTTCTGCAGGAAGCTGCCGATCAGCCCGATCTCGGCCGGCGGCAGCAGCGCGTAGGCGACGAAGATCAGCGCCCCGGTGAGGAACCCGGCTTTGGCGCCGAACCCTCGCGTGACGTAGGTGTAGAAGGCGCCCGCGCTCGGCAGCGCCCGCGCCATCTCCATCACCCCGGTCGCCGTGATCGCCATCGCGATCACCGTCAGCAGGTAGACCAGAGGCGTCGCGAACCCGGAGAACGGGGTCGAGAACTGAGGGTTGAAGAACGTCGAAACCGCCGGGCCCATCACCGCCGCGGACATGATCACCGCACCGGTGAGGCCGACCGCGTTGCGCCGCAGTGCGCTTTGCCGCGGGTTCGCCCCCTCAACCGGCGAGGCGGCGACGTCACTCACTTGTGCCATCGGAGAATTCCTCTCTTCCCGTTGTCTTTTCCCAGAAGACAATTCATCAGACGTCTAATGAATATAGCCGAATTCACGACTACCGCTCGGAATTCCGTCTGGCGGAGAGGAGAATTTGCGGAATATCCGGGGAGGGGAGCTAGGATCCCTCGCCCCGTCTAGGTCCAGCCGACCTCACAGACCAAGGAACGAGACGATCCGAGCAGACCTCGCCAAGCCGACGAGCCCCGCCCCGCGCCTCCGGCGCGGGGCCGCGGTGCTGCTCGCGATGGCGGCGCTGCTCGCCTCGCTGGCCCTCGTCGCGGCGGCAAGCGCGGCCGGGCCGCAGCCGCGCGGCAGCGGCCCGGGCGACAGCGGCGCCTCAGGCGCGACGCCGACGTCCGACCCCACCGCGACCGCCTCGGTGATCGGCGGGCACAACGCGACGATCGCGCAGTACCCGTCGCTCGCCTTCATCGAAGGCGTCGCGGCGACCTCGGGCTACGCCTGCACCGGCACCGTCGTCGCGCCGCGCGTCGTCCTCACCGCCGGCCACTGCGTCGAGGACATCGAATCGAGCTCGATCACCGAACCGACGAAGATCGCCGTCGCCACCGGGGTCTCCAACCTGCAGAAGATCGCCCGCAACCAGATCAGCGCCGTCACCCAGGTGCTCGCCTATCCAGGCTTCGACCCGAGCAGGCTACAGGGCGACGCCGGCCTGCTGATCCTCGCCGAACCGGTCGCCGCGCCGCCGATCGCGCTCGCCACCACCGCCGAAGCCTCGCTCTACGAAGCCGGCGACGCGCTGACGATCGCGGGGTGGGGGATCGACAACCGCACCACCGGCCACGCTCCCAACCAGCTGCAGGCGGCGACCGTGCCGATCGAGGAAGCCTCGCGCTGCAAGCAGGGGACGCGCCGCTTCTACCCCTTCTACGACCCGACCCACCAGCTCTGCACGCTCGACGCGGCCCACTTCAAGATCACCTCGTGCCACGGCGATTCGGGCGGCCCGGCGATCGCCACGCGGACCGACGGGACGATGGTCGAGGTCGGCGTCACCAGCCTCGGCGACGGCACCTGCAACCCTGCGAGCCCGGCCGTCTTCACCCGGGTCGACCAGATCCAGCCCTGGGTGCAGAGCTGGATCGACGCGGTCGAAGCGGGCGGGCCGACGCCGCAGATCGTCGTCCCCAAATCCCACATCCCGCGACTGACCCGGGAACGGGCAGAGGAACTGAGCGCGGTCGCGCTGGAAGAACAGCTCGGCTCCCGCTTCGCCCACGGGCAGGAACAGCGGATCCGCTGCAGCCGCCAGAGCATGGCCCAGTTCAAGTGCGCCGTCACCTGGTTTCAGAGCGCCGACGACTACTTCGGCACGACCACCGTCTTCTACGCGATCCGCCACAACGTGGTGCTCGCCGACGTCCACTTCACCGTGCACTGGGTCAACGACCAGTGCTACTTCCACAGCGGCCACCGGGCCAGCTGCGTGGTACAGACGAAGAAGTTCTGAGCACGGGACGGGGACGTCGCCGGCTGGCGCCCGGGGGAAGGGACCCGGCCTTCTCGGAGGCGACCCTGGCAGGCTGTGGCCGCCTCCGAGAAGGCCGGGTCACGGGGAGACGGCAGAGGGTCCTACGCTCCGCTGTTCCTTATGCCGGGATGGTGGGCACAAGGAACAGCGGAGGGAGGGTGTCGCGGGGTCCGTCACGAAGACGCCGGGAAGTGCGCGGGAGACGTGAGGGAGACGCCGGGAAGTGCGCAGGTCACGTGAGGGAGACGTCACCGGTCCCACCCTTCCTCCACGGTCACGAAGACGCTGCGTGGATCGACCCTGCCATGGCAGGGTCGAACTACGCAGCGCGAGACGGGGCCCCGAAACTCCCCGTGAAGGCTCACGCCTTCCCTGCGATCGTGGACCCTTCGTCACCGACCGACCATGATCCGGCGGGGATCCCGCCGGATCATGCGTCTTTCCTACGGGACCCGCGCAGATCGCACGGTCTTCGTGGCGTCTTTCCTCGGCCTCGTCACGGAGACGTCGCATCCCTCCGTCCCGTCACGGAGATGCCCTGCTGCCGTATGCGCTATCCGCATACGGCAGCGAGTGGCCGATCTCCCCGCCACGCACCCGTCCCTGCGCCGGGTCCTCCCGAAACCCTCCCGTCCCGGGCGTCCCGGAGGCGGCCACAGCCTGCCCGGGTCGTCTCCGGGACGCCCGGGACGCCTGAACCCCGATCGGTCAGGCCCCGAACCCTCTCCGGTCCGCCCCTTGACTTGCGCCTCTCTGCGACTCCCGGAGCTAGGGCCGCGAGACGCCAGCTGGCCTCGCCCGCCCCGCGCGTCGCTACCTACTCGCCGCTCGGCTCCTGGACGGTGAAAGCGCGACGCTCGTAGTCCCAGCCGGTTCCCTCGCAGAGGACGTCCGGCGTCGTCCCCAGGGCCCCGGTCAGCTTCAGCATGGTGGCGAAGCGCGGTTCGCGACCGGCACGCTCGAGCAAGGAGATCTCGGTGCGGTGAAGCTCAGTCCGCTCGCCGAGCTCCTCCTGGGAGATTCCGACGGCGATCCGTCGGCGGCGCAGGTTGTGGGCGAAGCGCTCCTGTGGGGTCAAGTCGATTCCGTTCGCGCGAGTGTCAAATTTTTCTGCGCGTCATCGTGGCGTGCCGCAGACAACCGTTCCACAGACAAAGTGCCGCGCGGCCTTTGAGTGGCCCGCAACGTTCGCTACCTTGACGTGAGGAAGCGTGGGAGGGTTCTCTGGATCTTTACGTGAAATGCGTTGAGTGAAGGTGGCCCTTGTGTTATAGACGTAGGGGTCAAATCAACCGGCCGCCCCGCAGGGGCGCCGCATCGAAAAAGCCGCTTCGGCGGTAGTCAGAAAGGAAACGCGATGAGCGACGACACGCAGCATCTGGAGGGGCCTATCGGCCGGCGAACCAGGTCCTGCGCGACCGAACTCGTCTGCCGTGATTGCGGCTACCGCACCGCATCGCTGGACTCGGCATTCAAGTGCCCGGCCTGCGGCGACGGGCTCGACATCGACTACGACTACGAGAGGGCCAAGGCGACGATCGCCGAGCACGGCCTCGACGATCGCCCCTGGAACATCTGGCGCTTCGAGGAGCTGTTGCCGATCACATCGGCGGCGGCGCAGGCCCGGGTCGGCCAGTTCGCCGGCCAGACGCCGCTGATCCACGCCGACCGGCTCGGCGCCGAGCTCGGCCTGAAGAACCTGTACCTGAAGGACGACTCGACCAACCGCCCGTCGCTCTCTTATAAGGACCGCGTGGTGGGGATGGCGATCGCCCGCCTGGTCGAGCTGGGCAAAGACGAGGTCGGCTGCGTCTCGACCGGCAACGTCGGCACCGCCGTCGCGGCGCTCGCCGCGAAGGCCGGCGCCAGCGCCTACGTCTTCTACCCCGGCAACATGGAGAAGGGGAAGGCGAAGGCCTGCCGCGCCCTCGGCGCCCAGGTCTGTCAGCTCGCCGGCAACTACGACCAGGCCAACCGCGCCTGCCGCGAGCTCTCGTTGGCGAGCGGGATCGAGTTCGCCAACATCACCCTGCGGCCATTCTACGCCGAGGGGGCGAAGACGATGGCCTTCGAGGTTGTCGAGGGGCTCGGCTGGCGCTCGCCGGACCACTTCGTCATCCCGGCCGCCGGCGGCACGCTCTCCTCGCGCGTCCACAAGGGGCTGAACGAGCTAGAGATGGTCGGCCTCGCCGAGACCGCGGGGACGAAGATCAACATCGCCCAGGCGGGCGGTTGCGACCCGATCGCCACCGCGATCCTCGAGGGCGGCGAGATCGAGCCGCAGACCCCGGACACCGCCGCCCATTCGCTGGCGATCGGCGCTCCCGGCGACGGCCCGCTGGTGGTCGACGCCGTCCGCACCCGCGGCGGCTCGGCGGCAACGCCGACCGACCCGGAGATCTGGGAAGCGATCGACCTCCTCGGCGCCACCGAGGGCATCCTCACCGAGCCCGCCGGCGGCACCACGATCGCCTCGGTGGCCCAGCTCGCCGCGCGGGGCAAGATCGGGGCCGAGGAGACGGTGGTCGCGATCATCAGCGGCAACGGCCTGAAGACGATCCAGGACCACCCGGAGAAGGACTGGCCGGAAATGGTCGCCTGCAACCTCGAGGCGATGGGCGCCCAGCTCGACGGCTTTCGCCGCACCGCGGCGACGGTCGCCTGACCGCGAGCCCTACGCGTCTGATCGAGGGACGGGGCCCGGCGGATGACGACGCTGCCCGAGCTGGACGGCGTTCGTCATCGCTGGGTCGAGGCACGCGGCCTGCGCTTCCACCTGGCCGAAGCGGGGGAGGGCGAGGAGCTCGTCCTCTGCCTGCACGGCTGGCCGCAGCACTGGTACGAGTGGCGCTTCCTGCTGCCGCGCCTGGCGGCGGCGGGCTACCGGGCGGTGGCGATGGACCTGCGCGGCTTCGGCTGGTCAGACGCGCCGCGGGACGGCTACGAGAAGGAGAACCTCGCCGACGACGTCCTTGCCGTGCTCGAGGCGATCGGCGCCGAGCGGGTGCGCCTGGTCGGCCACGACTGGGGCGGCTGGATCGGTTACCTGCTCTGCCTGCGGGCGCCGCAGCGCTTCCGGCAGTACCTGGCGCTGAACATCGTGCCGCCGTGGGTGAACCCGCGCATGGTCTTCCCGGAGATCTGGCGCTTCACCTACCAGCTCGTGATCGCCGCCCCAGTGCTCGGCTACCGCCTGCACACGAGCGGGGCCTTCGTGCCGAAGATGCTCCGCGCCGCGGCGACCGTCCGCGACAATTTCGACGAGGAGACCGTCCACGTCTTCGGCGACAACCTCGCCGAGCCCGACCGGGCGCGCGCCTGCGTGCAGATGTACCGGGTGTTCCAGCTGCGCGAGCAGCCGGCGATCATCAAAGGCCGCTACGCGGGCGCCCGCCTCACCGTGCCGACCCTCCACGTCCACGGCACCGACGACGCCGCCCTGCGGCCGAAGATGCTCGCCGGCTACCAGCGCCATGCCGACGACATGCGGGTCGAGCTGGTCGAAGGCTGCGGCCACTTCATCGCCGACGAGGCCCCCGAGCTGGTCGCCGACCGCGCCTTGGGCTTCTTCAGTCAGGCGGCCGCCGCCGCTCCCACTCGTCCATAGAATCCGGCGCGATGCGGGCGCTCGTCCAGAGGTGCAGCCAGGCGGCGGTCGACGTCGAGGGGACGCGGGTGGCGCAGATCAAGGCGGGGATGGTGGTGCTGCTCGGGGTTCGGGTCGGCGACACCGAGGCCGAGTGCGACCGGCTGGCCGACAAGGTGCTGGCGCTGCGGATCTTCGACGATGCGGAGGGGAAGATGAACGAGCCGTTGGGGCCGCAGCGGGAGATCCTCTGCGTCAGCCAGTTCACCCTCTACGGCGACACCCGCAAGGGCACCCGCCCCAGCTACATCAAGGCGGCGCGCCCCGCGGAGGCCGAGCCCCTCTACGATCGCTTCTGTGAGCGCACCGGGGCGAAGAAGGGTGTCTTCGGTGCCTGCATGGGGGTGGCGTTGATCAACGACGGTCCGGTCACCGTGATGGTCGAGGTGGAACGGTGAGCGGCGACCAGGGCATCGTCGAGGTCCGCCCGGGACGGTCGATCGCCTGGACCGCGGTCGGCGACGGCCCGCCGCTGCTGCTCGTCAACGGCTACGGCGCCACCGGCCTCGACTGGGACCCGAGCTTCCTCGGCCTGCTCGCCGCCCGCCACCGGGTGATCTGCCCGGACAACATCGGGCTCGGGCGCTCGGTGCTCGCCGATGACGACGAGGTAGGTGGGGCGGAGGGGATGACCGCCGACATGATCGCCCTGCTCGACGCGCTGGAGGTCGAGCGGGCCGCCGTCGCCGGCTGGTCGATGGGCGGCTTCGTCGCCCAGTCGCTGGCCCGGCAGGCGCCCGAGCGGGTCGCCGCGCTGGGCCTGATCTCCACCCACACCGGCGGCCCCGATTGCGTCAACGGCGAGACCGCGATCGCCCGACAGCTGATCGACCACTCGGGCACGCCGCGCGAGCAGGCGACCCGGCTCATCTCACTGCTCTTCCCGCCCGAGGTCGCCCCGGAAGCCGACCAGCGCTTCGGCGAGATCGTTGCCGCCGCTCGCGCGGCGCTCCCGGAGCGGGTGCTCTTCATGCAGGAGGAAGCCCTGGGTGCCTGGCACGGGCGCCCGACCTCGCTGCCGCCGACCGACCTGGCGCTCCCGGTCGCCGTGGTCCACGGCGGGGCGGACTTGGTCGTGCCGCCCGGCAACGCCGAGGTGCTCGCCCGCTTCCATCCGGGCGCCACGGTGGCGCTCCGCCCCGCCTGCGCCCACGCGCCGATGGCACAGGAGCCGGAGGCCGTCTCGACGGCGATCCTTGCCGTTACCGCCGCTCCGCAGGGCTCGTAACTGCGGGCCTCCCGGGAGGCCGGCTCAGGACTGGCCGGGAGCCATGGTCCAGCCCGCGACGATGATCACGATCCCGATCGCCGAGATCGCGAGGCCGGCGTACTGCAGGAGGCCGGCGATGCGCGGGGGCTCGATCGGCTCCACCGCTTCGCCGCGCCGTTCGCGCACGTAGCGCTCGTCCCGATGCGCCTCCTCGAGCCGCCGTTTGATCAGCGTCCCGGCCAGCCCGGCAAGCACGCCAATAACGAGGATGATCGTGCCGATCAGGTAGAAGCCCCCCGAGGAGTCGACGGTTTCCGGGATCACGCAGGCGACTCTAGTCGGCTTCTCACCTCGGCCCGCACACCAGGCGAGCGGCGCGACCGTCGCCCCCTTCATCCGGCGCGGATACGGTGTGGGGCGTGGACCAGCGGATCAGCCTGATCACCCTCGGCGTCGCCGACCTCGCTCGTGCCCGCGACTTCTACGCGGCGCTCGGCTGGCGCTACCAGGAGGTGCAGGAGACGGTGTTCGTGCAGGCGGGCGGCTCCGCGGTCGTCCTCTGGGAGCGGGGGAAGCTCGCCGACGACGCCGGGATCGAGGACGCGGGCGGCGAGGGCTTCGGCGGCATCGCCCTGGCCCAGAACGTGCGCTCGCGCGAGGAGGTCGATGGGGTCATCGCCGCCGCCGAGGCGGCGGGCGCGACGATCACCAAACCGGCGGCGGAGACCTTCTACGGCGGCTACGCCGCCTACTTCGCCGACCCCGACGGCCACCTCTGGGAGATCGCCCACAACCCCGGCTTCACCCTGCGCGAGGACGGCTCCCTCGTCCTGCCGGACTTCAGCGCGTAGTCGGTCTCATCGCGTCCGGGGCGCCGCGAGCGCTCAGCCCTTCGGGCTCGGCGTGCCGGTCAGGCGACCGTTCACGGCGTCCATCACCCGGGCGGGGGTCACTCCGCTGAGCGCCGCCTGGACCCGCACGTCGACGCCGACCGGGTAGCGCGCCTTCGGCCGCGTCGCGGTCAGCGCCCGCTCGATCGTCGCGGTCACCGTGTCGACCGGTTTGGCCAGCTTCTGGATCCGCGGGATCGCCCGCCGCATCCCGTCGAGGTGCTCGCGGTAGAGATCGCGGTGCGCGGCGCTCATCTCCGCCGCCCCGGTCTCGAGCGTCGCCGGCGCCTCGCGCCAGAGGTCGGTGTCGGTCATCGCCGGCTCGACCAGGACGACCTTCACGTGCCAGGGCCGCAGCTCCACCCGCCAAGCGTCGGCGATCGCCTCGATCGCGAACTTGGAGGCGTTGTAGGCGCCGGTCATCGGCGTCGAGACGAGGCCGCTGAGCGAGGAGACGAAGACGATGCGGCCCCGCGCGGTCCGCAGCCGCGGCAGCACCAGGTTGGTGAGGGCGACGGCGCCGACCACGTTGACCTCGAACTGCTCGCGCAGGTCGTCGGCGGAGAGCGTCTCGAGCGGGCCGGAGACGACGATGCCGGCGTTGTTGACGATCGCGTCGAGGTGCGGCGGCAGTGCCTCGTCGAGCGCCGCGGTCTGCGCGTCGTCGGTTACGTCCAGCTGCAGCGGCCGCACCTGGTAGTCCGCCGCCTCGGCGATCAGCGCCTCCCCGTCGGCGGCCTGCCGGACGGTCGCGTAGACGGTCCAGCCGGCGCGGGCGAGGCGCAGGGCGGTCGCCCGGCCGATCCCGCGACTGGCTCCTGAGATGAGGACGCTCGGCACTGCCCGACCCTATCTTGCAGCGTTCGATGTCGCAATCGGCGGGGACCCTTGCTCATCCTCGACGAACTCGGCGACGGCCTCGGGCCCGCTCACCGACCGAGGAACCAGTTTCACCGCTCGGCGGAGCCATGGAGACCCGCGATTCCGAGGCCGGCGCGCTCAGCCGCCTTGGCGAGGTCCCGGTCCCAGGTGACGACGACGACTTCCTCGTCTCCTAGCTCGAGCGCGGTTGCCAGGTGGACCGCGTCGTAGCCACGCAGCCCGAAGTTTTCGGCGTGCCGACCCGCGCTGATGGCGAGCTCCTGATCGACCCCGACCGTGATCAGCTCGCCATAGGCCTCCTCGAAGCCCGCAAGCGCTTCCCGGTGCCCTGCTTCTCCGAGGCGACCGAGGCGCCGAGCGGCGGCCAAGGCGGCACGGCCCTCGGGATAGGCGAGGATGCTCGACGCTGCCGGATAGGTGTCGTCCCAAAGCTCGGCAGCAAGGTCGGACCCGTCCTCGTCGACGATCAGCTTGACCAACGCCGAGGTGTCGAAGTAGAAGATCAGGCCCGTTGCTCGGGGACGAGGTCGGAGACCGAGCGGGCGCCTTTCACGCGCGCTGGGCGGGGTGACCGAGTCCTCGCGGCAGGGATCCGCACCAAGCCTCGGCGGGCGAGGGCCTCGAGCGGCCTCTCCCCGAGCCCGCTCAGTCGGGCCACGGGCCGGCCGCGCCGGGTGACGACGATCTCGCTGCCGGCCTCGACGCGCTCCAGATACTCGCTGAGGCGGTCGTGCAGCTCGCGAACGCCAACTTCGGCCTCGGCTCGATGTAGCGTCATATGAAGAGGCTAGCAGCTACATTGGAGCGCCTCATCCCGTGATTTGGTCTGGCGGGAGTGCCACGACAACGCTGTGAGATCCCTTTCCGGGTGAGCGTCGCGGTCGGGACCCTTACCGCTCCCGGACCGCGTAGGTCAGGTGGGTCACCCGCGGCGTCGGCTCCGCGCCGACCGGTTCGAGGGCCACGCGGCCCGCGTCGACGCCCTCGAACAGGCGGATCCCGGAGCCGAACAGGACGGGGGAGAGCGCGATCGTGAACTCGTCGACCAGGCCGGCGTTCAGGTACTCCTGGATCGTCGTCCCGCCGCCCGCGATGCGGACGTCGCGGTCGCCGGCGGCCTCGCGGGCGCGGTCGAGCGCCGTCTCGATGCCCTCGTCGACGAAGTGGAAGGTGGTCCCGCCCAGCCGCTCCCAAGGGTCACGCTTCTCGTGCGTGACGACGAAGACCGGCGTGTGGAACGGCGCCTCCTCGGGCCACGCCTCCTCGCCGAGGTCGAACATCCGCTTGCCCATCACGCTCGCGCCGGTGCGCTCGAACGTCTCCCGGGCGATGTCGTTGTCGCGCCCTTCCTCGCCGCCCTCGCCGAGCTTCAGGTTCTCGCGGAAGAACCGCAACGGGAACAGCCACTGCTGCAGCTCCATCCACTGGACGGGCGGCCCTTTCGGGTCGTCCATGCCCTGCTCGGGCGCGACGAAACCGTCCAGCGACATCGACACGCTGAAGAACACCTTTCCGGCCATCAGTCCTCCACTCCCTTCCCAACCATCTCGGTGACGTATGCGGACAGCTTGCTCAGGGTCTGCCGGCCGCCCTCGATCGCGCCGTACTTCTCGACCGCCTCGTCGCGCGCCTCCTTGGTGGGGAACACCGTGCGCATCTCGAGCCGGGTCGCCGCGCCGTCGGGTGCGAACGTGAGTACCGACTCGAAGGCACCAGGGTCGTGGCGCGACTCCCCGTGCAGCAGTGCGATCCGCTCCGGCGGGACGATCTCGGTCCAAGAGATCCACTCCTGGTAGTCCGTCCCGTTCGGCCCGTGCATGACGAAATCCCACTCGCCGCCGACGCCGAACTCGAACGCCCGCGTGGTGGTGGTGAATCCCTCCGGCCCCCACCATTGCGACAGGTGCCGGACTTCGGTGAACGCCTCGAACACCAGCTCCCGCGGGGCATCGATGACCCGGGAGATGACGATCTCGCGGGCGGCCGTCGCGGACCGCGCCGGCGCCCCTCGTCCCGTCTCGCTCATCGCCTACTCCTCCTTTCTCGTCTGCTTCAGGCCCTGCACGTAGGCGTCCAGGCGGTCGAAGCTCTCGCTCCAGAACTGCTCGAACCCCCCGGCCCACTCGTGGACCGGTCGCAGCCCGCGGGCATCGAGGCCGTAGAGGCGCTGCTTGCCCGCCTTGCGGTCCCGCACCAGCCCGACCTCCCGGAGCACCCGCAGGTGCTTGGAAGCCCCCGGCTGGGCCATCCCCAGCTCCCTGGCCAACTCGCCCACCGGCCGCTCGCCCGCCCGCAGCAGCACCAGGATCTCCCGCCGCCGTGGCTCGGCGATCGCGTTGAAGACGTCCGACGTCGTCGCTGCTCGTGCCATCGGCACCATCGTATACCTATATCGGCATATGTCAAAGAGAGGCGCGTTCGACGCGAGCTTGCGCAAGCCGGCTAGCTGCAACAATCGCCTGGAGATCGCGATGGAGTCGAGCGACTGTTCCAATCCGAAGGTCGACCGCGAGGCCGCCGAGACGCAGGTCAGCGAAGCGATGGTGTCCGCGCCGAAGGCGATGTCGGCGCACGGCACGGTCGCCGACCTGCGGGCGATGTTCACCAACCCGCACGTGCGGACCGCGCTCCTGGTCGACGGCCCTGAGTTCGCCGGGGTCGTGCACCGCGACGCGCTGCCGGACGACGCGCCGGACGATCAGCCTGCCGGCGAGCTCGCCGACCGCGATGTGCCGACGATCGGCCCCGACGCGCCTCTGTCGGAAGCGGTCCGGGTCCTGGACGCCACGGGCGACAACCGCCTCGTGGTGCTCGATCCGGACGGACGCACGCTGCGCGGGCTGCTCTGCCTCGCCGCCGATCGCAGCGGCTTCTGTCAGAGCTGAGCAGGTGCTCAGGCCATCGGCGACGTGCTTCTCGCTGCGCGGGGCCGGGGGTCGCCGGGTCGAAGTGGATTCGATCCATGTTAAGCTGGCGCCCCGCTTGCCTAGGTATCACCTGGGTATCGTCGGAGGGTGCCGTTGACAAGGAAGAGGTTGGTGCGCGAAGTGCGGCAGATCGATGGCCACGGAGCGAAGGTCCGGATCGGCGAGGCTTCAGCCGGTCGGTGTAAAGCGGAGCACGTAGGGGAAATCCCCGAAGGCGACTTCGACGAAGTAACGCCCGTTCAGCGACAGCGTCCGTTGACCGCGAGCGGCGGCCCGGTGGAAGAGGGCGATCTTCTTTTCGCCCGGGTTCGTGCCGGCAAGGTAGGCGACGAATGGGGTCTGGTCGCCGAAGCTCATCCCCGGCGATTCCGGGGCGTACTGGGCGAACCTCACCAGGTAGTGCCCTTCGAGATGAAAGGGGCCTTTGCGTTCGGGCGAGTATTCGGCGTCCAACATGACTTCACCAGGGCGGAGCTTCTGCTTGAGCAGAGCCGGCGCGCCCGGCGCCTGCGGCCCGGCAGCGGGAGGGACGGTCACCGCCGCTTGGCCGCCGCCGCACCCCGCCACCGCGACGATGGTCGCGGTGAGTAAGGCGGAAACGATGAGTGAGGCCAGTCTGTGACAGAGCATGTCCTTGGCGGTATATCGCAGTCCGGAGAAAGGAAGTAAGTTGGGAATTGATCTGAACCGTCGGAGGTCGCTCTGGCTCGTCGCACCGATCGCCCTCATCGCCGTGGCGTTGAGTGCCGCGCCGGCCAGTGCACAGCAGTACCAGCCGAAACCACAAGGGGAAGACATCGCCTTCCTCCAGCTCGGTACGGTGGGTGAACTGGTGACGCTCGAACTGTACCGCTCGGCGGCTCACTCCAAGGCGCTCGACACGAGTGAAAAGCAAACGTTCAAACGCCTCGGCGACCAGACCTCCAAGGGATGGTTGAAGCTCAACTCGTTCCTCGGCGAAGGCGCGATCTCCCGCGAAATCTTCTCCGTCAAGATCCCGGCGAGCGTGCTCCACTCCAGGGCGAAGACGGTCGCGCTCGCCGTCCGCTTCGAGAAGCTCCTCACCGGTCTCTATCTCAGCGGGGTGCAGAGCACCCTCGATCCACCCACCCGGCTGTTGATCGGTCGCCACCTGGCGATGAGCAGTCGCGACCTGACCGCCCTGGGAGAGCTCGGTGGCGGCCAGGCAGACGTGGGGTCCCCGAAGCCGCTGAGCGTCGAATACGTCGGCGAACAGTTCGAAAGCTATCTCGGGATTTCGGGCGCCTAGCCCTCAGCAAGGAGAAGCATGAAAAGAAGACACTTGAGCATGAGAAGTCCGCGGCGCCTCGTCGCCCTCCTCGGGTTGGCGCTGGCCCTGTGCCTGGCAGTACCGGCCGCGGCCAGCGCGATCACGGTCTACGCGGCGGCCTCGCTGCGTGAAGCGTTTCCAGAAATGGCACCGGCGCAGACGTACAACTTCGCTGGTTCGAACGAACTGCAACTCCAGATCGAACACGGTGCTCCCGCCGACGTGTTCGCCTCGGCTGCGCCCGAAGAGGCCCAGGCGCTGTTCCGAGATGGGCTCTGCTCGCGACCGGTCACCTTTGCCACCAACACTGTCGTGATGTTGGTCCCGAACGGAAACCCGGGTCACCTCAAGTCCGTCTACAGCCTGCGAGGAGGAGGACACACGATCGCGGTCGGGACCCCGGCGGTGCCGATCGGCGGTTACACCCGCGAACTTCTCGCGCGCATGCGCCTGAGCTCGATCCTCACGAACAACACCGTGACGTTGGAAAAAAACGTCGCCGGGATCACCTCCAAGGTGGCGCTCGGTGCAGTCGAAGCCGGCTTCGCCTACGTGACCGACGGTCGGATCGTCGCCGAACGGGTCGAAATCATCCGGCTGCCGCGCTGGGCGCAGCCGCCGGTCCGCTACCAGGCCTGCATCGTCAAGCGGCCGGGTGCGGACACCGCAGGGGCGGAAAAGTTCATGAAGGCCCTGACTGGTTCACGCGGGAGGACGGCCTTGAAGAAGGGCGGCTTCGGGCTCCCGCCCAGCGCTTGAGGACGTCCTGAATGAACCTGCCGGTTGCGCCGGCGGCCAGGAGAGCGGGGTTCACCGCCCTCCTGGCGCTGGCGGCGGGCATCCTGCTCGTCTTCCTGGTCCTTCCGCTCGTCGCCCTCTTCACCCAGGCGCCGTTGGGGGAACTACCGCACCTCCTGTCGGAACCGGTGCTCCAGGAAATCCTCGCCGTAACCCTGCGGACCAACCTGATCGCCAACGCCTTCATCATCCTGCTGGGCACCCCGACCGCCTACCTGTTGGCGACCCGCCACTTTCCCGGTCGGGCGCTCCTGATCACCCTGGTGGAGCTTCCGCTCGTGTTGCCGCCCGCCGTCGCCGGGATCGGCCTGCTCGCCGCGTTCAGCGCCGGCGGCCTCCTGGGCACGCCGCTGCAGGAAGCCGGGATCGGCATCCCCTTCACCCAGTGGGCGGTGGTGATGGCGATCACCTTCGTCGCCTCGCCGTTCTACGTGCGCCAGGCGATTGCCTCCTTCGAAGCCGTCGACCCGCGCCTGCCCGACGCTGCCCGCACCCTCGGCGCCGGCCCGGCTCGCACGTTCCTGCGCGTGTCGCTGCCGCTTGCGGCGGGCGGGCTCGTCGCCGGTTGGGTGCTCGCGTTCGCCCGCGGCGTCGGCGAGTTCGGAGCGACGATCATGTTTGCGGGAAACATCCCCGGCGTAACCCAGACCCTGACCCTCGGAATATATGAAGAGCTGGACTCGAACTTCGACCTCTCCCTGGCGATCGGGGTGCTGCTGGTCATCCTCAGCGCCGCCGTCCTGCTGGCCTACAAGATGATCTCCTCGTGGCGCTCGATCTCGACTTCGACCTCTCCCTTCCGCCCTTCACGGTCTCTGCCGCGCTGAGCGTCGGCGCGGAGACCGTCGCCCTGGTCGGCCCCTCGGGGGCAGGCAAGACGACGGTCCTCCGCGCGATCGCCGGGCTGGCCCGGCCCAGCCGCGGCCATATCAAGCTCGACGGCTGGCCCTGGTTCGACGCCGAGGCCGACGTGTCGCTGGCGCCAGAGGAACGCTCGGTCGGCCTCGTCTTCCAGGACTACGCGCTCTTTCCCCACCTTTCCGTGCGCAAGAACGTGGCCTTCGGCGCCGGCTCGGACCGGGCACGGGTCGACGAGATGCTCGAGCGCCTGCAGATATCGCGGCTCGCCCGTGAGAAGCCCGGCACGCTCTCCGGCGGCGAGCGCCAGCGCGTCGCCCTCGCCCGTGCCCTCGCCCGGCGGCCACGCGTGCTGCTGCTCGACGAGCCACTGTCGGCCCTGGACGCCCATACCCGGGCGGAGATCAAGATCCAACTCCGCGAGCTCCTCGCTGACCTCGCCCTGCCGGCGATCTTCATCAGCCACGATTTCCGCGATGCCGTCGCCCTGGCCGACCGCGCCGCGGTGATGGTCAGCGGCGCGATCCGCCAGGTCGGACCGGTCGAGGACCTGGCCCGCCGTCCCACCGATGCCTTCGTCGCAGCGCTCACCGGCAACAACGTCCTGCGCGCGATCGCCACGCCCGACGGGGTGGGGTCGACGCTCACGCTCCAGGATGGCCGGCGGGTCCGCGTCCCCACCCGCGCCAGCGGACCGGTCGGGCTGGTGATCGCTCCCGGCGACGTCAGGGTGCTGGCCGACGGCGCCCCGGCCGAGTCGTCCCCCAACGCCCTCCGCGGCGCGGTCACCGGACTGACCCGGCTCGGCAGCCGGGTCGAAGCGCGGGTCGGCCCGGTCGACGTGGAATGCCGGTCCGAGGACCCGGCCTCCGCCCGCCTCGTCACCGGCGGCGAGGCCTGGGTGGAGCTGCCGGAGGAGGCGATCACGGTGGTACCGGTCGACAATGCCGGCGCCGCAGCGGAGACAGAATCGAAAAGCCCCTGATGGCGCTGTCCAAGCTGCTGTGTCGCGTTCGCCGGCGAGGATTCGGCGTTGGCGTCCAGGCATCACGCCACCGTCGGCGACGCCGCGCTGGTCGAGGGTCTCGTCCGCCCCGCATAGGATCGCCACGGGGCGGACGGTGAGGTCCATCTGCGCAGTTCAGGATGCCTGCTGTCCGACCGAGCCGGTCTATAGTCCACGTGTGGCAGATGACCTGAGTCTCGGCGAAGCGGCGCGGGCGCTCGACGTCAGCGTCGACACGCTTCGGCGTTGGGCGCGCGCCGGGAAAATCAAGACCAGGCGCGATGACGCCAACCGCCGCCGCGTGCCCACATCCGAGGTGACGCGCCTTGCGCGGCGTCCCGCCCGTCACAACACGGATGACGGCTTCTCCGCTCGTAATCGCTTTCGCGGCATCGTGCGCTCGGTCGAGGTCGACGGCGTGATGGCGCTGGTCGAGATCGAGGCCGGCCCGCACCTCGTCACCGCCGCGATCACCCGCGACTCGGTCGAGGAGCTCGGCCTGGCCCCCGGAATGCCCGCGGTCGCCACCGTGAAGGCGACCTCGGTCATGGTCTCCACCGTCTGAGTTCCGCTCGCCGGCCGCCAGAGCTCATCGTTACACGAAGAAATCGGCGCGGCGCCAGAGCGACGCCCCGATCCTCATCGGCTTCTCCGCTTCCGGCAGGCGATCGGATGACCCGATGCGACCTGGATGCGACCCTGACGGACCGGAATCGCGGTGAAGGACGGGGAACGACGGTCCTCCATCGATTCGAGGGGCGAGTGATTTCCCGCTCTGGAGCGGCATACAAGTGAACAGAGGTGAACTAGGATGTATGCCGGAGGAGGGACTCGAACCCCCGACACGCGGATTATGATTCGCGCCAGATGAGCAGCGATGCGGTTTCTCCGCCACCGCTCGTTCTGCCGGACGCTCTCCGTTCTGCCGGAACTCCTGAGTTCGGTCCACCGCCCGGTCCACCGTTGCCACCGCGCCCGGAGCGAAAGAGGGGAGGATGAGGACTCTCGACCCTTGATGTCTAGATAGGTCGGCGGCCCGAGCGCTGGCGTAAGCTAGAGAGGAGCGGTTATGGCAGATGCACAAGAAATCGAGTTGGTCTTCGAGCCCCAGGACGAGGGTGGCTACTACGTCTACGCGCCCGACCTTCCGGGTCTTCACACCCAGGGCGACGACATGGACGACGCGATGGCGAACGCCAGCGAGGCGGTCGCCCTCTACGTCGAGGGCCTACGCGAAGACGGCGAACCGCTTGACAGCGGCGTGATCCGCCGCTCGATTCCCCTTCCCGCGTGAGCCTGCGCCAGCCGGTCGTCTCCGGCGAGCACCTCATTAAGGCGCTTCGCAAGGAGGGCTGGGAAGTCGTCCGCCAACGTGGCAGCCATGTCCGCTTGAAGAAGGCCGGGCGTCGCCACGCGCTCGTCGTCCCGCTGCACCGGGAACTTCGTCGCGGCACCCTCGCCGGCATTCTGCGCGACGCCGACCTCAGCGCCGATGAGCTGCGGCGCCTGCTCGACTAATCCACAGCACCCCCTTCTGCCCGGTGGGTGAGGGAATCGCACCCCGTTGGCCTGCCTCGTTACTCGTAGTGTTGTGTCATTCCACTGGACACGCGAATCGCCGACGCCCTGCGCGCCGCTGACCTTGAGACTTCCTGGCACGACGTCAGTAACGCACTCCACGCCCTCGACCCCGACGGCGAGGACCTGACAGTAAGGCCGTTCTACTTCGCCTTCTCCTACACCCTGCTTGAGCGGACCAGCCCTCGCCGTGATCGGGTTGGCGGTCCATTCGGATCGCGGATTGCCGGAGAGGGATGGAGGTTTCCGCCCGAGGTATCCGTGATCGAGGACGTCGATGTTCAGGCTTGGATGGACGCCTTCGAGGAGATCGACTCCCCGGTGGTCAAGGCCCGCGTCGGTGATCTTCTCTTTGAGCGCAGGCGGAACCACGGCCCGACCTTTACGCGCGCGGCGCGAGCGATGCTTTGCTCGCCCTCGCAAATCGTGATGAGTGGGCTGACATCGACCGCACGAGGTTGCTTTCACGCGCGCTTGAGTTGGCCCAGGCCGTCGGCGACCACGAGCGGGCAGGGACCGCCATCGCCCAGATCCTCGCCTTCGCCGAGGACGAGCTCGACAATCCGGAGAGCAAGCCCGGAGTGTGCCTGCGACCTTTGCGATCGCTGGTCGACCTGGCGCCCGAGGGTCGCCCCGACAACCTCGACCAGCTGCTTGTGCGCGCCGCCGAGCGCTTCGGTGCCGACCCGAGCCTGATGGACAACATCGTCGAGCTTCGTGTGCG
Organism: Actinomycetota bacterium; assembly: GCA_018268575.1. Classification (GTDB taxonomy): domain Bacteria; phylum Actinomycetota; class Thermoleophilia; order Solirubrobacterales; family 70-9; genus VAYN01. Next base: position 72,067 of record JAFDWF010000185.1, read on the forward strand.
GCTCCTCGATAAGGAGGGCCGCAAGCAGTTGCGCCGGGATCAGGTTGCGCGCTGGCGCGAGGAGGCGACGAACGGCGATGGTCTCCTGCGTGCGTTCAGGCTGGAGAAAGCCCTTGAGATCGCACGCACCTTTGGCTTGAACACCGGGGCCGACGAACTCCGAAAGGAGCTTGGGGACTTCGACCCCGAGCAGCTCGATCTGCAAGAGATCTCGGCCGAGGTCGAGATGCCAAAAGAGGAGGTCGAGCGCTTCCTCTCCAACTTCAGGGACGCGGCGTCGTGGCAGGACGCGCTGCGGTTCCTTGTGGCGCAGCCGCCACCGGGCGGATCGCCGGCCGAGCTTGAGGCTTATGTCGAGGAGCTGATGGCCGAGGCGCCACTTCAGTTCCTCGTCACGAAAGCGATCATCGGTCCCGAGAGCGCCGGAGCGATATTCCGCGCCGACAGCCCGGAGAAGCACAAGAGAGCAGCCATGTCTGAGCAGCGAGCCCATGCGGCGTCGTTCTGGGCCCTCTTCGCCGCTGACGGCCTGACCTTGATCGCAGACACGTTTCCTCGGCCGAGTCGTGACGAGCTGACCGAGTTCTTCACCGGCGAGCTTGTCGATGTCGATGCCGCGGAGCGCATGGCTCGCGCCCTCGAGCTGTATTGGGACGGGGAGCCGGACGAGAGCGCCCACATCCTTGCTCCTCGGATCGAGCAGTTGATCCGCGGTCTCGCTCGGCGCCTGGGCGTGCCCGTCTACCGCGAGCCGATCGGGAACGAACCGGGCGGGGTCGAGACGCTAGGGACCTTGTTGCGGGCGATCGGCCCTGCCTTTGCCAACGCAGGTCTTCACGCCTACTTCGTCGTTCTCCTCGTCGACCCCTTGGGCTTGAACTTCCGCAACAAGGTCGCGCACGGCCTCGTCGGAAAGGTCCAGAAGCCGGCCGCCGCCCTGCTTCTCCAGGTCGCCTGTGTCTTGAGCTCCTTCCAGCTGGGGACGCCTGCTGAGGAGGCAAGCCCTCCACCGGCGCTGAGACGGTCGAGAAGACGGACAGCGGCGACGAGCCCGGCGAAGCTCCGCCGCCCACTTAGATCACGTTTGCTGGAGGCGAGGACGCGGGTACACAAACGGGTCACAATTTGAGCGAAATCGGGGTCAACTCAGACCAACTCTGATCGCTTGAACAAGCCAAAAACCAGCCTGGTCAACCCCTCGAGAAACCTCATAACCCAAAGGTCGCGGGTTCCCTGCATTCGGATTCAGTTTCCCTCCCGTGGAGCGCTATTCACACTGAATGTCTGATCAAACTCGGACTGAGTTCGGTCCACCGTCGGTCCACCGAATTCAAGACACCGAGGCGTGCTTCAAAGCAGATCTGGCTCTGCGAAGCGCAATCTCGGCCTCTTGGGAGAGGAATAGGATCCGCGACCTGCGGATTGTCTGTATAACCTGTGGAGCAGGCGGACAACCGCAAGAATCGGCTCTACGAAAGGGAATCCGGATGCCGGAGGAGGGACTCGAACCCCCGACACGCGGATTATGATTCCGCTGCTCTAACCAGCTGAGCTACTCCGGCGGGGGAGCGCATGGTAGCGGTGCCATGCTGGAGGCATGCCTCGCGGGTCACAAGGGGTGAAGCCACTGGGCTTTGCGGCGCTGCGGCCGGTGCTGGTCGGGATGCTGTTGGTGGTCGATGCGGGGATCGTGCTGGTGCTGGGGATCGGGCGGCACAAAGGCTGGCTGCCGCCGTTCATCGGCTTCGGGATCGTGCTGGTCGGGCTGATCTGGTTCATGGGGTGGTCGGTTCGGCACCGTCACGACGACGATCAGGACGCTAGATGATGGACGCCAGAAGTCGGGAGTCGATGATCTAGTCTGGGCCGATGCCTGGAGCGGATTTAGACAGCGCGGTGCGGACGGTGGTGCGGCAGTGCATGGGCGTAGAAGCGGGGGAGGAGGTGCTGGTCATCTGCAACCCGGTGACGGAAGAGATCGGGGCGCTGATGCGGATCGAGGCGCAGGGCGACGGTGCCGACGCGACGCTCGCGGTGATCTCCGAGCGCGAGACCCACGCGGCCGAGCCGCCGCGCCCGGTCGCCGCCGCGATGGCGGCCGCCGACGTGGTGCTGGCGCCGACGATCCAGTCGTTGTCCCACACCGCGGCGCGCAAGGTGGCAAGCGATGCCGGGGTGCGGATCGCGACGCTGCCGGGCGTCACCGAGGAGATGCTGGCGCGGCTGATGAACGGCGACCTCGACGAGATGCGGCGGCGCGGCTGGGCGATCGTCAACGCGCTGAACGGCGGCTCGCAGGTGCGGATCACCTGCCGGCACGGCAGCGACCTGACCTTCTCGATCGCGGGGCGCGAGGGGATCGTCGACGCGGGCGAACTCTCGGCCCGCGGCGCCTTCGGCAACCTGCCCTGCGGCGAGGGGTTCATCGCACCTCTTGAAGGGACGGCTGAGGGGACGCTGGTGGTCGACGGGTCGATCGCCGCCGTCGGCCTGGTCGAGTCGCCGGTGCGGCTGACCGTCGAGGGCGGCCACCTGACCGGCGCCACCGGCGACGAGGGCGCTCGGCTGATGGAGCTGCTGACGCCGCATGGCCTGGGCGGGACCAACGTCGCCGAGCTCGGGATCGGCACCAACGAGGAGGCGATCCTGACCGGCAACATCCTCGAGGACGAGAAGATCTTCGGCACCGCCCACGTCGCCTTCGGCGCATCGGCGGGGATCGGCGGCACCGTGCAGGTGCCCGTCCACCTCGACGTCGTGGTCAAGGAACCGACCGTCGAAATCGACGGCGAGGCGATCCTCGGCGGCGGCGAGCTCTTGATCTGAGCGCGATGCCGGTCCTGCTTGCTGTCCCCAACGTCTCGGTGGCCGGCGACGAGGAGGTGCTGGGACGGCTGGCGGCGGCGTTCGGGCGCGGCGCCCAGATCCTCGACTTCCACACCGACGCCGACCACGGCCGCTCCGTCTTCACCCTGGCGGGCGAGCCCGGAGGGCTGACCGAGGCGCTGCTGGCGGGCGCCGAGGAGGCGGTGGAGGCGATCGACATGTCCTCTTATATGGGGGCCCATCCGGCGATCGGCGCGCTCGACGTCTGCCCGGTCGTCTGGCTGCGCGAGGAGGACCGCGATACGGCTCGCACCGAGGCGGTCGCCGTCGCCGCCCAGATCGGTGGCCTCGGCGTGCCCGTATTCCTCTACGGCGAGCTGGCCCGCGGCCGCGGGCGCTCCGAGCGCGCCTACTTCCGGGGCGGCGGCCTCGCCGAGCTGTGGCTGCGGATGGAGGCGGGCGAGCTGCGCCCCGACTTCGGCCCGCCGGAGCCGCACCCGCGCGCCGGCGCGACCCTCGCCACGGCGCGCCCGCCGCTCGCCGCCTTCAACGTCGAGCTCGAGGGCGCTGACCTCACGACCGCCCGCGCGGTCGCCGCCGAGCTGCGCGAGGCTGGCGGCGGCGCCCCCGGGGTGCGGGCGATCGGCCTCGTGCTGTCGAGCGGCCGCGCCCAGGTCTCGACCAACGTCCACGACCCGCTGACGACGACGCTCGGCACCGTGGTCGAGGAGGTACGGCGGCTGGCGGCGCCACTCGGCGCGCGCCCGGTGGAGGCGGAGCTCGTCGGGCTGATCCCGGCGGCGGCGGTCGTCGATTACCCGGCCGACGTGCCGATCCGCGGCTTCGACCCGGCGCGGCACGTGATCGAGCGCCGTCTGCGCGGTTGACGGCGCGCCGGCGGGGTCAAACTCAGCCAGCGCCCGCGAACGACTAGATTCAGGGGGTGGCCCAGTCGAAGAACAAGCGCCGCCGCAAGCGCCGCGGCACCCAGGGGGGCCGGATCGACACCGGCCGCCGCTCGCGCCCGCGCACCCGCGAGGAAGCCAAGGCGCGCGCCCGCTCCGGGGGCAGCCGCACGTCGTCGAAGAAACGCGATCTGCCGCCGACCTGGAAAGGCGCCGCCCTGCGCGGGGCCGCCGCCGCGGCGATCTTCATCGTCATCCTGCTGGTGCTGTTCAAACGACCGATCGGCGTCTCGCTCGCCTTCGGCGCGTTCATGCTCGTCTTCTACATCCCCACCGGCTACTACATCGACATGACCATGTGGCGCAAACGCGAGCGCCAGCGGATCCGCGACCGCGAAGGACACTAGCCCCGTGGCGCTCGAGGTCGAGATGCTGACCGTCGGCCAGATCGGCGAGAACACCTTCCTGGTACGGCCCGAGGGCGGCGACAAGCTGGTGATCGTCGATCCGGGGGAGGAGGCGGAGCGGATCCTCGCGGCCGTCGAGGGGACCGGGGCGGCAGTCGAGGCGATCCTCCTCACCCACACCCACTTCGACCACATCGGCGCGGTGGCGCCGGTGGCGCGCGCGACCGGGGCACCGGTCTACTGCCCCGAGATCGAGGTCCCGGTACTCGCCGACATCATGGCCTACGTGCCCTGGGAGGGGTTCGGGCCCTACGAGTCCTACGACGCCGACGAGACGGTGTCCGGCGGCGAGGCCTTGGAGCTCGCCGGGCTGACCCTCGACGTCATCTTCACCCCGGGCCACAGCCCCGGCCACGTCACCTACTCGGTGCGCGGCGAGGACGCGATCTTCTCCGGCGACGTCCTCTTCCAGGGCTCGGTCGGCCGCGTCGACCTGCCCGGCGGCGATTGGCCCATCCTGGCCGACTCGATCTCCCGCCTGCTCGACTCGCACCCCGACGAGACCCTCGTCCATCCCGGCCACATGGGGCTGACCACGCTCGGCGCCGAGCGGGCGACCAATCCCTTCCTCCAGGCCTCGGCCCGCTGAGCGCCGCCAGCCGCACGCCCGCCCCACCCAGCTAAGGTCGCCGGCGATGGCAAGCAAGTTCCAGGCACCCCGCGGGACCTTCGACGTCCTCCCGGCCCAGGCTCGCGCGCGGGCGCGGCTGGGCGCGGTCGCCGCTGGGCTCTTCCAGCGCGCCGGCTACGAGGCGATCCAGACGCCGACCTTCGAGCACACCGACCTGTTCGAACGCGGGGTCGGCAAATCGACCGACATCGTGCGCAAGGAGATGTTCACCTTCGAGGACAAGGGGGAGCGCAGCCTCACCCTGCGGCCGGAGGGGACGGCGCCGATCTGCCGCGCCTACCTCGAGCACGGGATGCACAAACTCGCGCAGCCCGTGAAGCTCTCCTACGTCGGGCCGTTCTTCCGCCACGAGCGCCCCCAGGCGGGGCGCTACCGCCAGTTCCACCAGCTCGGGATCGAGGCGATCGGGACCGCCTCGCCGCTCGCCGACGCCGAGGCGATCATGCTGCTGTCGGACCTGCTCGGGGAGCTCGGCGTGCCCGGGGTGGGGCTGCGGCTGGGGAGCCTCGGCTCGCTCGACGCGCGCGCCGCCTACCTGGAGGAGCTGAAGGCGCACCTGCGCCGCCACGAGGGCGACCTCACCGCCGACGTGCGCGAGCGCATCGACATCAACCCGCTGCGTGCGTTCGACTCCGACGACGAGGGGGTGCGGGGGGTGATGGCGAGCGCGCCGACGATGCTCGAGGCGCTCTCCGGCGAGGACGCCGAGCACTTCGCCGAGGTGCGGGCGCTGCTCGACGCGGCCGGGATCGACTACGAGATCGACGCGACCCTGGTGCGGGGGATCGACTACTACACGCGGACGATCTTCTCCTTCGTCTGCGATGCGCTCGGGGCGCAGTCGGAGATCGGCGGCGGTGGGCGCTACGACGGGCTGATCGAGCAGCTCGGCGGGCCGGCGACGCCGGCGGTCGGCTGGGCGGCGGGGATCGAGCGGATCCTGCTGGCGCTGGACGAGGAGGAGCCGCGGGCGGGCCGCGACGCGTTCGTGGCAGTCGCCGACCCCGAGCAGCGGGGGCGGGCGATGGCGCTGGTGACCGAACTGCGCCACGCCGGGCTCTCAGCCGAGATGGACCTCGGCGGGCGCGGCCTCAAGGGCCAGCTCAAACACGCCGACCGGATCGGCGCGGCGCGGGTCCTGATCCTCGAGGCCGACGGCAGCGCCCAGCTGCGCGACATGGCGAGCGGCGAGCAGCGCGCGGCCGATACCGGCAACCTTCTGGGCGAGATGACGGGGGGCGAAGCATGAGCGTCGGCGAGCTGCCCGATCCCGCGGCGAACGGGTACCGCGACACCTGGTGTGGGCGGGTGCTTCCGGAACGGGTCGAGGATGAGGTGCGGGTGGCGGGCTGGGTCAACCGGCGCCGCGACCACGGCGGGCTGATCTTCATCGACCTGCGCGACCGCACCGGCGTGGTGCAGCTCGTCTTCCACCCCGACCGCTCGGCGGCGGCGTTCGAGCTTGCCCACAAGCTGCGCCCGGAGGACGTGCTGAGCGCGTCCGGGAAGGTGGTGCGGCGCGACGCGGAGACGGTCAACCCGGCCCTGCCGACCGGCGAGGTCGAGATCGCGGTCGGCGCCGCCGACCTGCTCGCCGACTCGGAGACGCCGCCCTTCCAGATCGAGGGCTACGCCGACGAGGTCGGCGAGGACACGCGCCTGCGCTACCGCTACCTCGACCTGCGCCGGGAGCAGATGCGCGAGGCGCTCCTGCTCCGCCACCGGGTCACCGCGGCGATGCGCGAGTTCCTCGGTGCCGAGGGCTTCGTCGACGTCGAGACGCCGGTGCTGACCCGCTCGACCCCGGAGGGCGCGCGCGACTTCCTCGTCCCCAGCCGCCAGCAGCAGGGCTCCTTCTACGCCCTACCGCAGTCGCCGCAGCTGTTCAAGCAGCTCTTGATGGTGAGCGGGTTCGAGCGCTACTTCCAGATCGCCCGCTGCTTCCGCGACGAGGCGACGCGGGCCGACCGCCAGCCCGAGTTCACCCAGCTCGACGTCGAGATGTCGTTCGTCGAGGCCGACGACGTGATCGCGTTGAACGAACGGATGTTGGCGCACGTGTTCGCCGCGGTCGGCGGGCCGACGATCGAGGCGCCGATGCAGCGCATGGCCTACGCCGAGTCGATGGAGCGCTTCGGCACCGACCGACCGGACCTGCGCTTCGGGCTCGAGCTGGTCGACCTCGGGGCGGCGCTCGCCGGGACCGAGTTCAAGGTCTTCAAGTCCGTGCTCGACGGTGGCGGCTCGATCCGCGGGATCAACGCGGGCAAGCGCGAGGTGCCACGCTCGGAGCTCGACGGCTTCATCTCCCGCGCCCAGGAGCTGGGCGCGAAAGGCCTGGTCTGGGCGTTTCGCGAGGGCGACGGCTGGCGCTCGCCGACCGCCAAGTTCCTCAGCGAGGCCGAGCTGGCCGAGCTGAACCGCCTGCTCGGCGCGGAGGAGGGCGACCTCTTGCTGCTGGTCGCCGACAAGCGCCCGGTCACCGACGCGGTGCTCGGGCAGATGCGCCTCGACCTCGGCGAGCGCTTCGGCCTGGTCGACGAGGCGGAGAACCGCCTCGTCTGGATCGTCGACTTCCCGCTCTTCGCCTACGACGAGGTGGAGAAGCGCTTCGACGCGGTGCACCATCCCTTCACCGCGCCGCAGGAGGGCTGGGACCCGAGCGATCCGGGGAGCGCGCTGTCGCAGGCCTACGACGTGGTCTGGAACGGGCAGGAGCTCGGCGGCGGCTCGATCCGCATCCACAGCGCCGCGGTCCAGCAGCAGGTCTTCGCCGCGCTCGGGATCGACGCGGAGACCGCCGAGGCGCGCTTCGGCTTCCTGCTCGAGGCGCTCCGCTTCGGGGCGCCGCCGCACGGTGGGATCGCCTACGGGATCGACCGCTTCGTCCAGCGCCTGGCGGGGGCGGAGACGATCCGCGACGTGATCGCCTTCCCCAAGACCGCCTCCGGCTTCGACCTCTTGACCGGCGCCCCGGCTCCTGTCGACGAGCCACAGCTGCGTGAGCTCGGCGTCGCGATCCACAAACGGGGCAAAGCCGGGCACTGAGATGTCGCTGCGGGACTGGATCTCCGGCAGGTCGCGCCGCGGGTCCGGTCCGGGGCAGACGCCGGTCTACGTCGACGACCCGCGCTTCGAGCGCTGGGAGGTGGTGCGGGACTTCGGCGACGTGCGCACCGCGCGCGCTTGGCACCAGGCGCTGGAAGAGGCCGGGATCGAAGCCGCCCTCACCGCCGACTGGCCGCTGGACCGCTTCGGCCACGGCGATATCTCCCTGTGCGTCCCGGGGGACCGCTGGAGCGAGGCCGAGATGCACCTCTCGAACCTCGACGTCCCCGATTACTGAGCTTGCTTCGCACCGGTTGCCCGGTGCTACGGTTCAGCCAGGCTCGAGCCCGTACGAGAGCCGTCTCACCGTTTGACCCAACACAAACGGCGCGGGAGCTTTTGTCTTTCGATCCTCAGGGATCGCGAGCAGGGCGCCCACCTTCTTATGAAGGGATCAAAGCTAGAGGCGGTACCGGCGGGCTGGAGCCTCTTTTGCGTGCCCGCGCGCGCTCCGCGTCACGCAAACGGCACGAATCGCGCGCCACACGCGCGGTTTCCCACGGCACCATCGGCCGGGTGAAGAGCGCTCGTCGACTTTCGGTCCCGGACGGACCAAAACTCGACACCGAAATCCTTGACCGGGATGTCGCGGAGTTGGCGGGTCGACAGCACGGAGTCGTCGGACGGTGGCAGCTCAGAGAGGTTGGACTGAGCGAGAAAATGATCAAGACGAGGATCGCCCATGGAGGCCTCATTCGCCTGCACCGAGGTGTCTACGCGGTCGGACACATGGCGATCACCTTCGAATCCCGGCTGATGGCGGCAGTTCTTGCCCACGGGCCAGAGGCAGTGCTGAGCCATCACTCGGCAGGGCAGCTCTGGGGGATCTACCCACGAAGTCGCATCGCGCCGGAAGTGACCTGCCCGGGATCGAAGAAGACCAAGCGAGGGATCGTCGCCCATCGTGGTTTGCTGCCCGCCGACGAGATCGTGCGGGAGCGGGGGATACCGGTGACTTCGGTGCCGCGGACGATGTTGGACCTGGCGGGGATGCTCTCGGAGCGAGAAGTCGAGCGCGCCTGGAACGAGATGGAAGTGCGCGAATGCAGGGATCGGCTCTCGGTGCCGGACCTCTTGGTGCGCTATCCGGGGCGGAGGGGGTCGGTCGTCCTCTCCCGCCTGGCGAATCGAAAGACGATGCCCGTGGGCATTACTCGCAACGAGTTCGAGGAGCGCTTCCTGGCGCTGATCGATCGCCACGGCCTGCCGCGCCCACGGCTGAACGCGCACCTGGCGCTGCGCGGCAGATTCTTCGAGGTCGACTGCCTCTGGGAGGACCAGCGCGTCGCGATCGAGCTCGACGGCGCCACGGCCCACAAGACCGAGAAGGCCTTCAACGACGATCGCGAACGGGACCGGATCCTGATCGCCGAGCGCTACCTGACCACGCGGGTCACCTGGGACCACCTCACCCGCACGCCCGCCGAGGTCGCCGCCGACCTCCGGGACATCCTCACGCCGTACCCTTTGACCGATGGACCCGGAGCTCTTCGACCACTTCCTCCGCGATGACGCCCGGCGCGGCCCGGCGCCCGACGACGCCTTCACCGGCGCCGCGGGAGGCGCCGCCTGCGGCGACCTCTCCCGCTTGTCGCTGACGGTCGAGGGCGGCCGCATCGCCTCGGTCAGCTTCGACACCGAGGGTTGTGGAGCCACCCGCGCGGCCACCGCGGCCCTCGCCGAAGCGATCGAGGGCGTGACGGTCCTCGAGGCCGCCTCGACGTCGATCGACGACACCGAAGCCCTCCTCGGCGGCCTCGAGCTCGCCAAGCGCCACGCCGCCCAACTGGCGACGGACGCCCTCCATCGGGCGTTGAGCGCCGCAGCGGCATCGAGCCTGCCGCTGGACCCGGCGGCAGCGCTCCGAGTGGGACCGGACTCGCCCACCTTGATTGCCAGTGAAGGTGGGCGAGTCCGGTCCCCCGAGCGCGTAGCCGTCGCCATCTCCGGCGGCGTCGACAGCGCCGTCGCGGCCCTCCTCGAACGCGAGCGCGGAGCGGAGGTGATCGCGATCACCGTGAAGCTCTGGGCCGATCCGGAGACCGACGGGACCAAGGCCTGCTGCTCACCGGAGGCGGTGCTCGGCGCCCGCGCCGTCGCCCACTCGCTCGACATTCCGCACTTCACCCTCGACCTCGAGGCGGACTTCCGCCGCCGCGTCGTCGATCGCTTCGTCAGCGGCTACGCCGCAGGCCAGACCCCGAACCCGTGCATCCTCTGCAACGGCGAAGTGCGGCTGGCGGCGATGCTCGACCTCGCGCAGCGGCTCGGGGCCACCCGCCTCCTCACCGGCCACTACGCCCGCATCGTCGAGGACGCCGAGGGACCGCTGCTGGCGAGCGGGGCCGACGCGGCCAAGGACCAGAGCTACATGCTCGCCGCGCTGTCGCCCGATCTGCTTGGGTGCCTCGGCTTCCCGCTCACCGAGATGACCAAGGAAGAGGTGCGCGCGGTCGCCGCCCGCCACGGCCTCGCGGTGGCGAAGAAGCCGGAGTCCCAGGACCTCTGCTTCCTCGCCGGCCAGGGCAAGCGCGGCTTCCTGCGCCGGCACGGCAACCTGGTCGACCGCGAGGGCGCGGTGATCGACCGCGGTGGGCGCCCGCTCGGCCGCCACCGCGGCCACCACAACTTCACCGTCGGCCAGCGCCGCGGCATCGGCGTCTCGCTGAACGAGCCCGGCTACGTGATCGCCACCGACGCGGTCGCCAACACGGTCACGGTCGGCACCCGTGAGGACCTCGAGACGCGCCGCATCCGCGTCCGCGACGCGGTGCTCCACCGCGACGGCGCTCGCGTCGACAACGTCCGCCTCCGCTACCACTCGGCGATCCTGCCCGCGCGCGTCGGCGATGCCGCGCCGGGCCGCCACGACGCCCTCGAGCTGGAGCTGGCCGAGCCGTTCGACGCCGCCGCGCCGGGCCAGACCGCGGTGCTGATGGACGGCGAGACGATCGTCGGCCACGGCACGATCGCCGCCGCGGCCTGAGGCGCCGAGCCCGTTCGAAGGCCTCGCACGCCCGCCCTCCCCAGATCTGCCCCCGACATTCCCCACACGAACTGTCAGCAAACCGTAGGCTCTCACTCATGAAGGCTCAACAAATCCGCGACACCTACCTCAACTTCTTCGCGGAGAGGGGACACGAGATCGTCCCCTCGGCCTCGCTCGTGCCCTCGGTGCACGACCCGACCGTGCTGCTCACCACGGCCGGCATGCAGCCCTTCAAGCCCTACTTCCTCGGCCGCGAGACGCCGCCCGCGCCGCGCCTCGCCGACGTGCAGAAATGCTTCCGCACGACCGACATCGAGGAGGTCGGCAACACCGCCCGCCACCTGACCTTCTTCGAGATGCTCGGCAACTGGAGCTTCGGCGACTACTTCAAGGCCGAGTCGATCCCCTGGGGCTGGCAGCTCGCCACCGCAGGCTTCGGCATGGACCCGGAGAAGATCTGGGTGACGGTCTTCGGCGGCGACGAGGAGCTCGGCCTTGGTCCCGACACCGAGGCGATCGCGATCTGGGAAGAGACCGGCGTGCCCGCCGAGCGGATCGTCCAGCTCGGCCGCGAGGACAACTTCTGGCAGGGCGGGCCGACCGGGCCATGCGGCCCGTGCTCGGAGCTCTACCTGGACCGTGGCCTCGACTTCGGCACCGCCGACGAACGCCCCGGCGACGAGGGTGAGCGCTTCCTCGAGTTCTGGAACCACGTCTTCATGTCCTACGACCTGCACGAGGACGGGACGCTGACCGAGCTGCCGATGAAGAACATCGATACCGGTATGGGTCTCGACCGGATGGCGGCGATCCTCCAGGATGTCGAGTCGGTCTACGACGTCGACCACGTCCGGCCGCTGATCGACCTCGCCGAGGAGCTCTCCGGACACAAGTACGACGAGTCGGAGGCGGTGACCCGCGCGATGCGGATCGTCGCCGACCACTCGCGCGGCGCCGCCTTCCTGATCGCCGACGGCGTCGTCCCCTCCAACGAGGACCGCGGCTACATCCTGCGGCGGATCATGCGGCGGGCGATCCAGCAGGGCAACACGCTCGGGCTCGAGGCGCCGTGGCTCGGCCGCTTCGCCGAGCGCGTGATCGAGCTGATGGGCGACGTCTACCCCGAGCTGGTCGCCGAACGGGAGAACATCGCCCGCTGGGTGAACGACGAGGAGGAGAGTTTCGGCCGCACGCTGGTGCGCGGGCAGGAGATGCTCGAGCGGCTGGTCGACGAAGCGCGCGAGTCGCAGACCTCCTGGATCGACGCCGCCGACGCCTTCCGGCTCCACGACACCTACGGCTTCCCCTACGACCTGACCAAGGAGCTGCTCGCCGAGCAGGGCCTGGCGGTCGACGACGACGGCTTCGCCGAGCTGATGGAGGAGCAGCGGACCCGGGCTCGCACCGGCGCGGCCACCGCGCACGGCTCCGAGAACACCTTCGAGCGGGTGCAGGAGTTCGCCGCCGCGACCTCGCCGAGCAACTTCGTCGGCTATGAGACGCTGACCGCGACGACCGGCGTGGCGGCATTCGAGCCGGGCGGCGACCGGGCGCTCTTGAAGCTGGAGACCAGCCCCTTCTACGCCGAGGGCGGCGGCCAGGTAGCCGACTCGGGCCTCCTGCGCTGGAACGGCGACGAGGCCGAGGTGGTCGACGTCTACCGCGTCGGCGGCGACCAGGTGGTGGCGATCGAGGCCAAGGAGATCCCGGCGGGCGCCGAGGTCGAGGCGGTCGTCGATCGCCAGACCCGCCACGCGACGATGCGCAATCACACGGCGACGCACCTCCTGCACGCGGCGCTGCGCGAGCGGCTCGGCACCCACGTCCGTCAGGCGGGCTCGGCGGTGCGTCCCGACAAACTGCGCTTCGACTTCACCCACGGCCAGTCGCTCTCCCCGGAGGAGCTGCGCGACGTCGAGGACCGCGTCAACGAGTGGATCGCGGCGAGCGCCCCGGTGCGCTGGCTGGAAATGGAGCGGGCCGAGGCCGAAGTGCTGGGTGCGATGGCCCTCTTCGGCGAGAAATACGGCGAGTGGGTGCGGGTGGTGGAGATCGACGGCGTCTCGCGCGAGCTCTGCGGTGGCACCCACGTCGCCAACACCGCCGAGATCGGGATCTTCAAGCTGACCGCGGAGGGCTCGAGCGCCGCCAACGTGCGCCGCATCGAGGCGATCACCGGTCCCGCCGCGAGCGATTACTTCCGCGAGCGCGACGGCGCGCTGCGCGAGGTGGGCGAGCTGCTGGGCAACCCGCAGGACCCGCTCGCGGGCGCCCGCCGGGCGGCGGAGCGGCTGAAGGAGGCCAGCGCGGGCGCGCAGAAGGCGCAGGGACAGGCGCTCGGCGAGGAAGCCAAGCGCCTCGGCGAGACGGCGATCGAGCTCGGCGGCGTCAAGGTGCTCGTCGCCGCGACCGAGCTCGGCGACCAGAAGGCACTGCTCGAGGTCGCCAACCGGATCCAGAGCTCACTCGGGGACCCGGTCGTCCAGCTGCTCGGCGGCGGCTCCGGCGACAAGGTCGCGCTGGTCGCGCTGGCGAGCCCGGGCGCGGTGGAGAAGGGGCTTTCGGCGGCGGAGCTGGTGCGCGCCGCGGCAGGTGTCGTCGGCGGTGGCGGGGGCGGCCGCGA
>JAFDWF010000186.1 GCA_018268575.1 Actinomycetota bacterium
CTTCGGCCAGACCGGGCCGCGGGTCGGCTCCTGGGACGGCGGCTTCGGCGCCTCGATCCTGCGCGACCTGGTCGGGCCGAAGAAGGCGAAGGAGATCTGGATGCTCTGCCGCCAGTACGACGCCGCCGAAGCCGAGGACATGGGCCTCGTCAACACGGTGGTGCCGCTCGCCGACCTCGAGCTGGAGACGGTCAAGTGGTGCCGCGAGATGCTGGCGCTCTCGCCCTTCGCGCTGCGCCTGGTGAAGGCCAGTTTCAACGCCCACGAGGACGGCTACGCCGGGATCCAGCAGCTCGCCCACGACACCAACCTCCTCTTCTACGGCGCCGACGAGGCGAAGGAGGGCCGCGAGGCCTACAAGGAGAAGCGCCGCCCCGACTTCTCCAAGTTCCCCCGCCGGGCCTAGTCCCCGGCGTCCCAAGGCCGCGCGGGCGCGCCGCGCCTGACCGACAAAATTTACGCGGTGCTCCTACTATCTGAGCACCGATGAAGACGAAGAGAGGGCAGGCATGAGTCAGGTCGAGGTGAGCGCGGGTCTCTACGAGATCCCGCAGGAGATGATCGACTTCCGCGAGCTGGTCCGCCGGATCGCGATCGAGAAGATCGCCCCCCGCGCGGCCGACATCGACCGCGAGGCGACCTACCCCCACGACATCCGCAAGATCCTCGCCGAGCAGGACATCCTCGGCCTCCCCTTCGACGAGCGCTACGGCGGCACCGGGACCGGCACGCTGATGCTGCAGATCGGGGTCGAGGAGATCGCCAAGGCCTGTGCCTCGAGCGCCCTGATCCTGATGATCCAGGAGCTCGGCACGCTGCCGATCCAGCTCTTCGGCACGGGTGAGCAGAAAGAGCGCTTCCTGCCGCGGTGCGCGAGCGGCGAGTGGTCGCCGGCCTTCGCCCTCTCGGAGCCCGAGGCCGGCTCCGACCCGGCGGCGATGCGCACGACCGCGGTTCGCGACGGCGACGAATGGGTGATCAACGGCCAGAAGTGCTGGATCACCAACGCCGGGATCGCCGACTTCTACGTCGTCTTCGCCTCGACCGACCGCGAGAACCGCCGCACCAGCGCCTTCATCGTGGAGAAGGAGCGCGAGGGCTTCGACCCCGGCCAGCTCGAGCACAAGCTCGGGATCAAGGGCTCGCCGACCGGCTCGCCCTCCTTCACCGACGTCCGCGTGCCGCAGGAGAACCTGATCGGCGAGGAGGGCAAGGGCCTCTCCGTCGCCCTCGCCACCCTGGAGCGGACCCGGCTCGGTGCCGCCGCGCAGGCGGTCGGCATCGCCCAGGGCGCGACCGACTTCGCCAACAACTACGCGAAGGAGCGGATCGCCTTCGGCAAGCCGATCAACGACCTGCAGGGGATCCAGTTCAAGCTCGCCGACATGGAGGCGGGCACCGCCGCCGCCCGCGAGCTCCTCTACAAAGCCTGTGCGATGGCCGACAAGCCCAAGCGCCCGGCCGACCTCGGCAAGTGGACCTCGATGGCGAAGCTGATCGCCGGCGACAACGCGATGAAGGTGACGGTCGAGGCGGTCCAGGTGCTGGGCGGCTACGGCTACGTCAACGAGTACCC
>JAFDWF010000187.1 GCA_018268575.1 Actinomycetota bacterium
ACTCGCGCGAGCACTTCGAGATCCGCACCCACAAGCGGCTGATCGACATCCTCCAGCCTTCGCCGAAAACCGTCGACTCGCTGCAGCGCCTCGACTCGCTGCCCGCCGGCGTCGACATCGAGATCCGGCTCTAGGTGAAAGCGATGTCTCCTTCCACGACAGCACACCTCAGCCGGCTGCAAACCGGCGCCGGATCTGCGTCCTCGGGCTTGCCTTTGGCACCACCAAAGGCGGCGCCCTGTGTCCTTGACCGGCTTGGTTTTCGCTCGGCTGAGTCGCACTGCCGCGAAAGGAGCCACCGCTAGATGGCGGCGATCCTCGGCAAGAAGCTCGGCATGACCCAGGTCTTCCAGGAGGACGGCACCGTGGTGCCGGTCACCGTGATCGAAGCGGGCCCCTGCAAGGTGACCGCGGTCCGCGAGACCGAGCGCGACGGCTACGCCGGCGTCCAACTCGCCTTCGGCGAGGTCAAGCAGGGCAAGCTCTCGAAGGGCGAGGAAGGACACCTGAAGAAGGCGGGCGCGCCGCCGCTCCGCCACCTGGTCGAGTTCCGCGACGAGGATTTGGGCGCCGAGGAGGGCCCGAAGATCGGTGACGACGTCACCGTCGCCGGGTTCGAGGCGGGCCAGACGGTCAAAGTCGCCGGGATCACGATCGGCAAGGGCTTCCAAGGTGGGATCAAGCGCCACAACTTCTCCCGCGGCCCGGTCACCCACGGCTCGCACAACGTGCGCGCCCCGGGCTCGATTGGCGCCAGCGCCTTCCCCGCCCGCGTCTTCAAAGGCATGCGCATGCCGGGTCAGATGGGCAACGTCCGCCGCACCCAGCGCGGGCTCGAAGTCGCCTCGATCGACGCCGAGCGCAACCTGCTGCTGATCAAGGGCTCCGTCCCCGGCGCCAAGAACTCGATCGTCGAGGTGCGCTCCGATGTCTAAGGCCACCATCCTCGGCGGATCGGGCAAAGCCGACCTGCCGAAAGAGCTCTTCGCGGAGCCCTTCCACCAGTCGCTGGTGCACGAGGCGGCGCGCGCCGACCTCGCCTCGCGCCGGCGCGGCACCGCCTCGACCCTGACCCGCGGCGAGGTCGCCTTCACCACCGCCAAGGCCTGGCGCCAGAAGGGCACCGGCCGCGCCCGCGTCGGCTCGCTGGGCGTGCCGAACCGCTTCGGCGGCGGGGTCGCCTTCGGCCCCAAGCCGCGTCACTACACGGTCAAGGTGAACCGCAAAGCCCGTCGTCGGGCGATGCGCTCGGCGCTCTCGGTGCACGCCGAGCGCGACTCGGTTGCGGTGCTCGACGCTTCGGCCTTCGCGACGCCCTCGACGAAATCCGCCGCCCAGGCGCTGGCCAAATGGGGCGCCAAGAACCCGATCCTGGTCATCCTGACCGCCGAGGAGACCGGCGCGATGAAGAGCTTCCGCAACATCCCCCGCACCACCGTGCTCGAGGTCGGCGCCACCGGCGTCGCCGACGTGATCGGCGCCGCTGCGATCGTCGTCTCCGAGACCGCGCTCAAGGCGCTCGAGGAGCGCCTGGCCGGGGGCGGCACCAATGGCGCGACCGGGAAGGCCGCGCCCGCCGAGGAGGCGGCCGCCTGATGGACGCGCGCACGATCCTCATCCGCCCGGTGATCTCGGAGAAGAGCTACGCCCTGATCGCCGAGGGCAAGTACACCTTCCGGGTCGACGACCGCGCTCACAAGACCCAGATCGCGCAGGCGGTCGAAGAGGTCTTCGGCGTCGGCGTCGCCGCGGTCCGCACCGCCAAGGTGCGGTCGAAGCCGAAGCGGCGCGGCC
>JAFDWF010000188.1 GCA_018268575.1 Actinomycetota bacterium
CAGAAATGCTTCCGCACGACCGACATCGAGGAGGTCGGCAACACCGCCCGCCACCTGACCTTCTTCGAGATGCTCGGCAACTGGAGCTTCGGCGACTACTTCAAGGCGGAGTCGATCCCCTGGGGCTGGCAGCTCGCCACCGAGGGCTTCGGCATGGATCCGGAGCGGATTTGGGTGACGGTCTTCGGCGGCGACGAGGAGCTCGGCCTCGGCCCCGACACCGAGGCGATCGCGATCTGGGAAGCGACCGGGGTGCCGGCGGAGCGGATCGTCCAGCTCGGCCGCGAGGACAACTTCTGGCAGGGCGGGCCGACCGGGCCGTGCGGCCCGTGCTCGGAGCTCTACCTCGACCGCGGCCCGGACTTCGGCGCCGCCGACGAACGGCCGGGTGACGAGGGCGAGCGCTTCCTCGAGTTCTGGAACCACGTCTTCATGTCCTACGACCTCGCCGAGGACGGGACCCTGACCGAGCTGCCGACCAAGAACATCGACACCGGGATGGGCCTCGACCGGATGGCGGCGATCCTCCAGGACGTCCCCTCGGTCTTCGAGGTCGACCACGTGCGGCCGCTGATCGACCTCGCCGAGGAGCTCTCGGGGCGGACCTACGGCGAGTCCGAGGCGGTAACCCGGGCGATGCGGATCCTCGCCGACCACTCGCGCGGCGCCGCCTTCCTGATCGCCGACGGGGTCGTGCCCTCGAACGAGGACCGCGGCTACATCCTGCGCCGGATCATGCGCCGGGCGATCCAGCAGGGCCGCACGCTCGGCCTCGAGGCGCCCTGGCTCGGCAAGTTCGCCGCCCGGGTGATCGAGCTGATGGGCGGGGTCTACCCGGAGCTGGTCGCCGAGCGGGAGAACATCGCCCGCTGGGTCGACGACGAGGAGGAGAGCTTCGGGCGGACGCTGGAGCGGGGGTCGGAGATGCTCGAGCGCCTGGTGGTCGAGGCGCGCGCGGCGGGCACCTCCTGGATCGACGCCGCCGACGCCTTCAAGCTGCACGACACCTACGGCTTCCCCTACGACCTGACCAAGGAGCTGCTCGCCGAGCAGGGCCTGGCCGTCGACGACGACGGCTTCGCCGAGCTGATGGAGGAGCAGCGGACGCGCGCCCGCACCGGGGCGGCGACCGCGCACGGGTCGGAGGACACCCACGAGCGGGTCCAGGAATTTGCCGCCGCGACCTCGCCGAGCAATTTCGTCGGCTACGAAACGCTGAAGGCGACAACCGGCGTGGCGGCTTTCGAGCCGCAGGGTGAGCGCGCCCTGCTGAAGCTGGAGACGAGCCCGTTCTACGCCGAGGGCGGCGGCCAGGTCGCCGACTCGGGGGTCGTCCGGTGGCCGAACGGCGAGGAGGCCGAGGTCCTCGAGGTATTCCGTGTCGGGTCGGACCAGGTGGTCGAAGTTGGCGCCCGGCACCCCCGGACGCGGGAGCGCGGTCCGGAGATCGCCGGTGATGATGGGCCGGACCGCGCGGGAGCGGAGGAGGTGCCGGTTGATGCGATCGTCGACCGTGAGACCCGCCACGCGACGATGCGCAACCACACCGCGACGCACCTCCTCCACGCGGCGCTGCGCGAGCGGCTCGGCACCCACGTGCGCCAGGCGGGCTCGGCGGTGCGGCCCGACAAACTGCGCTTCGACTTCACCCACGGCCAGTCGCTCTCCCCGGCGGAGCTGCGCGACGTCGAGGACCGGGTCAACGAGTGGATCAAGGCGAGCGCGCCGGTCCGCTGGCTGGAGATGGAGCGGCCGGAGGCGGAAGCGCTCGGCGCGATGGCCCTGTTCGGCGAGAAATACGGCGAGTGGGTGCGGGTGGTCGAGATCGAGGGCGTCTCGCGCGAGCTCTGCGGCGGCACCCACGTGGCGAACACGGCCGAGATCGGCGTCTTCAAGGTGAGCGCCGAGGGCTCGAGCGCGGCCAACGTGCGGCGGATCGAGGCGATCACCGGCCCCGCCGCGATCGATTACTTCCGCGACCGCGATGCGGGGCTGCGCGAGGCCGGCGAGCTGCTCGGCAATCCGCAGGATCCGGTGGCCGGCGCGCGGCGGGCGGCGGAGCGACTGAAAGAGGCGGGTGCGGGTGCCGAGAAGGCGCAGCGCCAGGCGCTCGGCGAGGAAGCGAAGCGGCTGGCCAGGACGGCGGTCGAGATCGGCGGGGTCGACGTGCTGGTCGCGGCGACCGAGCTGGCCGACCAGAAATCGCTGCTCGAGGTCGCCAACCGGATCCAGTCCTCGCTCGGCGGGGAGGTGGCGCAGGTGCTCGGCGGCGGCGACGGCGAGAAGGTCGCGCTGGTCGCGCTGGCGACGCCGGGCGCGAACGAGAAGGGGCTCTCGGCGGCGGAGTTGGTCCGAGCCGCGGCGGCGGTGGTCGGCGGGGGCGGGGGCGGCCGCGAGGACATGGCGCAGGCGGGCGGCCGCGATCCGGCGAAGCTGGACGAGGCCCTGGCGGCGGCCCGGACGTTGATCGAGGAGAAACTGGGGTAGGGACTTGCGCGTGCTCGCCCTCGACCACGGCACCGTCCGGATCGGCGCCGCGATCTGCGACCCGACCGGAACCCTCTGCACGCCGCTGCCGGTGATCGAGCCGCCCGAGCCCGCCTCGGTGGCGACGCTGGTGCGCGAGCGCGAGGTCGAGCGGGTGGTGGTCGGCCTGCCGGTCCACCTGAGCGGCGCGGAGGGCAGCCAGGCGGCGCTGGCGCGGACCTTCGCCGAGGAACTGGGCGCGCTGCTCGACGTGCCCGTCGATACCTACGACGAGCGCCTCACCAGCCAGATGGCCGACGCCAGCCGGCGGGCCGGGGCGGGGGCGGCGCGCGACTCGCTCGCCGCCGCGCACCTGCTCGAGGCCTACCTGACCAGCCTGGCGCGGAAGGGGGAGGGATCGTGAGCGACGACCTCCGCCGCGGCTATCCCGGTGAGGACCCGTTCGTCGACCAGAGCGACCCGGAGGCCGTGGAGCGCGCCGAACGGCGGCGCGAACGGGAAGAAAAGCGCGCCTCGAAGGCGGCGAAGAAGAAGCAGAAGGAGGCCGCCGCGCCGCCCTCGCCACCGCCGCCGAAGGAGGAGCCGCCGACGAAGCCCCGGACCCCCGAGCAGGAGTTCTGGGACGAGCCCGCCGAGCCGGTGCCGCCGCCACCGGGCCAAGGGCCAGGGAGCGGGGGGGCGCCGAAACCCGACCCCGAGGCCGCCGAGCGGGGACGGCGACGCCTGCTCGGGCGGCGGAAAAAGAACGCAGCGGTGGCCGGAGGAGCTGCGGCCGGTGCCGCGGGCGCCGCGGCGGTGGCAGACGATGCCGGTGCGGGCGGCGCCGCCCCAGGGGGGACCGCGTCCGGGAAAGGCGCCAAGGGAGCCCCGCCGAGCGCCGACGCGCCGGTGGTGAAAGCGCCGCCGCCGACCCCCGAACGACCGACCGCGGAGCAGCCCGAACCGCCTTCCGGCGAAGGCCCGATCCCACCGCAGACCGAAGCGCTCGATCGGCCGGCCTCCGAGCGCCCACAGTCAGATCCCGGCCCGGGGACGGCGGAATCACCTCGCCCCGATCCGACTCAGCCGACCGGGGAGCACCCTTCGGCCGCCCGCGGGCGCCGCGTGCCGCCGCCGCGCCCGATGGAGGAGACCGGCGCCGGCGACTGGGAGCCGCCACCGCCGCGCGACGAGTGGTTCGACGACGCCGACGACCTCCACGACGAGGGCGATCCGCGGATGGCCGGCGCGGCGCGCACCGGGCGCCGCCACGGCGACGACGGCGGTCGGCGCGGCGGGATCTTCGGCGCGCTGCTCCGCCATCCCTTCCGGATCCTCGGCGTGATCGTCCTGATCGTGATCCTGCTCTTCCTCAACGCCCTCTTCCAGCCCTTCCACGGGGGCGGTCACGGGAAGGTGGCGGTGGTGATCCCGAAGGGCTCCAGCGTCGGCGAAGTCGGCGACCTGCTGGAAAAGAAGGGCGTCATCTCCGGCGGCTTCATCGTCCCCGGCTCGACCCTGTTCCAGGCGCGCGTCACCCTCGCCGGCAAGCGCTCCGACCTCTTCGCCGGCAGGTTCGTGATGGCCAAGGACATGAGCTACGGCGAAGTGATCGACCAGCTCTCGGAAGAACCGAAGCCGCAGGAAGAGACCAAGCCGGGAATCGTCACCGTGACCATCCCCGAGGGCCAGAGCCGGCCGATCACCGCCAAGCTGCTGAAGGAAGACGGGATCAAGGGCAACTACATGCAGGCGACCAAGAAGTCGAAGTACCTCGACCCCGAACAGTACGGCGGCAAGAACGTCAAGGACCTCGAGGGATTCCTCTTCCCCGACACCTGGGAATTCAAGACGAAGCTGCCGATCTCCTACCTCGTCCGCCTGCAGCTCGAAGACTTCAAGCAGAAGATCAAGAAGGTCAACATGAAGTACGCGAAGTCGAAAAACCTGACGGTGTTCGACGTGGTCACGATCGCCTCGATGGTCGAACGCGAGGCGGGTGTGCCGAAGCAGCGCAAGCTGGTCGCCTCGGTGATCTACAACCGGCTGCACGAAGGGATGACGCTGGGGATCGACTCGACGATCCGCTTCGCCACCGGCAACTACGAAGAACCGTTGACCCAGTCGGAACTGGAAAGCGAATCGCCGTACAACACGCGCACCCACGGGGGCCTGCCGCCGGGGCCGATCAACAGCCCCGGCCTCGCCGCGATGCAGGCCGCCGCGCACCCGGCGAAGACCGACTATCTCTTCTACGTGAACAATCCGAACTCGTGCAACGAACTCACCTTCGCCAAGACCGAAGAAGAATTCCTCGCCGACGCGGCCAAGTACGAAAAGGCGCGCGAAGCGAACGGCGGCAACCAGCCGAGCACCTGCAAGTGAGCCAGGAGGTGCGGCGGTGCCCGGCCTGGCGGTGATCGGTCACCCGGTGGCGCACTCGCGCTCGCCGGAGATGCAGATGGCGGCGCTCACCGAGCTGGGCCTGGCGGGGGAGTGGATCTACGGGGCGCTCGACATCGCGCCCGAGGACTTCGAGGCCGAGGTCGCCGCGCTGGCGCTGGAGGGCGAGTACGCCGGGGTCAACGTGACCGTGCCGTACAAGGAGGCGGCGCTGGCGATGGCCGACGAGGCGAGCGAGGCGGCGCGGGCGATCGGCGCCGCCAACACGCTGAGCTTCCGCGACGGGCGGATCGTCGCCGACAACACCGACGCGGGCGGGCTGCTGCGGTCGCTGCCCCACCTTCCCGAGGGGGAGCGTGCCCTCGTGCTGGGAGCGGGCGGTGCCGCCCGCGCCGCGATCTGGGCGCTGGTCGACATCGGGGTGGAGGTCGAGGTCTGGAACCGCACGCCGGAGCGGGCCGAGGCGGTCGCTCGGCAGCTCGGGGCCCGCGCCGTCGCCGAGCCCGTCGCCGCCGAGTACGACCTGATCGTCAACACCACCGCGGTCGGGCTCGCTGGCGAGGACCCCTTCGAGCACCTGCCGCTTGCCGCCGACTCGTTCCGACCCGAGCAGGTGGTCGTCGACATGGTCTACGGCGAAGGGCCGAGCGCGCTGCTCGCCGCCGCCGCGGCGGCCGGGGCGAGCACCGTCGACGGGCTCGAGATGCTGGTCCAGCAGGGGGCGCTCTCGCTGCGGATCTGGACCGGGGCAGAGCCCTCGCTGGAGGCGATGCGCGCCGCCGTCCACCGATAGCCTGTGACGCTCATGAGCGCCTTCCGCTTCACCACCGCCGGGGAGTCCCACGGCCCCGGTCTGACCGCGATCGTCGAGGGGATCCCGGCCGGGCTCGAGCTCGACCGCGAGGCGCTCGACCGCGACATGGCGCGCCGCCAGCTCGGCCACGGGCGCGGCGGGCGGATGCGGATCGAGACCGACACGGTCGAGGTGCGCTCCGGCGTCCGCCATGGCCGCACGCTGGGCAGCCCGATTGCGCTCCTGGTCGCCAACCGCGATTACGCCAACTGGGAAGAGCGGATGAACCCCTGGCCGGTCGAGGGCTTCGAGCCCGAAGAGGTCCACCTGCCACGGCCCGGTCACGCCGACCTGGTCGGGGCGCAGAAATATGGCCACGCCGACATCCGCAACGTCCTCGAGCGGGCCAGCGCCCGCGAGACCGCCGCCCGCGTCGCCGCCGGCGCGGTCGCCCGCGGTTTCCTCACCGCGCTCGGGGTCGAGGTCCACAGCCACGTGACCCGGATCGCCTCGGTGGTCGCCGAGCAGCGCGACGAGCTCACCCCCGCCGACTTTGCCGGGATCGACAACGACCCCGTCCGCACCCTCGACAAGACGGCGAGCAAGGCGATGGTCGAGGAGATCAACCGCCTGCGCAAGGCCAACGAGAGCCTCGGCGGCACCTTCGAGGTGATCGCCTTCGGGCTCGTCTCCGGGCTCGGCTCGCACATCTCCTGGGAAGACCGGCTCGACGGCCGGCTCGCCCAGGCGGTCTGCTCGATCCAGTCGATCAAGGGCGTCTCGATCGGCGAAGCCTGGGACGTGGCGACGCGCCCCGGCTCGGAAGCCCACGACGAGATCTTCTGGTCGGAGGCGGGGGGCTATTTCCGCGAAACCAACCGTGCCGGTGGCCTCGAGGGCGGGATGACGAACGGCCAGCCGCTCTCGGTGCGCGCCGCGATCAAGCCGATCTCCACCCTGACCAAGCCGCTGCGCTCGGTCGACACCGAGACCCACCAGCCCGCCCAGGCGCTGCGCGAGCGGACCGACTCGACCGTCGTCCCCGCTGCCGCCGTGGTCGCCGAGGCGATGGTCTGCCTGACCCTGGCGCGTGCCTACCGGGAGAAGTTCGGCGGCGACCACATCGACGACGTTCGCGCCGCGATCGACGCCTACGAGGCGCGGATCGACGCGCGGTGAGCGCGCGCCGCCCGGGGAGCACGAGGAGCGCACGGTGAAGCCGTCGATCGTCTTCGTCGGCTTCATGGGCGCGGGCAAGTCGACCGCGCTGCGGGCAGCGGCGGCCGAAGGGCTGTCGACGGTCGAGATCGACGAGCTGATGGAAAAGTCGTTCGGCTCGACCATCCCGCAGGCTTTCGAGCGGCACGGCGAGGAGGGCTTCCGGGCGCGCGAGGCCGAGGTGGTCGGCTCGCTGCTGGAGAAGGCCGATGACGGCGGCGCGATCGCGCTCGGCGGCGGCAGCGTGCTCTCGCCGCGGATCCGCGCGGCGATGGCCCGCCACACCGTGGTCTGGCTCCAAGTCGACGCGACCGAGGCCTGGCGCCGGATCGCCCACTCCGACCGCCCGCTGGCGAGCGACGCCGACACGGTCGGCACGCTCCTCGCCACCCGCCTGCCGCTCTACGAAGAGCTGGCCGACGCGGTGGTGCCGATGGGTGACCGCAACATCGTCCGCCGCGCCCTGCCGATGATCCGCAAGCTGCCCGACCTCCCCGCGGGGACGAAGATGCTCTGGGCGAGCGCCCCCGGCGGCGAGTACCCGGTGCTGGTCGGCCGCGGCCTGCTCGGCATGGAGTGGTGGCCGCTGCAGAGCCGCCGCTTCCTCGTCACCGATCGCGCGGTCGGCCCGCTCTACCGCGAGCGTTTCGTCCCCTTCGTCGCCCTCTGCGAGCTCGAGCCGGGGGAGACGGCGAAGACCCTCGCCAACACCGAGATCGTCCTGCGCGCGATGACGCGGGAAGGGATCACCCGCCAGGACCACGTGGTGGCCCTCGGCGGCGGCGTCGTCGGCGACCTCGGTGGCCTTGTCGCCCACCTCTACCAGCGCGGCGTGCCGGTCGTGCAGGTGCCGACCACCTTGGTCGCCCAGGTCGACTCCGCCTACGGCGGCAAGGTCGGCGTCGACCTCCCCGAGGGCAAGAACTACGCGGGCGCATTTCAGCAGCCCGCCGCGGTGATCGCTGACACCGAGGCGCTGGCGACGCTGCCCCCGGCGGAGCTCGCGGCGGGCTTCGTCGAGGTGCTGAAGACGGGCCTCCTGGCGGGCGGCTCGCTCTGGGAGCAGGTGCGCGCGATCGCCCAGATCGTCCCCGCCGAGCTCGACGACGTCGTCTTCGCCTGCGCCCGCTACAAGTGCGCGATCGTCGCCGCCGACGAGCTCGACACCGGCCTGCGCAACGTCCTCAACCTCGGCCACACGGTCGGCCACGCGATCGAGTCGGCCACCGGCTACACCGCCTACCGCCACGGCGAGGCGGTAGGCCTGGGACTGCTGGCCGCGCTCCGCCTCTCCCAGGCCGACGCCCTGCGCGACGAGGTGGGGGAGATCCTCGCCCGCCACGGCCTGCCGACCCGGCTCGAGGTGCCGATCGAGGTCCCGAACATCCTCGATGCCCTCGGCCGCGACAAGAAGCGCACCGCCGCCGGCGTCGGCTTCGTCCTGCTGCGCCAGCCCGGCGAGCCCGAGATCGGCCAGCTGATCGACCCGCCCCGGGTCGAGAGCGCGATCCGCGAGCTGATGGCCTAGAAGCAGCCCTTGCCAAGCGAGCCGGTGGCACGCTCCGGCGTGTGCTGCGTTCGCTGGACCCACGTGGCCCTGAAGGATCCGATAGCCGAGCCCTACCGGCGCGGCGCCTGCGCGGCGCTTCTCTATTGTGGCCCTCGTGACCGCCTCGACTCGCAATCGCGTCGCCGTCATGCACGGGGTGAACTTCGACATCCTCGAGCGGCGGGACGCGAGCTTCTACGGGGGCCGCTCGCTGTCGGAGCTGGAGCACCAGATCGCGCGGTGGGCGCGGGAGGCGAAGCTCGAACCGATCTTCTTCCAGACCAACCACGAGGGCGAGTTCGTCGAGTACCTGCACCGGTTGCCGGACCTCGCCGACGCCTGCGTGATCAACGCGGGCGCCTGGACGCACTACAGCCGCGCGATCGCCGACGCGCTCGGGGTTGCGGCGCTGCCCGCCGTGGAGGTCCACCTCTCCGACGTCGAGGCGCGCGAGGACTGGCGCAAGGTCTCGGTCTTCGACGGCCTGGTGGTGGAGAAGATCTCCGGCAAGGGCGCCGACGGGTACCGCGAGGCGCTCGACGTGATCGCCCGCGAACTCGGGGTGGGCGCCTGATGCGCGGCCGCGGCGACCGGCTGGAGGCGGCGCTGGCCGAGCAGGGCCTCGACCGGATGCTGGTCACCGACCTGACCAACGTCCGCTATCTGACCGGCTTCACCGGCACCAACGGGGCGGCGATCTGCGGCCCCGACGTTCGCATCTTCCTCACCGACTTCCGATACACCGAGCGCGCCGCCGCCGAGGTCTCCGAGTGGGAGTGCGTGACCCTGACCGGCGACTGGCTCGGCGGGATCGCCGAGCGCCTCACCGGCAAGGTCGGCTTCGAGGACGACCACGTCTCGGTCCGCTCGCTGACCAAACTGGAGGGGAAACTGCCCGACGGGGTCGAGCCGGTCGCCGCGGGCGGCGCGGTCGAGGCGCTCCGCCGGGTCAAGGACGAGGGCGAGCTGGCGGCGATCGCCGAGGCGGCGAAGCTGGCCGACGCGGCACTGAAGGCGACGGTCGAAGACGGGTTCGTCGGCAAGGCCGAGCGCACCGTCGCCGGCGCCTTCGACGCGCGGGTGCGCGCCGCGGGCGGCGAGCCCTCCTTCGACACGATCGTCGCCGCCGGGCCGAACGGCGCCCAGCCGCACGCCGAGCCCGGCCCGCGGGTGATCGAGAAGGGCGAGCTGATCGTCTTCGACATGGGCGCCAAGCTCGACGGCTACTGCTCCGACGGCACCCGCACCTACGCCACCGGCGACCCCGGCGAGGAAGGGCGGCGCGTCTACGAGACCGTGCTCGCAGCCCAGCAGGCGGCGCTGGAGGCGATCCGCCCGGGGGAGAAGGGCGAAGACGTCGACGCCGCGGCGCGCACGGTGATCGACGAGGCCGGCCACGGCGAGCACTTCGGCCACGGGCTCGGCCACGGCGTCGGCCTCGACATCCACGAGGGCCCGCGCCTCTCGCTGCGCTCCGACGACGTGCTGGCGGCTGGAGAAGTCGTCACGGTCGAGCCGGGGATCTACCTGGCCGGCGACCTCGGCGTGCGGATCGAGGACCTGGTCGTCATCGGCGACGGCGGTCTGCGGAACCTCTCGTCCCTTCCGAAAGACCTGACCTGGGTCGACTGACGAGCCTCAGGGGCCGTCAGGCAAGGACGCAGGGAGGCCGAATAGCAGCGCTATTTGGACGACCGAGGACGCCGCATGACGGTTCCTGAGGCCGTCAGCGGCTCAGGTCGACGCCGGCCTTGATCCGGCTGCCAAACGCCGCGCACAGCGCGATCGTCGCCTCGACGTCGGCCAGGTCGACCATCTCGACCGGCGAGTGCATGTAGCGCAGCGGGATCGAGACGAGGCCGGCGGGGATCCCCGAGCGGGCGATCTGGATCGCGTCGGCGTCGGTGCCGGTGCTGCGGCCGCTGGCGGCGATCGAGTACTCGATCCCCTCCGCCTCGGCGGTCTCGACCAAGAGCTCGAAGACCTTCGGCGAGAGGGTCGAGCCGCGGCCGATCACCGGGCCGGAGCCGAGCGGGTGCACGCCGACCTCCTTCTCGTCGACCCCGGGCGCGTCGGTCGCGTGGGTGACGTCGACGGCGACCGCGATGTCCGGTTTCAGCTCAAAGGCCGAGGTGCGGGCGCCGAACAGGCCGATCTCCTCCTGCACCGCGGCGACGCCTGCCATCGAGCCGCCGGGGCCGGAGCCCTCGGCGCAGCGACGGGTCGATTCGAGCGCCACGAAGGCGCCCAATCGGTTGTCCATCGCCTTGGAGACGAGGCGCGAGCCCGCCACCTGCATCGGCTCGGTGCGGATCACCACCGGGTCGCCGACCCGGACCATCGTCTCGGCGTCCTCGCGGTCGACGGCGCCGATGTCGATGTGCATCGATTTCAGCTCGACGACCTTCTTACGCTGGTCGGGCTCCAGCAGGTGGATCGGCTTGCGGCCGGCGACGCCGGGGACGGGGCCACCGGACCCGGTCACCTCGACCCGCTGTCCGACCAGGATCTGAGGGTCCCAGCCGCCGATCGGCTCGAACCAGAGGAAGCCCTTCTCGTCGACGTGGGTGACGATCAGCCCGATCTCGTCGATGTGGCCGACGATCGCCACCAGCGGCTCGGCCTCGCCGACCCGCGCGATCGTCGAGCCGAGCCCGTCGTAGGAGAGCTCGGCGAACCCGGACGCGGCCTTGCGCCAGACCGCGGCTGCGGGTCCCTCATACCCGGACGGCGCGCCCGCCCGCAGTAATTCGTCGAGAAGTTTGGGAACGTCGTTGGAAGTCGTCATAGGCCCGCCAGTATGTCGAAGTCGTACGTTTGTCCGTGATAGATCGGCCTGGGCGGCCGGCCCATGAGCTATGCATCCTGATTGCCGAGCAGCTCCGCCTCGGCGTCGGTCATCGTGTTGCGGGAGCGCAGGCGGTCGCGGCGCTCGTCGTAGCCGGCGTGCTCACGGACGACGAGCAGGGCGAGCAGCGCGGTGGCGAGCGCCAGCGTGAGCAGCGCCGGGATCGCGGTGGCGACCGGGATCAGGACGACGAGGACCGCGGCAAGCAGCAGT
Source organism: Actinomycetota bacterium (assembly GCA_018268575.1). Classification (GTDB taxonomy): domain Bacteria; phylum Actinomycetota; class Thermoleophilia; order Solirubrobacterales; family 70-9; genus VAYN01. The sequence continues at coordinate 11,491 of JAFDWF010000188.1, forward strand.
TTGTAGCGGTTCCAGGTACGCACGTGGCGGTAGCGGAAGGCGACCAGCCCGAGCAGGTAGGTGGAGATCCCACCGAGCAGCGCGAACGCCGTCACCCAGTGCAGGTGGGCGCCGGTGTGGGCGAGCACCGTCTTCATCCCGAACGCCGCCAGCACGATCCCGGCGACCAGCAGCAGGTGTAGGTAGGAGTAGGAGTCGCGGGCGAGCGCGTTTTGCACGCGGCCGGGCTCGGCCTCGTTGAGGCGGCGCGCCGAGACCAGCGCGACGACGTCGAAGTAGAGCCACCAGAGCGCTGCCGCGACCCCGACGCCGAGGACGGCGGCGGTGCCGATCCCCAGGTCGAGGTGCCCGGCCGCCCCGGAGCCGATCTCGACGATCGACTCGCCGAGGGCGATGATGATGATCAGCCCGTGGCGCTCGGCGAAATGGCCGGGGACGAGCTGCCAGCCCTCGACGCCGAAGAAGTAGGGCCCGCCAAAGTCGAGCGCCAGCGCCAATATCCAGAGCGCCGCCTGCGCGAGCCCGCCGAAGGCCGAGGCGGCGGCGAGCAGGCCGACCGCGATCGCGGTCGAGATCGCCAGCGTCCGCACCGACCGGGCAAGGTTCGGCTCGTCCGACCCGGCGATCGCGAAGAGCGCGATGTGGGCGACGCGGAAGAATCCGATCGCCAGCGCGAAGGCCAGCGCCAGGTCGCCGAACGCCTCCGGCACGCAGATCGCCGCGATCAGCATCGAGGCCATCGCGGCGAAGAAGACGAGGCGGACCGGCCCCGCCTCGGGGTCGATCACGCTGGTCAGCCAGGCGTAGGCGGCCCAGGCCCACCAGAGCACGCCGAGCACCAGCAGTCCCTGCGCCAGCCCCGACCAGGTCGGGTGGTGGGACATCAGCGCGGTGCACTCGGTGATCGCGAGGACGAAGACGAGGTCGAAGAAGAGCTCCAGCGGGGTGACCCGTCCGCCTTCGCGACGGACCGCGCTGAGGCGCGGCGCGCGGTGGTGCGGCGGCCGCCCTCGATCGGCGGCCGGGGACGAGCCGGGGTCGGACACGCCGCCAATCCTCTCAGTTCGGATCGTGACTCGCGGCCGATCGTGGCATAGGTTTGTGTCGTGTCGCGTGCGGCCAAGATCGCGCTGGTGACCGGGGCCTCGAGCGGGATCGGCGCCGCCACCGCGCGGCGCCTCGCCCGTGACCCGGGCACCGAGCTGGTCCTCGTCGCCCGCCGCGACGAGCGGCTCGCCGAGCTGGCCGCCTCGCTGCCCTGCCCGGCGACCTGGCTCGCCGCCGACCTCACCCGCCCCGAGGCGCCGGAGCTGGTCCGTGCCCACCTCGAGCAGCGCCACGACCGCCTCGACCTCCTCGTCAACAACGCCGGCGCCGCCTGGCGCGGCACCTTCGGCGAGACCGGCTGGGAGAACGTCCACCGCCACATGGAGCTGAACTTCGACGCCGTCGTCCGCCTCACCGAGGCGCTGCTGCCGTTGCTGCGCCGCTCGGCCCCGAGCGCGATCGTCAACGTCGCCAGCACCGCGGGCCGGGTCAGCCGCGCCAATTCGGGCGCCTACTCGGCGAGCAAGTTCGCGCTGATCGGCTGGACCGACGCGCTCTCGCTGGAGGAGGCGCCGCACGGTGTCCACGTCGGCATGGTGCTGCCTGGCTTCGTCCCTACGGAAGGCTTCCCGCAGACCGAGCTGCGCGCCAAAGCCGTGACCCGCCTGATCCTCTCCTCACCGGAGAAGGTCGCCGAGGCGATCCACGAGGTCGGCCCGGGCCGCAAGTCGGAGCGCTACGTGCCGCGCCCCTACGCGCTCGCCGCCTACCTGCGCCTGCTCGCCCCGCGCCTCACCCGCCGCGTCCTCGCCGCCGGCGGCCCGCCAAGCGGTTCGAGGTCGAGTTCCTGAGACGGATGACCCAGTGGCGCCCGCGCGAGGGCCCGGGCCGGACCGACCGGAGCCCAGGCCTCCCGGGCGTCCCGGAGGCGACCCGGGCAGGCTGTGGCCGCCTCCGGGACGCCCGGGACGGGGAGTTTTGCGGGAGGACCCGTCACAGGGACGGGACGTCCGTCACGGAGATGCCACGTCCCTCGACGATCGGGGCTCTGCGTGGTTCCTTATGGGCGGATAACGCCCATTTCGAACCACGGAGTCTCCTGAGCGTCCGGGATCCGGGACGAATCGTGACGTACACCCTCCCCGGCGCTCCTTCCACCGGGGACCGTGACGATCCCGCCCCTCGCCCGGACCCTCGGAGCACCCTGGAACCAATCCCCTGGCCCTGGATCCATGCCCGACGCCGATCGTCCACGGCGCCGCGCCCCGTCCCGTCGCTAGAGTCCGCGCCATGTCAGTCTCGACCAACCAGTTCCGCAACGGCAGCCACATCGAAATCGACGGCAAGGTCTGGAAGATCATCGAGTTCCAGCACGTCAAGCCGGGCAAGGGGGGCGCCTTCGTGCGGACCAAGCTGCGCCGCCTCGAGGACGGCGCGGTGATCGACAAAACCTTCCGCGCCGGCGAGAAGTTCCGCTCGGTGCGCACCGAATCGAAGAAGATGCAGTACCTCTACGACCAGGGCGAGTCGGTGGTCTTCATGGACAACCGCGACTACGACCAGATCGAGATCCCCTCGGCGGTGCTCGGCGACGTGATGCAGTGGGTGCTGCCGAACTCCGAGGTCGAGGTGCTCTTCGTCGACGAGCAGCCAAGCGACGTGCAGGTGCCGAGCGCGGTGGAGATGAAGGTGACCCAGACCGACCCGGGCCTGAAAGGCGACACCGCCTCCGGCGGCGGCAACAAGCCGGCGACGCTCGAGTCCGGCGCCGTGGTCCAGGTCCCGCTCTTCATCGAGGAGGGCGAGACGGTGCGCGTCGACACGCGCACCGGCGAGTACGTCTCGCGCGCCTGACGGCAGCCGCGCAGCCTACGATCGCGCCGTGAGCGCCGCCTATGCCCCCGAGCAGTGGAAGGACCTCTTCGTCGCCACGGCGGGAGCCTCGGCCGCGCTCCTGGGCCTGCTCTTCGTCGCCGTCTCGATCAACCTCGAGCGGATCCTCAGCTACCGCGGCCTGCCCGAGCGGGCGCTGGAGACGCTGCTGCTCCTGCTCGCCGTCCTGATCGTCTCGATCTGCGGTCTGATGCCGGGCCAGAGCCACGTCGCCTTCGGTGCCGAGATCCTCGGCGTCGCCTCGCTGATGATCGCGATCAGCGTGCGGCTCCCGATCCTCTCCGGCGATGCGACCGGCCGTGAGGCCTTCCAGTGGAAGATGTCGCGCTGGGGCCTGCGCGCGGTGAGCATGGTGCCGCTCTGGCTGGCCGGGCTCTTCGAGCCGCTGCAGGTCGCCGGCGCCCTCTACTGGCTGGGCGCCGGGATCTGCCTGGCGATCGCCGGCGCCGTGGCCAGCGCCTGGGTGCTGATGGTCGAGATCTTGCGCTGAGCGCGATCGCCGCGTGCCCCCGGCCGCCCGCGTCGATTCCGCGCCTGCGCGCCTGAGAGAATGTCGGGATGCGCCGCTCCGACCAACGCCGTGACGCCGTCTTCGCCAGCTACCAGCGCGACGTGACCGCCCGCCCGCTCGCCGAGCTGATCGCCGAGGCGAAACCGTTGACCCGCGAGCTGGCCGAGGGGGTCGACGCGCACCGCGAAGAACTCGACGAGACGATCTCCGAGCACCTGCGCGGTGGCTGGACGGTCGACCGGATCGCGCCGCTCGACCTCAACGTGATGCGGGTGGCGCTGTTCGAGATCGAGGAGGGGGAGACCCCCTACGAGGTGGCGATCGACGAGGCGGTCGAGATCGCCAAGGAGTACTGCGGCGCCGACGCCCCCGGCTTCATCAACGGCGTCCTCGGTGCGATCGTCCGCGAGCGCGAGCCCGCCGGATGACCCGCCTGCACGAGATCGCCGAGCGGCTGCGCCAGATCGCCGCCGAGCTCGAGGGCGAGGGCGAGCTCGAGGAGGGCCGCGCCGCGACCCTCGCCGCCGAGGCGGGCGAACTCTCCCAGGAGGCGGTCGAGGAGACCAACCGCCGTGCCCGCGAGGCGGCCGCCACCGATGCCGAATAGGTGAGCTCCGCGACCGGCTACCCCGAGGATCTGCGCGATCTCGTCGACGCGGCCCTCTCCGACCTGCGCTTCTCGCCCGCGCCCCGCACCGCGGGGCTCGAGGAGGCGATGCGCTACTCGCTGCTCGCCGGCGGCAAGCGGGTCCGCCCGGTCCTCGCCCTCGCCACCGCTCGCGCCCTCGGTGCGCCGCCGGAGCGCTTCCTCCCGATCGCCTCCGCGATCGAGCTGATCCACACCTACTCGCTGATCCACGACGACTTGCCGGCGATGGACGACGACGACCTGCGTCGCGGTCGGCCGACCTCGCATAAGCGCTTCGGCGAGGACGTCGCGATCCTCGCCGGCGACGGCCTCTTCGCCGAGGCGGTGCGCCTCTTCTGCGAGCAGCCCGGCGACCCCGCGCGGGTGCTCGCCGCGCTGCGCGAGCTGGCCGCGGCGACCGGGGTCGACGGCATGGTCGGCGGCCAGTACGTCGACGTGATCGGGGCCGAGCTCGACGCCGCGGGCCTGCGCGAGCTGCACGCGTTGAAGACTGGCCGGCTGATCTCGGCAAGCGTCTGCGTCGTGCCGATCCTCGAAGGCACCGGCGAAAGTGAGACACTTATCTATCGCCGTTTCGCCGACGAGCTGGGCGTGCTGTTCCAGATCGTCGACGACATCCTCGACGTGACCGAGAGCGACGAGCGGCTCGGCAAGCCCCATGGAAGTGACGAGAGACACGGCAAACTCACCTACGTCAGCCTCTTCGGCCTCGATCGGGCACGCGAGCTCGCCTCCGAGTCCCACGCCAAGGCGACGGCGACGCTGGCCGAGGCCGGCGGCCGGACCGAGGACCTGAGGCGCGTCGCCGACTACATCTTCACCCGACACGAATGAGCGAAGCGGACAAACTCCTGGACAAGATCGACGGCCCCGAGGATCTCGACGGCCTCGACGACGCCCAGCTGCAGCAGGTCGCGCAGGAGATGCGCACCTACATCATCGACACGATCGGCCAGATCGGCGGCCACTTCGGCGCCAACCTCGGCACCTGCGAGCTGACCGTCGCCCTCCACAGCCTGCTCGACAGCCCCCGCGACAAGGTCCTCTGGGACGTCGGCCACCAGTCCTACCCGCACAAGATCCTCACCGGACGCCGCGACGAGCTGCCGACGATCCGCCAGTACGAGGGCCTCGCCCCGTTCTGCTCGATTGGCGAGTCCGAGCACGACATCATGGGCGCCGGCCACGCCTCGACCTCGATCGGCTACGCGGTCGGGCTGAAGGAGGCGATGCGCAAGGGGATCGGCACCGACGGCCGCGTCGCCGCCGTGATCGGCGACGGCGCCCTCACCGGCGGAGTCGCCTACGAGGCCCTGCATGCGGCGGGCGGCCTGCAGACGCCGATCGTGATCGTCCTCAACGACAACGGGATGTCGATCTCGCCCAACGTCGGCGCCCTCTCCCGCTACTTCAACCGGATCCGCCTCAACCCGCGGCTCTACCACGCCCGCGAGGGGGTCGAGGACCGGCTGACCAAGCTGCCGCTCGGCGTCGGCCGGCGGATCGAGCGCCTCGGTCCCGAGATCAAGGCGGCGATCAAGGCCTACTGGGCGCCCGGCCTCTTCTTCGAGGAGCTCGACCTCGCCTACATGGGCGTGATCGACGGTCACGACGTGGCGGCGCTGCGGCGCGCCCTCACCGAGGCCTTCGAGGCCGAACGCCCGGTCGTCGTCCACATCCACACGGTGAAGGGCAAGGGCTTCGCGCCCGCCGAAGCCAACGGCCTCGCCTCGATGGAGGAGTGGCACGCGGCGAAGCCGAACTCGATCGTCAACGGCCGCCCGACAGCCGCCGAAAAGCCCGTGCCGGTGCAGGAAACCGACTCGCCGGAGGGGATCGAGAGGCTGGAGAAGCCGCCCGCGCCCGGCTCGCCGCCGCAGTACACGAAGGTCTTCGCCGAGGCGATGGTCGCCGAGGCCGAGGGCGACGAGCGGGTGATCGGGATCACCGCGGCGATGGCGGGGGGGACCGGCCTGCAGAAGCTCGCCGACGAGCGCCCCGAGCAGTACTACGACGTCGGGATCGCCGAGCAGAACGCGGTGCTCCTGGCCTCGGGCCTGGCGCTGCAGGGGGCGAAGCCGGTCTGCGCGATCTACTCCACTTTCCTCCAGCGGGCCTTTGACCAGATCGTCCACGACGTCTGCCTGCAGGAGCTCGACGTGACCTTCGCGATGGACCGCGCCGGGCTGGTCGGTGACGACGGCCCGACCCATCACGGCGCCTTCGACATCTCCTACTTCCGCCCGCTCCCCAACGTGGTGGTGATGGCGCCGCGCGACGAGGCGATGCTCGTCCACATGCTGCACACGGCGATCGCCCACGACGGGCCGGCGGCGCTGCGCTATCCGCGCGGGGCGGCCGAGGGAGTGGCGATCCCGAAGCAGGCGAAGCTCCTGCCGATCGGGGTGGGCGAGGTGCTCGCCGAGGGGCGCGGCGTGGCGCTGCTCGGCTACGGCTTCGGGGTCCACGTGGCGCTCGAGGCGGCGGCGATCCTCGCCGACCACGGCCTCCAGGTGACGGTCGCCGACGCCCGCTTCGCGAAGCCCCTCGACCAGGAGCTGGCGACGCGCCTGGCGCGCGAGCACGACCTCCTGGTGACGATCGAGGAGAACGTGCTCCCGGGCGGCTTCGGCGCCGGTGTGCTGGAGCTCCTCGAGGACGCCTTCGAGGGCGGGCCGGCGGAGCGGGCGCGGGTGCTGCGGGTGGGCCTCCCGGACCGCTACGTGACCCACGGCAAGCCCGATCTGCTGCGCGCCGAGGTCGGCCTGACCGGACAAGCGGTGGCCGATCGAGTACTCGCGGCGACCCCGTCCGCGCAACCGATAGCGCGGTAATCAAAAGTAGGGATTGCGCGATTTGGCGCAATCCAATAAATTGCCGACTGTCTCTCCGGTGAAAGGAAGAAGCTCCTGCTCAGGGACGCTTCTGGGGGATCACCATAGGGAGGAGGGATGCGTATCGATGTGTGTGGGTCTGCTTGGGGAAGCGGACTTCTCGCCACCCGGGGGCCTTCTTCTAAGCGCCCCGGGTGGCGAGGCGCGTCCTGGGGCGGCGTGGGGGCGCCTGGCGGTGTCCTCGGTCGTTCGCTTCGGGTCACGCACTGGAGTGCGCTCCCCTCAGCTCACTTCCCTGCGTCCTTGCCAGGCTGGCCCACGCCGCCCCAGGACTCGAGTTGGCGCTAGTCCTGCTCGGGGGCCTCGGCGAGGATCGCGTAGACCTTCCGCCGCGTCTCGTCGAGCAGCTCGCGGACCTGCTGCTGCTGCTCCTCGTCAGCGGCCTGGCCGACCTGGCGGACGGCCGCGAACAGCTTGCCGACCGAGTCGCGCAGCTGCAGGTGGCCGGCGGAGGCGCCGGCGCGGACGGCGTCCCAGGGGGCGACGTGCCCGCGGCCGGGCTGCTCCTCGCGGCCCTTGTCGGTGATCGTGAAGCGGCGCTTGCCGTCGGCCTCCTCGCCGCGGATCAGCCCTTCGTCCTCGAGCATCTGGAGGGTCGGGTAGATCGATCCGGCGCTGGGGGTCCAGGCCCCGCCGCTGCGCTCCTCGATCTCCTTGATCATCTCGTAGCCGTGCATGGGGCGCTCGGTGAGCAGGGCGAGGACGGCGGCGCGGACGTCGCCGCGGCGCGCCCGCGGCCCACCTCGACCGCGGCCGTAGCCGAAGCCGCGGCTGCGCGCGAACTCCTCGCTGCCCCGGCATCCCGGATGACGCGGATGCTGGTGGTGTGAGTGCTTGCTGTACATAACTATGACCTTTCCTATCGGAATCTAACGTGATATATCGTAACTGATCGCAACGATATGTCAACCCGGGCCCGCGCCGGCCTCCCCGGATGAGCTCGCAGTTCTGGTCGCATAGCGAAGCTTTCTGCGAGCTCATGGCGTGGGTGGGGTTCCTCGCCCGCCGGTGGGGTAAGTTCCGGCGATGAAGATCCTCTTCGCACCGGTGGGCATCGCCGCCGGACTCGTGGCCGGGTTCGCCGCCAAAAAGGTCTTCGAAAAGGCTTGGTCGGTGATCGATGACGGGGATCCGCCGGAGCCCGACGTCCGTGGCGCGCCGACCGCCAAACTGCTTGCCGCGCTGGCCCTCGAGGGCGCGATATTCCGCCTCACCAAAGGCTTCGTCGACCATCAGGCGCGCGTCAGCTTCGCCGGCGCCACCGGCCGCTGGCCCGGCAGGGACCCGGGCGACGGCGAAGACGATTAGGCGCGGTGTCGCCGCCGATCGCGGACTACCTGGTTTTAACGATTCGACCGGTGGGTAGAGAAACTGACTCCCCTGCAGTTCCCTGAAGGCGCCCCTCCGGCCCCGGAGGGGCGCCTTTTCCCCTTGATCGCCTGGTAAGAAGGGGCCGATGCCGACCTTCGCCGTCACCGCCGCGTTGCCCGGCCGAGCGCCGGAGATGCTCGCCGCGGCCGGTGAGGTGCGGGCCCGCGCCGACGCCGAGCGCCTCGACCGCGCCGACCTCCTGGCCTTGGTCGAGGGCGTCGAGGTCGCCGTGACGATGCTCTACGACCGCGTGGACGACGAGCTCCTCGATGCCGCCGGGCCCGGCCTGCGCGGAGTGTCCAACGTGGCCGTCGGCTTCGACAACATCGACCTCGCCGCCTGCGCCCGGCGCGGCATCGTCGTCACCAACACGCCCGGCGTCCTCGACGACGCCACCGCCGACCTCGCCTTCGGCCTGGTCCTCGCGGCGACCCGCCGACTCGGTGAGGGGGAGAGGCTGATCCGCGAGCGCCGCCCCTGGCGGTGGGGAATGGGATTCATGCTCGGCCATGACCTCCGCGGGGCCCGCCTGGGGATCGTCGGCCTCGGCGGGATCGGCTCCCGCGTCGCCCGTCGCGGCCGCGCCTTCGGCATGGAGATTGCCTACGCCGGGCGCCACGACTCGCCGTATGCGGCCCACCTGGGGGCGACCCGGCTCGACCTCGACGAGCTGCTCGCCACCGCCGACGTGGTCAGCCTGCACGTGCCGCTGAGCGCCGCGACCCACCACCTGATCGACGCCCATGAGCTCGGCCTGATGAAGCCGACCGCGACCCTGGTCAACACCGCCCGCGGCGCGGTGGTCGACGAAGCGGCGCTGGTCGAGGCGCTGCGCGAGCGGACGATCGCCGCCGCCGGCCTCGACGTCTTCGAGAACGAGCCCGAGGTCCATCCCGGCCTGCTCGAGCTGGAGAACGTGGTGCTGGTGCCGCACCTCGGCTCGGCGACGGTGGAGACCCGGGCCGCGATGGCCGAGCTGGCGGCGAGGAACGCGATCGCCGTCGCCGCCGGCGAAGAGCCCCCGACCCCGGTAAAACTGCCGGGGGCGCAACCGACGAGAGGAGACCGATGACGACGCATGCAGACTTCACCGAGGAGGAGTGGGACACGGTCCGCGAGGGCCCGACCAGCGCCGGGATGATCGTCGCGACCGCCGAGCTCGGCGGCACCTTCCGCGAGGTCTTCGCGATGGCCAAGGCCTACACCGAGGCGCGCCAGGATCACGGTGCCTCCGAGCTGCTCGACGAGATCGTCTCCCACCGACCGGAGACCGACCGCGCCAAGGCCCACTCGACCGAGGAGATGCGCGACCACTACCTGCAGCAGATCCGCGACGCGGTCGGCCTGGTCGGCGCCAAGGCGACGGCGGAGGAGCTCGGCGATTACCGGGCGTTTGTCGTCTCGCTGGCCAAGCGCGTGGCGGCGGCGAAGAAGGAGAAGGGTTCGACCGACGGCGTCAGCCCCGCCGAGGCCGAGGCGATCACCGCGATCGAAGGTGCCCTCGGCGGCTCCTGACCATGGCCGCCGAGCCCAAGGTCCTGACCAAGAAGGGCTACAAGAAGGAGCTTCGCCGCCTGCAGGTCGAGCTGGTCCGGCTGCAGGAATGGATCGTCCACGAGGGGCTCAGGGTCGTCGTCCTCTTCGAGGGCCGCGACACGGCGGGCAAGGGCGGCACGATCCGCCGGATCACCGAACGGACCAACCCGCGGGTGATCCACAACGTCGCCCTCGGCAAGCCGAGCGACCGCGAGCGCACCCAGTGGTACTTCCAGCGCTACGTCGCCCAGCTGCCCGCGGCGGGCGAGATGGTCCTCTTCGACCGCTCCTGGTACAACCGCGCCGGCGTCGAGCGGGTGATGGGCTTCTGCACCACCGCCGAGTACGAGGAGTTCATGCACTCCTGCCCGCGCTTCGAGCGGATCATCCAGCGCTCCGGGATCATCCTGATCAAGTACTGGCTCTCGGTCTCCGACGACGAGCAGGAGCGCCGCTTCGAGGCCCGCCTCGACAACCCGCTGAAGCGCTGGAAGCTCAGCCCCACCGACCTCGAGGCGCGCGCCCGCTGGGTCGACTACGCCGAGGCCAAGGACGAGATGTTCGCCAAGACCGACACCGAAGACTCACCCTGGTTCGTGGTCGAGTCCGACGACAAGCGCTCGACCCGCCTCAACCTGATCAGCCACCTGCTCGAGCAGATCCCCTACCGGCGGATCGACCGGGAACGGGTGACCTTGCCACCGCGCCAGCAGCGCCACTACGAGCGGCCGCCCAGGTCGACCGAGAAACAGGTGCCGGAGCGGTTTCGCGTGCAGTAGCGGCCGCCGGGTGCGGGTCGCGGCGCCCGCTCGGCAGGGGGCGGGCGGCGCCGCCATGGGGACCGCGCCCGCGCGGACGGAGTCGGTTGCCCGGCTCGGGCAGGCGCGGCGGCAGGGCGCGCACCTTGCGCTCGCTCGGGGCCTCGGTTTCCGGTTCCTTCATCGCCCAGCAGACGAAGCAGATCAGCCCGACGATCGGGATCTTCAGCGCCAGGACGAGCAGGGTCACTCCCACGACTCCCATAAAGAGAGTGTAGGTACCCGCCTGGCCCGGGTCGAGTGTGCACTTGAGCCGCCCAGGACCGGCTCAAGTGCACGCTCGCGCTCAGGCAGGCGGCGCGGCGGCGCGGCGGTCCAGGAACGCGACCAGCCGCAGGGCCGCGGCGAGCAGGGCCATGGACACCGCCGAGCCGATCAGCCAGGCCCAGATCATGCCGCTGGTCGGGGTGGCGATTTCGAAGAATTCGCGCGCCACCGGGATCGCGCAGGCGCCGAAGAAGAGGATCGCCATCGTCGCGCAGAGCGCCCCGACGACGAGCCGTCGCGTCCCCGGCTGGTCCTCGAGCGCGAAGACGATCGCGAGGCCCGACACCACCACCGTCGCCGCGGTCGCGCTGCGCGCCTGGGCGAGGTCGTCGCCGAGCGCGTGACGGGCGAGCAGGTAGGTGACGAGGATGCCGATCCCGGTGGCGAGCCCGGCGGGGATCGAGAAGCGGGCGATCGCCCGCAGGAAGCCCTCCGGCCGCCATGGCCCGCTCGACGGCGCCAGCGCCAGGATGAAGGCCGGGATGCCGATCGTGAAGGTCGAGGTGAGGGTGAACTGGCGCGGCAGCATCGGGAAGACGCCGCTCGGGATCGCAATCGCCAGCACCAGGAAGGCGGTGAAGATCGCCTTCGAGACGAAGAGCCGCGCCACCCGCTGGATGTTGCGGAGGATCTGGCGCCCTTCGCCGACCATCGGCGGCACCTCGCCGAACTCGCCCGACACCAGCACCAGGTCCGACACCGAGCGCGCCATCTGGGTGCCGCTGCCCTGGGCGATCGCGAGGCGCGCCTGCTTCAGCGCGGGCACGTCGTTGACCCCGTCGCCGAGCATGCCGACGTACTCGCCGCCCTCGCTGAGGACGCGCACCACGCGCGCCTTGTCCTCGGGCGAGATGCGACCGATCGCGGGTGCCGCCCGCACCGCCGCGAGCAGCTCGGCGTCGTCCTCGGGCAGGTGGCGCCCGTCGAGCGCCGGGCCGGTGGCCTCGATCCCAAGGTCACGCGCGATCGCCCCGACCGTCGCCGGGTTGTCGCCGGAGAGCACCTTCAGGGCGACGTCCTCGCGGGCGAAGAAGGCGATCGTCTCCGAGGCCTCTGCGCGCAGCTCCTCGGCCAGGACGACGACGCCGAGCGGCTGCAGCCGCTCGGTCAGCTCGACCTCCGGCCCTGGCTCGGGCAGTGGCCCGCCGTAGGAGGCGAGCGCCAGGACCCGCCGCCCGGCCGCCGCCTCGCTCGCCGCGCGCTCCGCCAGCGCCGCGTCGGTGACGGTCCCGTCGAGCAGCGCCTCCGGCGCCCCCAGCACGAGCCGTCGCCCGCTGAGCTCGAGCGCGCTCCAGCGTCGCCGCGAGGAGAAGGGGATGACGGCGGTCGGCTGCTCCACGGCGCCCGCCGGGCCGCCGCCCAGGCCCGCCGCGTGGATCGCCTCGAGGGTCGTATTGCGCGTCGGCGCCGCCGCCGCGTAGGCGCCGAAGGTCGCCGCCAGGTCGGCCTCGGCCACGCCCGCAGCCGGGATCAGCTCGACCACCCGCAGCGAGGCCTCGGTCAGCGTCCCGGTCTTGTCCGTGCACATCACCGAGACCGAGGCCAGCGACTCGATCGCGTTCAGCTGCTGCGCCAGGATCCCGTGCCGCGCCATCTTCGCCGCGGTCACCGCGGCGGTCAGCGAGACCAACAGGATCAACCCCTCGGGGACGATGTTGACGATCCCCGCGGTGAGCGTCTCGACCGCCTCGGACTGACCCACGTTTCGCAGCGCGAGCGACACGCCCAGCCCGATCCCGAGCGGCGCCATCGTCCCGACCATGATGATCAGCAGTCGGTCCATCGCTTTCTCCAGCGGCGAGCGCGGGTGACGGAAGGCGCGCGCCGTCGCGGTCACCTGGGCGGCGCGGCTCTCGGCGCCGACCGCGGTCGCCTCGAAGTCGCCCTCGCCCTCGACCGCGAAGGATCCGGAGAGCACGGCGTCGCCGACCCGTCGCACCACCGGCTCGGACTCGCCGGTCAAGTCGGACTCGTCGAGCGCCAGCCCGTCGGCGCGCACCAGCTCGCCGTCGGCGGGGATCTGGTCGCCGCTGGCGATCCGCACCAGGTCGCCGACCACGACCTCGCCGACCGGCACCTGGCGCGGCTCGCCGTCGCGGACCACGGTCGCCTTCGCCACCACCAGCGCCGCCAGCTTGTCGAGGGCCCGCTTCGCCCGCACCTCCTGGAAGGTCCCGATCGCGACGTTGGCGACCAGGATCCCGAGGAAGAGGGCGTCCTTGGGGTTGCCGAAGATGATCGTCGCGAGCCCGAACCCGGCGAGGATCGCGTTGAACACCGTGAAGGTGTTGGCGATCGCGATCGAGAGGTAGGAGCGGCTGGTCCGCTGCTCGGCTGGCCGCCCGGCGGCGCGCAGGCGCTCCGCCGCCTCGGCCTCGCTCAATCCGATGACGGCGGCGCCCTCCATGAGGCGTGAAATCTAGACGGCGGCCCGAAGCGACCCGGCGCCCCTCACCGCGAAGCGGGGGGCGCCGGGCCTGGATGGGTGGCTTCGGAGGAGGGGGTCTTGAAGGGACCCCCGCCGTCTATCCCGCCGAGGTGGCGGGGCGTTCGGCGAGCTGCACGCTCACCGTCGCGGTCTTTTCCCCGCGGATCACGGTCAGTTCGACCGATTCGCCCGCGTGGCCGTTGGAGATCGCCTTGATCAGGTCTTCGACCGAGGCGATCGGTTCGCCGTTGACGGCGGTGATGATGTCGCCGCCGAGGCCGAATTCGCCCCCTTCGACGGTCGCCGCAGTGGTCGCTCCCTGGATGCCGGCGGCCGCTGCCGGGCCGCCTTCCTCGACCTGCTGCACGAGCACGCCTTCTTCGACCGGCAGGCTGAACGCCTGCGCCAGTTCGGGGGTGATCGTCGCCCCGCTGATCCCGAGGTAGCCGTGTTCGGAGGCGGTCCCCGACTCGAGCTTGGCGATCTCTTCCTTGGCGGTGTTGATCGGGATCGCGAAGCCGATGCCGACGTTGCCGTCTGAGCCTTCGCCGCCGGTGAGGATCTGCGAGTTGATGCCGATCACTTCGCCCGCCGAGTTGATCAACGGCCCGCCCGAGTTGCCCGGGTTGATCGCCGCGTCGGTCTGGATCACGTTGTCGATCGTCACCCCGTCGGGGGCCTGGATTTCACGTTGCAGGGCGGAGACGATGCCGCTGGTCACGGTCCGCTGCAGGTCGAACGGGTTGCCGATCGCCACCACCGGGTCGCCGACTTCCATCTTCGAGGAGTCGCCGAGCTTCAGCGGGTGGAGCTTCGACGCGGGCGCTTCGACCTTCAGCAGCGCCAGGTCGGAGTTCGGTTCGGTGCCGACCACTTCGGCCGGGTACATCTGCCCTTCGGATTCGAAGGAGACCTTGATTTCTTCGCCGCCTTCGACCACGTGGTTGTTGGTGAGGACGTGCCCTTCGTCGTCGAGGACGACGCCGGAGCCGGAGGCGACGCCTTCGGACACCTTCGATTCGATGAAGGCGACGCCATTGGCGTCCGCCTTGTAGATCTGGTTGATGGTGTTGCCTTCGTCGTTGGAAGTGACGGACGCCGCGGGGGTGGAGCCCGAGACGGCGACCTGGCCGTCCCGGGACGAAGTTGAGCCGCCGCCGGTCGAGACCAGCCCGGTCGCTATCGCGAGCAGGCCGAAGACGGCGACGAGCGCCCCGCCCAGCAGGGCGGAGCCGAACGGGTGACTTCTCTTTGGCTGGAGCATGGGAGCCAGGTTGGCGCTCTCCGCTCGGCGCTCCCTAAACGGGCGCGAACTTCTTCCTAAAGAGTTGCCAAGAGATTTCTAAAGACGCGAGCGGCGCGCCCCTTGGCGCCGCCGAATCGACGCAATTCCCCTTCGGTCCCTAATCTTTCGGTCCCGAATGTCTTCCCCGGACCGCACGAGCAAGAGCGCCGGCGACCGGATCGAGCCCTACGTCTGGAAGATCGCCGGCGTGGTGATCCTGGGGATGACGATGTCGATCCTCGACACGACGATCGTCAACGTCGCCCTCGACACCCTCGGCCGTGACCTGCACAGCACGATCGCCCAGATCCAGTGGGTGGCCACCGGTTATCTGCTGGCGCTCGCCGCGGTGATCCCGCTGACCGGTTGGTCGGCGCGTCGCTTCGGCGCCAAGCGCGTGTACCTCGCCTCGATCGGCCTCTTCACCCTCGGCTCGGCGCTCTGTGGGCTGGCCGAATCGAGCACCTCGCTGATCCTCTTCCGCGTCCTCCAGGGGATCGGCGGGGGGATGATCATGCCGGTCGCCCAGATGATCATGGCCGAGGTCGCCGGGCCCAAGCGGATGGGCCGGGTGATGGGGATCGTGGTGATGCCGGCGATGCTGGCGCCGATCCTCGGCCCGGTCGTCGGCGGGCTGATCCTGCAGAACCTGCACTGGTCCTGGATCTTCTTCGTCAACGTGCCGATCGGGATCATCGCCGGCGTCCTCGGCTGGCGGATGCTGCCCCACTCCGACCTCGGCGAGGCGGGCAGGCTCGACTGGATCGGGCTCGGCCTGCTCGCCACCAGCATGCCGCTGATCGTCTACGGGCTGTCGGAGATCGCGACCCAGGAAAGCTTCGTCGCACCGGCAGTGGTCTGGCCGATCGTCGGCGGCCTCGTGCTCACCCTGATCTTCGGTTGGCACGCGTTGCGCACCGAGCGGCCGCTGCTCGACGTGCGCCTCTACGCCAATCGCATCTTCGCCGCCGCCTCGCTGACGACCTTCGGCCTCGGCGCCGCCCTCTTCGGGGCGATGATCCTGGTGCCGCTCTACTACCAGCAGGTCCGCGGCGAGAGCGTCATCGTCACCGGCCTCCTGGTCGGGCCGCAGGGCCTCGGCATGCTGCTGGTCGCGCCCTGGATCGCGCGGATGACCGACCGCTTCGGCGGCGGCCGCGTCGCCGTCGTCGGGGTCGCTGTGCTGACGGTCAGCTCGTTGCCGCTCGCCTTTATCGGCGCCGACACCTCGATCGCCTTCATCTCCTTCGTCCTCTTCGTGCGCGGGGTCGGCATCGGGCTCTCCTTCATCCCGACGACGACGGTCGCGTTCGCGGCGCTGCGCACCGACCAGCTCTCCGACGCGACCCCGCAGATGAACGTCCTGCAACGGGTCGGCGGCGCGATCGGCACCGCGGTCCTGGCGGTCGTCCTCCAGCGGGCGAGCGCCGGCGCCCAAGGCCCGGCCGAGCTCGCGGGCGCCTTCGGCACCGCCTACTGGTGGTCGGTGGGGATCTGTGCTGCGTCGCTGATCCCGGTGCTGGTGATGCTCCGCGCCGAGGGACCGCAAGAGGGGTCGCCGCCGCCCACGGCGGAGGAGATCGAGGTGGCGGAGGAGTTCGTGGAGCCGCTGGGTGCCTGAGACGGCCTCCCGCCGGAGCGCGGGAGAGCAGATGACGCCGGCGAGATCGTCGCGCCAAGAGGCGATCACCGAGCTCGGCCTCGCCTTCCGCCTTGCCTTCCGCAACCTGCGCAGCATGCGCGGCCGCGACACCCACCGCGGCGAGGAGATCGGCCACGCCCAGCTCGAGCTCCTGGTCGAGCTCTGCAACCGCGGGCCCCTGCACGGGTGTGAGCTGGCCGAGGCGGTCGGCGTGAGCGCCGCGACCGTCTCCGGGATGCTCGACAACCTCTGTGCCGCCGACCTGGTCGAGCGCACCCGCTCGATCTCCGACCGTCGCCTCGTCGTGGTCAAGCTGACCCGCCGGGGCCGGCGCAAGGTGGAAGCGCGCAAGGCGCTCTGGCGGCGGCGCTGGGAGGACGCACTCGAGGGCGTCGACGAGGACGAAGTGCGGGTAGCGGCACGGGTGCTCGGGCGGATCAGCGACGTTTTCGTGGAGTGAGGGGGCGGGGTGGCTGAGGGACGGGGGCGTCGCCGGCTGGCGCCCGGAGGCCAAAGGGACGCGGCCTTCTCGGAGGCGACCCGGGCAGGCTGTGGCCGCCTCCGAGAAGGCCGGGTCATGGGGGGAACGGCAGAGGGTCCTACGCTCCGCTGTTCCTTATGGCCCTGTGTGGGCCATAAGGAACAGCGGAAGGAGGTGTCGCGGGTCCGTCACGAAGACGCCGGGAACGTCGGGGATCCGTGAGGAAGACGCCGGGAAGTGCGCAGGAGACGTGAGGGAGACGTCACGGGTTCCACGCTTCCTCCACCGTCACAGACACGTGACCACGGTTCTGGGCCCCTATGGGGGCCCAGATTCACTCAGCGCGAAAAGAGGGGCCGAAACCTCCGTAGGAAGGCATACGCCTTCCCTGCGATCGTGGGGTCTTCGTCACGGACAGGGCCGGGATCCTCGGGGATCTGCCGGATCCATGCGTCTTCCATACGGGACCCGCGCAGATCGCACGGTCTTCGTGGCG
Source organism: Actinomycetota bacterium (assembly GCA_018268575.1). Taxonomy (GTDB): domain Bacteria; phylum Actinomycetota; class Thermoleophilia; order Solirubrobacterales; family 70-9; genus VAYN01. The sequence goes on from JAFDWF010000188.1 coordinate 28,809, forward strand.
TCTTTCGTCGGCCTCGTCACGAAGACGTCGCATTCCTCGGTCCCGTCACGGAGATGCTCCGAACTCCCGGATCTCCCCGCTACCCACCCGTCCCTGCGCCAGTCTCCCCCCGCAAACTCGTCGTCCCGGGCGTCTCGGAGGCGGCCACAGCCTGCCCGGGTCGCCTCCGAGACGCCCGGGACGCATGAACTCCGATCGGTCCGGCCCGAACCACTTCGAACCGACCTTCGGCCAAGGCGCCAGCCCCACCGCCCCGAATCGACCGGCTAGCCGACCGCCTCGGCGGACTCGGCTTTCGCCGCCTCGTCGCCGCCCTCGTCCGGGTCTTCTTCGGGCGGCAGGTCGCCGCCGCGCTCGGTCCCGGCGATCAGTTCGTCGGAGGTCTTGCCCTCGGGGATGAAGCCGGACCTCATGCCGAAGTAGACCGCCTGCGGGTGGTGGGCGATGATCGCGACGGTCGATTGCTCGGGCATCACCGCGTAGCCGCCCGACAGGGTCATGCCGATGGATTCGAGGCCCAGGAGGCGCCAGACCTTCTCGTGCTCGGACTGGTCCGGGCAGGCGGGGTATCCCCAGGAGTAGCGGCGCCCCTGGTCGAGCGGGATGCCGAGGCCGCGGCGCACTTCGGAGTGGAGCCACTCGGCCAGCCCCTCGGCCGACTGCACGCCGAGCCCGTGGGTGTAGTACTGCTCGGTCACCTCGCCTTCGGCGTTCAGGCGGTCGAGCAGCTCGGTGACCTCGGGGCCGACGGTGACGCCCTGCAGGGCGACGACGTCGCGTTCGCCGGAGGCGAGCGGCCGGTAGAAGTCGGCCAGGCAGATGCGGTCGTGCTTCGGTTGCCGCGGGAAGACCAGGCGCTCCAGCTCGACCTCGGGATTCTCCGGGTCGAAGACCACCAGCTCGTTGCCGTCGGCGTTGCAGGGGAAGTAGCCGAGCCGCGCCTTCGGGTGCAGGTAGTCCTGTTCGCGCCACATCCGGTCGAGGCGCGGCACGAAGCCCTCCTCGCCTTCGTAGCCCTCGATCAGCCGGCGCCAGGCCTCGCCCTTGATGCCTTTGCCGCCCCAGTGCAGCTTGAACAGCACGTGGCGGTCGAGGTAGGGGAAGACGTCGTCGAGATCGACCTCGACATCGCGGACGCCGAGGTAGGGCGGCGTCGGGATCGGGTTGTCGGTGGTGGCCGCGGAGCGAGCGCTGGCGTCGGTGACCGGCGGCCCGGTGTCGGTGTCGATCGGCTTTTCGCGCAGCGTCTTCGCCTCGCCGCGGATCCGCTCGATCAGCGCCGCCCGGGCGTCGGCGTCGACCAGCGCGTCCATCGTGTCGAGCCCCTGGAAGGCGTCCTTGCAGTAGAAGACACCGGGCCCGTAGACCTCGTCGGACTCGCGCCCCTTCGGGTAGAGCGTGCGGCGGCCGAAGTCGCGGTTGATCGCCGCGCCGCCGATCAGCACCGGGAAGTCGAGCCCGCGCTGGTGCAGCTCGCCGACGCAGGTCGGCATCTGCTTCGAGGTCGAGACGAGCAGCGCCGAGAGGCCGATCGCGTCGGCCTCGTTCTCCACCGCGGCGTCGATGATCGCGTCGACCGGGACCTGCTTGCCGAGGTCGATCACGGTGTAGCCGTTGTTGGTGAGGATCGTGTTGACGAGCGACTTGCCGATGTCGTGGACGTCGCCG
>JAFDWF010000189.1 GCA_018268575.1 Actinomycetota bacterium
CTCGGCAGGGCCTGGCTGCGGGTGCTCTGGCGCTGCTGGCAGGACGGGGTGCCCTACGACCCTGCCCTCCACGGCAATCTTCGGAGGCTTCAGGCCGCGGGGGGTTGACACGGGAAGTCTCATCGGCCCGCTCCCCGCCGCTTGCGCGACTCGCTCAGCCGGTCCCGCCGCGCCGCTTCCCGCTCGCCCCGCCACGCCTCATCCGACCGCACCCGCGCCCCCCGCGGCTGCCGCCCCGGCGGCGAAACCGCCGACATCAGCCGCCGAGTCCGCCCCGACCCGCACTCCGGACAAGCGACCGTCGTCGTCGACGCCGAGACCAGCTCCTCAAAACAGGCCCCGCACCCCTCGCACTCGAACTCATAGATCGGCACCGAGTCGATCTTATGCCGCGGGGAGATCCTCCGGTGGCTGCTCGGCGGCCGGAGGCTCTAGCCAAAGGTTGACGCCCGGCGACTCCTCGGGGGTCTCGAAGAAGGCCTGGATCGAGAGCGCGGAGATGCCGGGGTCCCCGGGATTCTCGCCCAGCCGTTCGGCGCTGGCCGCCTGGATCTCGTAGACGCGCTCATACAACTCCATGTAGGCCTCGGTCATTTCCTTCCAGCCCTTCTCGTCAACCCGGAGCGGCAGCCGGGTGAGGTGATGGTCGGGGCGCTCGACCAGCGTCCCCGCCTGCAGCGCCATCGTTGCGTTGGCCGTGATCAGGGACCAGGTGGTCCGAGCGAAGCTCTTGCGTTTCTCCATGTCCGTGGCGGCTTCTTCCTCGGTTGACGTGATCGGTCGGACTACGGCGCGGTAGAAGTGCTCGACTGCACCGCGGACCGGGCGCTGACGGACTTCCTCGATCAGGCCGGCTTCAGCAAGCGCATTTACGTGGTAACCGACGCCGCTCACTTCGAGGCCCAACTCCCGCGCGATTTCTGCCGGACTTGCGACCCGATCGGCGAAGATCGCCAGGCAGCGACAGCGCAGCGGATGCGCCACGGCGGCGCCCAACGTTGCGTCTGGACTGCGGCGAATCGTCGGCGACTTCAATGCTCTACCCCCTCCGAGTAGTGGAACACGGTGGATCGTAATGGGCATTCCGACCGATGGTGCGACTTTATGCCCTGATCTTCTGAAGTAATGGAATCCCGCCTAACCATTGCACCGGTCCGGGGCGATGCACACCGGAGTTCGTAAATGGGAGGGGGTGAAGCACATGCGCATCTCGAGCAAGAGTGGCACCGTGCCGGCGGTCGCGATCACCAAGGCCTCGTGATCGATGGGCGCGCCGACCTCAGCCATCCCTGGGGTCGGCGCGCCTCACTAATTCGCCCTCAGGGCGACCACCGCGCGGCAAGTCCCAGCCCGGGCCGACCATGCGGTGCCGCGAAGCCGATGCGTCAGGCAACTGAATACTCTGCCCGCGTGAGGGCAAAGGCATTCGCGGCGGTTGCCGCGGCGACCGTCGTCGCCGCGCTGTCCCCTGCCGTCGGCGCGGCCACGGGGGCGCATCCGATCAACCGCCACCCGAAGCCGACCTACAAGACGCTGAGGTCATCGATCGACGAGATCTTCTACCTCCATGGGACCGACGGGTTCGCGGTCGTGGGGAAGCTGCGCGATCGACACGAACTCGCCCTCACGGCCCTCTCCACCCGCGGCAAAAGCATCAGCTCCACCACCTACACCCTGGACGCGCCACAGCGGCACGGTTCTGACGGGATCGAGGCGCGCCTCGGCAGGCTCGGCAGCATCGACGTGCGCTTCGTCGCCGAATCGACCCACCATGGGAAGCCCCTCTTTCCCAGCTGCAAGGGCGGCCGGCCGACGATCGAAGAAGGCCGCTTCGTCGGCCAGATCCGCTTCCACGGCGAGGATGGCTACACCGACGTCGACGTCCACGGTGCCCCCGGCCAGGTCACGACCCAGCCGACGCTGCGCTGCAACCTCGGCGCCGTCAAAGCCGAACTGAAGAAGCTGCTCGAAGAACTGGGAGGAGCCGGGAAGAACGAAAAGAAGGAAGAAAAGGGCGCGGGGGGAGCCGAAGAAGCAGAACCCGAACTCCACCTGGTCAAACTGGAGGCGAAGGTGAAGGATCGCCAGATCACCTTCGAGGCCTCCCGGGTCTCGGCGCGCAAACCGGACAAGAGGGCGAGGTCCTTCACCAGCTTCTCGGTCAAGGCGGAGCAGCACCGCGGTCGGATCGACGAGGTCGCCTCGACCTCCACCGCCTTCGAACCCGGCTCGGCCTTCACCGTCCCCGACGTCACCCACCTCACCCAGGAAGGGGTGGTCAAGCCGCCCGCGCCGTTCTCCGGCAGCGCCACCTACCGCCGCGAATCACCGCACTCGCTCAGCTGGACCGGCGACCTCGCCGTGAACCTGCCCGGATTCGGGCTCGTGCACCTGGCGGGGCCGAAGGCCACCGCGACGGTGTGCGCCGACGACGGCTGCGCGAACTGAGCGGGATCGCGGCGAGGCTTCGCGCTCGCCAGGCAGCTAGCCGAGCGGCTCCCACTCCCACGACTGCATCGAGGTGAGGGCGTGGCCATCGTCGACGTGGCGGCGGAAGTCCTCCAACTCGTCCTCGTCGATCGCGTAGGCGTGCTCGGGGCCCGGGAAGGAGCCGCCGCGCACCTCGGCCGCGTAACGGCCGACCGCCGCGACCATCCCCTCGTGGACGTCGGCGTAGCGCTTGACGAATTTCGCCATGTGGCCGGTGGTGATGCCGAGCAGATCGTGGAAGACGAGCACCTGGCCCGAAGTCCCGGAGCCCGCGCCGATGCCGATCGTGACGATGTCGAGGCGGGCGGCGATCGTCGCGGCGATCTCCGCCGGCACCGCCTCGAAGACGATCGCAAAGCAGCCCGCCGCCTGCAGCGCCTGGGCGTCCTCGGCCATCTGGATCGCCGCCCTCGCCGACTTGCCCTGGGCTTTGTAGCCGCCCAGCGCGGTCGCCGTCTGCGGGGTGAGGCCGAGGTGCCCCATCACCGGGATGCCGGCGCCGGCGATGGCCCGCGCGCGCTGGACCGAGACGCCGCCCGCCTCCAGCTTGACCGCCTGGCAGCCGGTCTCCTTGACCAGCCGCTGAGCCCCCTGGATCGCCAGCTCGTCGGAGGCCTCGTAGCTGCCCATCGGCATATCGCCGATCATCAGCGGCGTCTTCAGCCCGCGGCGCACCGCCTTGCCGAGGACGATCATCTCCTCCATCGAGACCAGGTCGGTGCGGTCGTAGCCGAGCACCACGTTGGCGGCCGAGTCGCCGACCAGGACGAGGTCGACCCCGGCCGCCTCGGCGACCGTCGCCGAGGGGAAGTCGTAGGCGGTGACCATCACGATCGGTTCGCCGTTCTCCTTCATCTCCTGCAGGCGCGGCAGGCTCATCGCCACGCGGTCGGCGGCGGGGACGGTGTGGGATAGGACTCCAGAGCTCATGCGAGGAGCACCTCCGGGTGGTCGTCGATTGCGATTGGCACGTTGGCGTCGTCGACGTGGACGACGACCGGGGCATAACGCTCCAGGTCGGCCTCGTCGTAGGCGCCGAATGAGGCGACGATGATCTTGTGGCCGGGCTCGACCAGGTGGGCGGCGGCGCCGTTGACCTGCATCGCGCCGGAACCGGGCTCCCCGTCGATGGCGTAGGTGACGAAGCGGGCGCCGTTGTCGACGTCCCAGACGTGGACCTGCTCGTTGGTCAGCAGGTCGGCGCCTGCCATCAGCTCGGTGTCGATGGTGATCGAGCCGATGTAGTCGACGTCGCAGTCGGTCACCGTCGCGCGGTGGATCTTCGACTTCAGCATCTGCCTCTGCACGGTGTCTTCGTCTCCCTGGTTGGTCTTTGTCGGTGGCGTTTGGGTTCGGTGCGGTTCAGTCGCCGAGCGGCTCGATCACGACGTTGTCGATCAGGCGGGCCCCGCCGACGCGGGCGGCAACTGCAATCAGGATCGGGCGGCCGGTCAGCCCTTCGACCGGCTCCAAGGTCTCGGCGTCGCGGGCCTCCAGGTACTCGGGCTCGATCGCCGCCGCGGCAAGCTCGATCCGCGCCGCGTCGAGGCCGGCCTGCAGCGAGTCGAGCGCGAGCGCCTGCTGCTCGGCGGCGGCAAGGGCGCGCGAGAGGGCGACGGCACGGATGCGGTCGGCGGGCTCGAGGTAGACGTTGCGCGAGCTCATCGCCAGGCCGTCCTCCTCGCGCACGATCGGCATCACCTCGACCCGCACCGGGAAGTCGAGGTCGCGCACCATCCGCTTGATCACGGCGGCCTGCTGGGCGTCCTTCTGGCCGAAGTAGGCGACGTCGGGGCCGACGATGTTGAAGAGCTTGGCGACGATGGTGGTGACGCCGCGGAAGTGGGCGGGACCGCGGCGCTCGGGGTCGCCGTCGAGGACCGAGGTGAGGCCGCCGGTCACCTCCACCGCGGTGGCGGCGCCGTCCGGGTAGAGCTCGGCGACGTCCGGGGCGAAGATGATGTCGGTGCCCGCCTCGCTCGCCAGCCGCAGGTCGCGCTCCTCGTCGCGCGGATAGCGGTCGAGGTCCTCGTTCGGCCCGAACTGGGTCGGGTTGACGAAGAGGCTCATCACCACCAGGTCGCAATCGGCGCGGGCGGCGCGCAGCAGCGAGACATGACCCTCGTGGAGGAAGCCCATCGTCGGCACGAGGCCGATCGTCTGCCCCTCGCGCCGGGCCGGGGCCAGCGCCGCGCGCAGCTCATCGATCCCGCGCACGACGCGCGCAGCACTGTTGACGGTGTCGCCGGTAAGAGAGTTCAAAGTCATCAGGTCCATGCCTCGAGGGTCACGGCCGTTACGGTGATTATAGGCAATCGCGCACCTTTCATCACAAGCTCCGCGCCCTGTGTGACGAACCGGCGCCGCCAGAGCGTCAGCGCTTAGAGCCCCTTTCAGAATGCCGCGTGTGCGACCGGCGAGTGCCGGACCGAGCGGGGGTAGGACGCAGAGAGGCCTAATGGCAGCGCCATTTGGCCGACCGAGGACGACGCCCCGCGAAGTGTGTCCGGCGCCGCCAGGCGTGCGCGGGGCATTCTGAAAGGGGCTCTTAGGACTTAGTAGGTGATCGGGCGGATTGGCTTCGCCGGGGCACCGGCGCAGATCGTCCGGGCGGGTAGGTCGCGGTTGACCACCGAATTGGCGCCGATGACGCAGCGCTCCCCCACCGTCACCCCGCTGGTCACCGCGCAGTTGACGCCGAACCAGACGTTGGCGCCGATCTCGACCGGTCCCTTGCTGGTGAAGCCCTGCCAGGTGACCGGCAGCTCCGGGTCGTCGAAGCGGTGCTCGGCGTCACCGACGAAGCAGCCGTTGGCGAACATCACGTGGTCGCCGATCGAGACGCGCGTCTGCGCCGCGATCATCGTGCCGCGATTGAGGAAGCAGCCGTCGCCGATCTCGATCTCCGCCTCGGCGGCGAGGGTCAGCCAGCAGCCGGGCTCGAGCAGCGTGCCTTCGCCGATCCGCAGGCGACCCTCGTCGAGCGCCTCGAGGATCTCGCCCTCGACCGGGTAGCGGACGAAGAAGCCGCCACGGGCGGCGTGGCGGTCGATCCGCAGCCGGCGCGAGAGCCGGTGGTTGCGCTCGTACCAGCGCCGCTTCGCCCACCAGATCCGCCACCCCGTCTGCGCCATCCGCCCACCGTACCGCGTGTTGACGGGCCGAAAACCCGTCAGATGGTCCGGTTTTCGGCCCGTCAACCTCGGGATGTCGGAGAACCGACGTAGACTTGCGGCCGATGAGTGATCTGCGCGGTGGCATCGACCTCGGCGGCACCAAGATCCAGACTGCGGTGATCGACACCGACGGCTCGGTCAAGGGCGAAGCGCGGCGGGCGACGCCGACCGAGGGCACGCCTGCCGACGTCGCCACGGCGATGTCCGAGGCCCTGGTCGAGGCGGCCAAGGCCGCTGGGGTCGAGAGCGCCGACCTGCAGGGGGTCGGGGTCGGCTCGCCTGGCGACGCCGACGAGAAGACCGGCGTGGTCAGCGGCGCCCGCAACCTCCCCGGCTGGGAGGGCAGCTTCCCGCTCGGCGAGACCTTGGCGAAGGAGCTGGGGACTACCGTGCGGATCGGCAACGACGTCCAGGTCGCGACCGAAGCCGAGTTCCACCTCGGCGCCGGCAAGCCCTACGACAGCCTGATCGGCGTCTTCTGGGGCACCGGGGTCGGCGGCGGGCTGATGCTCGGCGACAAGCCGTGGCTCGGCCGCGGTGCGGCGGGCGAGATCGGCCACATGGTGATCAAGCGTGACGGCGCCAAGTGCCCCTGCGGACGACACGGCTGCATGGAGGCCTACGCGGGGCGCAAAGCGATGGAAGACGAGGCGAGGCGGCGCCACGAGCACGGTCACAAGACCGACCTCTTCAAGCTGATGAAGAAGCACGACAAACCGCGCCTGACCTCGAGTATCTGGGCCCACGCGATCGATCACGGCGACAAGGTCGCCACCCACCTGATCGAGCGGGCGATCGAGGCGCTCGGCACCGGCATCGCCTCGGCGGTCAACCTGCTCGATCCGGAGGCGATCATCATCGGCGGCGGCCTCGGCCTCCGCTTCGGCGAGCGCTACATGGACGACCTGCTCGAGGAGATGCGCAAGCACGTCTTCTCCGAGACGATGCCCGACGTGAAGATGGCTTCGCTGGGCGACTTAGGCGGCGCGGTCGGCGCCTCTTTGCTCGTCTCCCACTGAGGCAGCCTAGGCTCGTCCCCTCGTTCTCCGGGGCGGGGTTGCTGTCGCCGAGGCCGGCGGCGCGACGGCGATCGCCCGCGTGAGGCCCGGCCGGTGCTACGCGGCTACCGGAAGCTTCCCGTCGGCCTTCGGCTTCGCCGCTTCCACAAGATCGGCGAGGAAGCGACCGGTGTGCGAGCCCGCGACGGCGGCGATCTCCTCCGGTGTGCCGACCGCGACGATCTCCCCCCCGGCTTCGCCGCCCTCGGGCCCGAGGTCGATCAGCCAGTCGGCGGTCTTGATCACGTCGAGGTTGTGCTCGATCACCACCACCGAGTTGCCCGCCTCTACCAGGCGGCCGAGCACGTCGAGCAGGCGCTGGACGTCGGCGAAGTGGAGGCCGGTGGTCGGCTCGTCGAGGATGTAGAGGGTGTCTCCGGTGGCGACCTTGGAGAGCTCGGTGGCGAGCTTGATCCGTTGGGCCTCGCCGCCGGAGAGCGTCGTCGCCGGCTGGCCGAGGCGGATGTAGTCGAGGCCGACGTCGTGCAGGGTGCGCAGCCGGCGGGCGATCTTCGGCACGTTCTCGAAGAAGCCGACCGCGTCCTCGACCGACATCTCGAGCACATCGGAGATGTTCTTGCCCTTGAAGCGGACCTCGAGCGTCTCGCGGTTGTAGCGCTTGCCGTGGCACTGCTCGCAGGGCACGTAGACGTCGGGCAGGAAGTGCATCTCGATCTTGATCTGGCCGTCGCCCTTGCAGACCTCGCAGCGCCCGCCCTTGACGTTGAAGCTGAAGCGGCCCGGCTTGTAGCCGCGCGCCCGCGCCTCCTGGGTCTGGGTGAAGAGCTGGCGGATGTGGTCGAAGACGCCGGTGTAGGTGGCGGGGTTGGAGCGCGGCGTGCGCCCGATCGGCGACTGGTCGATGTTGATGATCTTGTCGATCTGCGAGAGCCCGTCGATGCCGTCGTGGGCGCCGGGCCGCAGTTTCGCCTGGTGCAGGCGGTTGGCGACCGAGGGATAGAGCGTCTCGTTGACCAGCGTCGACTTGCCCGAGCCCGACACCCCGGTGACGCAGGCGAGGACGCCGAGCGGGATCGTCACGTCGACGTCCTTGAGGTTGTGTTCGCGGGCGCCGCGGACCAGCAGGGCGCCCTTCGGCTGCCGGCGCTCCTCCGGCACCTCGATCATTTTCTTGCCCGAGAGGTACTGCCCGGTCAGCGAGGCGGGGTCCTTGGCCACCTGCTTCGGCGTGCCCGCGGAGATCACGTGGCCGCCGTGCTCGCCCGCTCCCGGGCCGAGGTCAACGAGGTGGTCGGCGGCCATCATCGTGCCCTCGTCGTGCTCGACCACGATCACCGTGTTGCCGAGGTCGCGGAGGCGGTCGAGGGTGGCGATCAGCTTCTCGTTGTCGCGCTGGTGGAGGCCGATCGAGGGCTCGTCGAGCACGTACATCACGCCGACCAGGCTCGACCCGATCTGGGTCGCGAGGCGGATCCGCTGCGCCTCGCCGCCCGACAGCGTGCGCGCCGAGCGCGCCATCGAGAGGTAGCCGATGCCGACGTTGTCGAGGAAGGTCAGCCGTTCGGTGATCTCGCGGACGATCAGCCGCGCGATCGAGCGCTCGGTCTCGGTCAGCTCCAGAGCGCCGATCCACTCCTTCGCCCGGTGCGCGGAGAGGTCGCAGTACTCGGCGATGCTGAGCCCGCCGACCTTCACCGCGAGCGTCTCCGGCCGCAGCCGGGCGCCGTCGCACTGCGGGCAGGGCTGCTCCGCCATGTAGCCCTCGATCCGCTCCCGGTTGGTCTCCGAGTCGGTCTCTTCGTAGCGCCGCTGCAGGTTGTTGACGATCCCCTCGAAGCGCACCTTGTAGGAGCGCCGGCGGCCGAAGCGGTTGGTGTAGGTGACCTGGTGGCGCTCGTCGCCGGTTCCATAGAGGAAGATGTCTTTCTCGGATTTCTTCAGCTTCGACCAGGGCTTGTCGACGTCGACGTCGTAGGCCTCGGCGACCGAGGCGATCAGCCGCCGCCAGTACGCGGTGACGCCGCGGTTCCACGGCTGCAGCGCCCCCTCGGCCAGGGTCAGGGTCGGATCGGGGACCACGAGTTCGGGATCGATCACGTTCTGGAAGCCGAGGCCGTGGCAGCGGTCACAGGCACCGTGGGGCGAGTTGAAGGAGAAGATCCGCGGCTCCAGCTCGGGGATCGAGGTGCCACAGTTGAGGCAGGCGAACTGCTCCGAGAAGACCAGCTTCGGCTCGTCGGAGTCGACGAACTCGACTTCGATCAGCCCGGCGGCGATCCCCGCCGCGGCCTCGACCGACTCCGAGAGCCGCCGCCGCAGCTCCGGTTTCATCACCAGCCGGTCGACCACGATCGAGATGTCGTGTTTGAACTTCTTGTCGAGCACGATCTCCTCGTCGAGCCGGCGCAGCTCGCCGTCGACCTCGGCCCGCGAGTAGCCCTCCAGCCGCATCTGCTCGAGCAATTTGCCGTACTCGCCTTTGCGCCCGCGGACGACCGGCGCCATCACCATGAATTTCTTGCCGTCCTCGATCGTCATCAGCCGGTCGACGATCTGCTCCTGGGTCTGGCCGGTGATCTCCTCGCCGCACTCGGGGCAGAACGGGTGGCCGATCCGCGCCCACAGGAGGCGCAGGTAGTCGTAGATCTCGGTCACCGTGCCGACGGTCGAGCGCGGGTTGCGCGAGGTCGTCTTCTGGTCGATCGAGATCGCCGGCGAGAGGCCCTCGATCGAGTCGACGTCGGGCTTCTCCATCAAGCCGAGGAACTGGCGCGCGTAGGACGACAGCGACTCGACGTAGCGGCGCTGGCCCTCGGCGTAGATCGTGTCGAAGGCGAGGCTCGACTTGCCCGAGCCGGATAGCCCGGTGATCACGATCAGAGCGTCGCGCGGCAGCTCGACCGAGACGTCCTTGAGGTTGTGCTCCCGGGCACCGGAGATGACGATTTTGTCGGAGGCGGCCATCCGATAACGAGTCTACTCAGGCGAACAGATGTTCCCCCGCCCTTGGGGCTCGGCGTAGCGAGCCCCGCAGCCCCGAAGGCGGCAACCTTCCCGCACGATGCGGTGTTTTCCGAAGCGCGGGACGACCCCCGGGGGGCGAACCCAAGGTGCGTTCGCACTTACCCCCACTATGCGTGGGGAACTGCGAACGCACCAGCCGATGGCCGATTTGGCGGCGGGTCAATACGGGGTGGTCACCCGGGAGCAGCTCACAGGGCTCGGCTACACCGAGCGGATGATCGACCACGCGATCCGGACGGGACGATTGCAGGCCTGGCATCGAAGCGTGCTCGCGGTCGGTCACCGTCCTCTAAGTCGGCACGCTCTGTGCATGGCGGCTGTGCTGTTTCGCGGCGATGGGGCTCTCGTCAGCTTCCAGTCGGCGGTCTGGCTCTGGGGACTGGAGAGAAAGTTTGAGATCCCGGTCCACGTCAGCGTGCCCTGGCGCGGGCATGCCCAAGACGCAATCGGGCTCCACCACTGCCCAGCGTTGCGAAAAGACGATGCCGCCACCACCGAGATGATTCCGGTTACCGCGGTCCCGAGGACGCTGCTCGACTACGCCTGGGTCGCGCGGCCGTATCGGCTCGAACGCGCTGTGGACCAGGCCAAGCGCCTCGGAATGCTCGACCTCGCAGAGATCGACCGAATCACCGATGAGGTGCGGGGGCACCAGGGGCGCAAGCGCTTGCTCCGCGCCGTCGCCATCTACCGAGAGAAGGCGTTCACTCGCTCCGGCGGCGAGATGCGGATGCTTGCGGCACTTGCCGACGCCGGAGTTGCGCGCCCAGCTGTGAACAATTTCGTCGCGGGCTACGAGGTCGACTTCTTCTGGGAGGAGGAGCGGTTCGCAGTCGAACTCGACAGCTGGGAGCACCACGGCTCGCGCCGCTCGTTCGAGGCGGACCCGGAACGCCACGAGGAGCTCACGATGGCCGGCATCGAGGTGATCCGAATCACCGGAACCAGGCTCAAGCGTGAGCCCGATCGCGTCGCCCATCAGATCGGAGACCATCTGACCCGACGGCGACGTGAACGCGTTCGCAGTTGACCCCACATAGTGTGGGAAAGTGCGAACGCACGCGGGTTGGCGGGGCTCGCTAGAGGGCGGCGGAGAGCTTGCGACGGTAGTCGCGGGCGGTGGGGTCGGCGGGGTCGAAGTCCGAGAGGACGCCGATCACGGCGCGACGGATGAGGTCGCGGTGATCTCCCCCGTCCCCATTCAGGGAGCCAAGCGCCTCGAGCAGCGCATCGAGCGCCGCGGTGCGCTCGCCTGCGTCGAGGGCGGTCCACGCCTCCGGCGCGACGCCCGCCTCGGCCAGCTTCACCCGCGCAGCGATCCCCGCCGCGCCGAAATCGTCGGGGAAGTCCTCGACCGCCTCCAGCGCCTCCGCTTCGGCCCCGCGCGCCAGGCGCGCCTTGGCCAGGGCGACGGCGATGTCGGCACGGCGCGGCTCCAGTTCGTGCGCCTCGCGCAGGGAGAGCTCGTCGCCCGCCGCCAACAGCTCGTCGGCGCGCGAGGGAGCCAGGCCGTCGAAGAACGCTTCGACCTGGGCGGGCGGCACGGCGCCGACGAATTCGTCGACGATCTGCCCGTCGCGAAACGCCTTCACCGCCGGGATTCCCTGGATGCCGTAGCGCGCCGCGAGCGCCTGGTTCGAGTCGGTGTCGACCTTGGCCAGCACCACCTCCCCCTCGCGCTTCGTCTCGGCGGCTTCCAGCGCCGGGCCCAGCTGTTTGCATGGCCCGCACCAGTCGGCCCAGAAGTCGACCACTACCGGCACCTCTTTGGAGCGCTCGAGGACGCTCGCCTCGAAGTCCGCTTCAGTTGCATCGATAGGCATGCGAAAAGTCTACGCAGGCGGCGTTCCCGGCCGGTGCGTTCGCAGTTGACCCCACATAGTGTGGGAAAGTGCGAACGCTCCAACGGGGGTGGGTCAGGCGCCGGCCGTCATCCCCTCGAGGTCACGGCGCAGCTCGCGCAGCTCGTCGCGGATCCGGCCCGCCTCCTCGAAGCGGAGGTCGTCGGCGGCGGCGAGCATCTCCTCCTCGAGCGCGACGATCGTCCGCTCCAGCTCCTCCGGGCTGTCGAAGCGCTCGGCCGTCTTACGGCGCCGCTTGGCGGGGGCGCGGTCTTCCCTCGCCAACAGCTCCGACATCTCGGAGATGCCCTTACGGACGGTCGTCGGGGTGATCCCGTGCTCCTCGTTGTAGGCGATCTGGATCGCCCGCCGGCGGTCGGTCTCGCGCATCGCCGCGCGCATCGCGTCGGTCTCCTTGTCGGCGTACATCAGCACCCGGCCGTTGACGTTGCGCGCCGCACGGCCGATCGTCTGCACGAGGCTGGTCTCGCCGCGCAGGAAGCCCTCCTTGTCGGCGTCGAGGATCGCCACCAGGGAGACCTCGGGGAGGTCGAGGCCCTCGCGCAGCAGGTTGACCCCGACCAGCACGTCGTACTCCCCCAGCCGCAGGTCGCGGACGATCTGGATCCGTTCGAGCGTGTCGATCTCGGAGTGCAGGTAGCGCACCCGGACCCCGTACTCGAGCAGGTATGCGGTCAGGTCCTCGGCCATCTTCTTGGTCAGCGTCGTGACCAAGATCCGCTCGCCCTTCTCGGCGACCCGTTTCGCCTCGTTCATCAGGTCGTCGATCTGGTTGCGGGTCGCGCGCAGCTCGATCGCCGGGTCGACGATCCCGGTCGGCCGCACGATCTGCTCGACCGTCCGCCCCGATTCGGCTTTCTCGAACGGCCCCGGGGTCGCCGAGACCATCACCAGCTGCTGCACCCGGTCGAGGAACTCGTCGAATTTGAGCGGCCGGTTGTCGATCGCCGAGGGCAGCCGGAAGCCGAAGTCGACCAGGGTCTGCTTGCGCGAGCGATCGCCCTCGTACATGCCGCCGATCTGCGGCACCGTCTGGTGGCTCTCGTCGACGAAGCAGACGAAGTCGTCGGGGAAGTAATCGATCAGGGTGTGCGGTGGCGTCCCCGGTTCGCGGCCGTCGAGGATCCGCGAGTAGTTCTCGATCCCGGAGGTGAAGCCGAGCTCCTTGATCATCTCGATGTCGTAGGAGGTGCGCTGCCGCAGCCGGTGGGCCTCCAGCTGTTTACCTTCCTCCTCGAGTTCGGCGGTCCGCCCTTCCAGTTCGGCGCGGATCTCCTCGACCGCGCGCTCGACCGTCTCGTCTTTGGTCACGTAATGCGACGCGGGCCAGACCGAGACGTGGTCGATCTCGTCGATCACCTCGCCGGTCAGCGGGTCGAAGTGCTGGATCCCCTCGATCTCGTCGCCGAAGAGGGCCACCCGGTAGGCGGTCTCGGCGTAGGACGGCATGATCTCGAGCACCTCGCCGCGTACCCGGAAGTGGCCGCGCCCGAGCACCGAGTCGTTGCGCTGGTACTGCATCTTGACCAGCTTGCGCAGCACCTCGTCACGGTCGAT
>JAFDWF010000018.1 GCA_018268575.1 Actinomycetota bacterium
GCCGATCATCATGCTGACCGCGAAGGGCTCGGAGTCCGACAAGGTCGCCGGCCTCGAGGTCGGCGCCGACGACTACATCACCAAGCCCTTCTCGATGCGCGAGTTCCGCAGCCGCGTCAAAGCGGTGCTGCGGCGCTCGCGGATGGCGGGCGACGGCGGCGGGCGCGTGGACAACGGCCCGATCGTCCACGCGGACCTGACGATCGACTTCGAGCGCCGCCTCGTCACCCTCGGCGGGGAGGAGGTCAAGGTCACCTACGTCGAGTTCGAGATCCTCGGCGCGCTCGCCCGCTCGCCCGGCCGGGTCCTCACCCGCGAGACCCTGCTCGAGCACGTCTGGGGCGACTCCGAATACCGCGATCCGCGCACCGTCGACGTCCACATCCGCCACCTGCGGGAGAAGCTCGAGCGCGACCCGAAGGAGCCGGAGTTCCTCTTCACCGTGCGCGGAGTCGGCTACCGCTTCGTCGAGTAGATGCCGCGGCAGCTGCGACCGAGCCGCTTCGGCGGGCGCATCGCCTTCACCACGGTCGGCATCTGCCTCGCCACCGCCGCCGTCATCTACATATATGTAGTGGCGATCGGCGGCGCCGCCTCCGGCCACAGCGCGGTCAAGTCCCAGATCGTCGTCGGCGGGCTGATCGCCGCGGTGCTCGGCCTGGTGGCCGGCATCTACTACGCGACCGTCGCCGCCTCCAACGTGCGCCGCCTCCAGGACGCGGCGCGCAAGGTCGCCGACGGCAACTTCGAGACGACGATCCCGGTCGCCTCGGTCGGCCAGCTGGCGCCGGTCGCCCGCACCTTCAACGAGATGCAGCGGCGCCTGGCCGAGCTCGACATCGCCCGCAAAGGGTTCATCGCCAACGCCTCGCACGAGCTGCGCACGCCGATCTTCAGCCTCGGCGGCTTCGTCGAGCTGCTCGAAGAGGAGGATCCGAGCCCGGCCGAGCGGGAAGAGTTCGTGCGCACGATGCGCCAGCAGATCGAGCGGCTGACCAAGCTGGCGACCGACCTGCTCGACCTCTCCCAGCTCGACGCCGGGGCGATGGTGATGACGGCGGGGAGCGTCGACCTCGGCGAGCTCGCCCGCGAGGCCGCGCGCGAGTTCGGTCCCCGCGCCGAGGCGCACGGCTCGCGCCTGCACCTGCGCACCGCCGAGCGGCCGGTGATCGCGCTCGCCGACCGTGAACGGGTGCGCCAGATCGTCCGTATCCTCCTCGACAACGCCCTCACCCACACCCCCGAGGGCACCGAGATCTCCGTGACCGCCAACTCCTCCAGCCGCCGCCGCGCCGAGCTGATCGTCTCCGATCAGGGCCCGGGGATCCCGCAGCGGGTGCAGGGCCGGATCTTCGAGCGCTTCTACACCGGCGACAGCGCCGGTGGGTCGGGCCTCGGCCTGGCGATCGCGACCGAGATCGCGCAGCGGATGGACGGGCGGATCACGATCAGCTCGAGCCGCCGCTTCACCGCCTTCACCCTGGAGCTGCCGCAGGCGCGGCCGACCGCGACGGCGCCGCCGCGGCCGCTGGTCAAGGCGCCGCGGTGAGCGGGCGTCGCGTCACCGCTGCGGCCCTCCTCCTGCTGGCCGCGGCGCTGTCCCTCGCCCTCCTGGCCGGCTGCGGCAGCGGCAGCTCGACCGTGATCTTCAAGGACAAGGGCGAGTCGAGCGCGGGCGAAGCGGCCGGCGCGAGCACCGAGGCCGAAGCCCAGCAGCTGCCCGAAGTGGCGATCGAGGCCTCCTCGCCCGGCTTCGACGCCGCCCGCATCTACGAAGAGGCGGCGCCCGGGGTGGTTACGATCCGCTCCGTCTTCCCCGGCGCGGGCGGCGCCGAGGGATCGGGCTTCGTCCTCGACGAAAACGGCGAAATCGTCACCAATGCCCACGTGGTCACCGACGAATCGGGCGGAAGCCGCAAGCCCGCCTCCGAAGTCTTCGTCGAATTCGAGAACCGCAACGTCCTCGAAGCGAAGATCGTCGGCTTCGACCCGTTCGCCGACGTCGCCCTGCTGAAGGTCGAACCGGAAGGCTTCCCCCTCCACCCGCTGCAGCTCGGCGACGACAAGGCGCTGGTGGTGGGCGAGCCGGTGGCGGCGATCGGCAGCCCATTCGGCGAGCAGCGCTCGCTCTCGGTCGGGGTCGTCTCGGCCACCGACCGAGCGGTCAAATCGCTGACCCAGTTCCAGATCGAGGGCGCGATCCAGACCGACGCCTCGATCAACCCCGGCAACTCGGGCGGCCCGCTCTTGGAAGCGGACGCCAAGGTGGTCGGGATCAACCAGCAGATCGAGACCAACTCGGGCGCCAACGACGGCGTCGGCTTCGCGGTGCCGATCTCGGCGATCATGCGCTCGGTGCAGCAGCTGCGCGCGAGCGGCCACGCCGAATACGCCTACCTCGGCGTCTCCACCCAGCCGCTCTACCCCCAGCTCGCCGACAAGCTCGGCCTCGACACCGAATTCGGCGCCCTGATCTCGACCGTCGTCCCGGGCGGCCCGGCGGCGAAGGCGGGCCTGCGCGGCGGCGACGGCACGATCCGCTTCCAGGCCGCCGAATACGAAACCGGCGGCGACGTGATCGTCGCGGTCGAAGGCGACGAAGTCACCCAACCCGACTCCCTGATCGAGCTGATCGACGAAAAGCAGCCGGGCGAAAAGGTCAAGCTGACGATCTTGCGCGACAACAAGAAGCAGGACATAGAGGTGACGCTGGGCAAGCGGCCGGATCAGGTCGAACCGGAATAGGCGTTCCTGCTTCGGGGTGCTCCGAGGGGAGGGATGGGGATCGCCGAGGCGGTCCCCCTGGTCTCCCCCGGCGCTCCTCTGTACCCACGCGCCGTGCGTCGATTCGTCACATAGCCGAATCGCGCATGGAACGTCGCCGCTTCGGTTAGTAAAACTCCGCTCTTGCTTCAGGAAGTCGCCATCGGACAAAAGTCGCTCGCCGACTACGGGAGCATCGTCGGCAAGGAGACGATGGAGCGGATCCGCGAGTTGGCCGAGCCGCTCAAGGGCAAACGCGTCCTGCACGTGAGCGCGACCGCGTTCGGCGGCGGCGTCTCCGAGATCCTCTACACGATCGTGCCGCTGATGCGGGACGTCGGCCTCGACGCCCACTGGCACGTGATCTTCGGCAAGGAGGAGTTCTTCAACGCGACCAAGCTCCTCCACAACTCGCTGCAGGGCGCGCCGGAGACGCTCTCCGACGAGCAGTGGGCAATCTTCGACGAGATCAACCAGATCAACGCCGACGGGCTGGAAGGCGAGTGGGACACGGTGATCGTCCACGACCCGCAGCCGATCGGCCTGCGGCGCGGCGCCCGGGCGCAGAGCAAGAACTGGATCTGGCGCTGCCACATCGACCTCTCGACGCCGAACCCGGCGCCGATCGCCCGCCTGCTGCCGCTGATCGAAGAGTACGACGCGACCGTCTGGCACATGGAGCAATACGTGCCCAGGGACATGAACGGGGCGCGCGACGGGGTCAACATCGTCCCGCCCGCGATCGACCCGCTCTCGCCGAAGAACATGGCCTTCTCGCGCGAGGACGCCGCCTTCATCTGCGAGCAGTTCGGGATCGACCCGGACCGCCCGCTGCTCACCCAGGTCAGCCGCTTCGACCCGTGGAAGGACCCGATCGGCGTGATCGACGCCTACCGTCAGGTGACCGAGCAGGTGCCCGACACGCAGCTGGCGATGGTCGGCTCGATGGCGACCGACGACCCCGAGGGCCGCGAGTACTTCCAGAAAACCTACGAATACGCGGACAACGACCCCGACATCAAGATCCTCTCCAACCTCAACAACGTCGGCGCGATCGAGGTCAACGCCTTCCAGTCGCAGTCCGACGTCTGCCTGCAGAAGTCGATCCGCGAGGGGTTCGGGCTGACCGTCACCGAGGCGCTCTGGAAGGGACGGCCGACGATCGGCGGCAACGTCGGCGGGATCCCGCTGCAGATCGAGGACGGCGTCTCCGGCTTCCTCGTCAACTCGGCCGAGGAGTGCGCCGAGCGCAGCCTCGACATCCTCAAGGACCCGGGCCTCGGCAAGACCCTCGGCCGCGAAGGCAAGGAGCACGCGCGCCGCGAGTTCCTCTCGCCCCGCCTCCTGCGCGACTGGCTCGACCTGTTGAAGCGGCTCGACACGTAGCGGCTCCGGCCCTCCCTTAATCTAGGGACCGATGGCCGACGCGCCGCTGATCATCGTCTCGAACCGCGGGCCCGCCCAGTTCGAGCGTGACGAGGACGGCAACCGCACGGTGCGCCGCGGCGGTGGCGGCCTGGTCACCGCGCTCTCCGGCCTCGTCTCCCACCGCGACTCGCTCTGGATCGCCTCGGCGATGACCGAAGAGGACGTCATCGTCTCCGAGGAGGAGGGCGGCCCGGTATCGCTCGACATCGACGGGATCGAGTATCGCGTGCTGATGGTGGAGTCCGACCCGCGCGCCTACGACCGCTTCTACAACGTGATCGCCAACCCGATCCTCTGGTTCATCCAGCACTACCTCTGGGACCTCTCCAACGCACCGGACATCCGCCAGGAGGAGCTCGACGCCTGGGACCTCGGCTACCAGCAGGTCAACCGCGACATCGCCGAGGCGGTGGTGAGGCAGATCGAGGGCCAAGAGGACCCGCTGGTGATGCTCCACGACTACCACCTCTACACGGCGCCGGAGATCATCCGCGCGGCGCGCCCCGACGTCTTCCTCCACCACTTCGTCCACATCCCCTGGTCGCAGCCCGACAGCTGGCGGGTACTGCCGGGGCGGATCCGCGAGGCGATCTACGAAGGGATGCTGGCCAACGACATCATCGGCTTCCACACCCACGCCTACTGCCTCAACTTCCTGCGCTGCTGCGACGAACTGCTGGAGGGCGCGGAGGTCGACTACGCCGAGGCGGAAGTGAGGTACAGGGGCCACCTGACGCGGGCGCGGGCCTACCCGCTGGGGATCGACGCGGAGCGGCTGCGGCGGGAGGCGGCCTCGGCCGAGGTGGCGGAGGCCGAGCGCGAGGTGCTGGAGCGGCGCCGGCGCTACCTGATCATCCGCGTCGACCGCGCCGACCTGTCGAAGAACGTCCTCCGCGGATTCACCGCTTTCGACACCTTCCTCACCCAACACCCCGAGTTCCGCGAACAAGTCACCTTCATCGCCCACCTGCAGCCCTCGCGCCAGGACGTGCCCGAGTACTCCGAGTACCGCGAGCGGATCGAAGCCCTGGTCGCGGTGGTCAACCATCGCCACGGGACCACCGACTGGATGCCGATCGACCTGAAGATCTACGAGAACTTCGCCGACGCGGTGGCCCGCTACAAGCACTACGACCTGCTGATGGTGAACGCGATCTTCGACGGGATGAACCTGGTGGCGAAGGAGGCCCCGGCGGTCAACACCCGCGATGGGGTGCTGATGCTCTCCGAGAACACCGGCTCCCATCACGAGCTGATGGACCACGTCATCTCGGTCAACCCGTTCGACATCCAAGAGCAGGCCGACTCGATCTACCGGGCGCTGACGATGGACCCCGGGCAGAAGGCCGAGTGGGCGCAGGGGCTGCGCGAGATCATCTTCTCCCGCAACCCGGGTGACTGGATCGACGACCAGCTCGCCGACATCGAAAGGGCGCGCGCGGCGCGGACCGGCTGAGGGACGCGCCGAACCGCCGGCGCCCCGGCAGTGCGTTCGCACTTTCCCACGCTATGTGGGGAGAACTGCGAACGCGCTCGGCCCGGGGGGGAGAGATGGTGGGGACTAAGCCCTCAAAGGTGGATGGCGAGCGTGCGGATCAGGTGGCGCGGCGTCGCGCGGGTCGCGGCGATCGTCGTCGTCGGCCTGCTCGCCCTGCGGCTGCTGCCGGGGCTGCTGCGCGCGCCGGAGCCGCCGCCGCTGGCGGCCGACGTCGGGTTGCCACAGGCGAAGCCGGACCGGACGATCGCCGAGCCCCGAGGTCGACAACCCACGCGCAAGCGCAAACACCACCGGAAGGTGCGTCCCAAACCCACCGCGGATGGACCCGCCTCGACCACGGTGATCGGAAGTCGACCCAAACGGCGGATCAAGCGAACCCCGAGGGGGCACCCTCGCGGGGCGCACCCCAAGTCGACCGCCGAACCGGCCGCGCCGGTGCCAGAATCGACCTCAGTCCCGGTCCCCGAATACGTCCCGCCAGCGCCTCCCGCACCGCCCCCGGAACCCCCACCAGAATCCGCCCCGGCGCCCTCATCCACGCCTGGCGACGGCAGCGAAGAGTTCGCTCCGCACTGACCCCGCTATAGTCCTTCGCCGCTTTGCCCGCACCACGCGAATATGAGCTTGTCCTGATGCTGGACCCCCAGCTTGACGCCCCCGCCAGGGATGCCCTGGCGCAGCAGGCGCGCGGCCAGATCGAGGGCAGCGGCAGCCTCAAGCAGGAGAACACCTGGGGCCTGCGCAAGATGGCCTACGAGATCAACCGCCGCACCGAGGCCGACTATCGCTGGTTCCGCTTCGAGGCGCCGACCGATCTCCTCGGCACCCTGGACCACAACCTGAAGATCGCCGACGGTGTGCTGCGCTTCCGCATCTTCAAAGTCGAGCCGAACACGCCGAGCATCGTGCCGCCCGCCGTCGCCGCCCCCGGGCCACGCGAGCGGACCGGCGCCCCGAGCGATCGCGGTCCCCGCGAGGATCGCCCCGAGCCCGTCGCCGCCGAGCCGGCCGACGAGTAGCGCCGCCTCCCGCGCCGCTCCCGCTCTTTCCGCAAAACGTTCCCCGCCAGGGGGGAGGGTCGCGCCGTCCCCGCACCTAGACTGGGAAGCCGACAACGAATCCAGAGGAGTGAACTCTCTTGGCAGCTTCGAACGTGAACGTGGTGGTCATCACCGGGAACCTCACGCGCGACCCAGAACTGCGCAGCACCGGCGGCGGAACCTCCGTTTGCGAGATGCGCGTCGCCGTCAACAGCCGGCGCAAAGACGGCCAGAGCGGCCAGTGGGTCGACAAGCCGAACTACTTCGACGTGGTCGTCTTCGGTGCCCAGGCCGACAACTGCGCGACCTACCTGCAGCGCGGCCGGCCGGTGGCGGTCGAAGGCCGGCTCGACTGGCGCGAGTGGGAGGCGAAAGACGGCAGCGGCAAGCGCCAGGCGGTGCAGATCATCGCCAACAGCGTCCAGTTCCTCGGCTCGCGCGACGGCGGTGGCGGCGCCCCGAACGGCAACGGCGGTGGTGGTGGCGGGCAGTCCTACCCCGCGCCGCAGAGCGACGTGCCGGCCGACATGTCGGACTTCAGCGGCGCGCCCGCGGGCGGTGGCGGCGGGGCCGAAGACGACATCCCCTTCTGAGCCCCGACCCGGGAGCGCGCCCCGGCGCGCTCCCGCTTAGCACCCGCGTCGGTCGGCCCAACGCGCCTGCGCGCGCCGGTCTGTAAGCTTCCCGATCCGTTATGCCTAGAGGAGCACGTGAGACTTCATCGACCGGAGGCGCCCGTCGGGGCCGCCGCGGCGCCGATCGCGCCCGGCCGCGGAAATACACCCGGGTCAACGCCGAAGTCGTCGATTACAAGGACCTGAACCTGCTGCGCCGCTTCCTCTCCGACAAGGGGAAGACCCGCGGCCGTCGCGTCACCGGCCTCTCCCGCGCCCACCAGCGTCAGCTCTCGGTGGCCGTGAAGCGGGCGCGCGAAATCGCGCTCCTGCCCTACGTCGGAGAGCGCTGATGGCGCAGGCGATCCTGCTGGCCGACGTCGAGAACCTCGGCGAGCGCGGTACCGCCGTCGACGTCTCCCCCGGCTACCTGCGCAACTTCCTGATCCCGCGCAAGCTGGCCCAGCCCGCGACCCCGGGCGCGCTCGAGGAAGCGCAGCGCCGCATGGAGGCCGCCGAGCGCGCCGCCCAGGCCCGCGTCGCCCGCGAAGCCGAAGCCGCCGGCCTGCTCTCCAAAACCGTGCTCACGATCCACGAGCGCGCGGGCGAGGACGGTCACCTCTTCGGCTCGGTCGGCCCGCAGCAGATCGTCGACGCGCTCCGCGACGCCCGCGACCTGCGGATCGACAAACGCAAGGTCAAGCTCGACCAGCCGCTGCGTGAGCTCGGCACCTTCATGGTCGAGATCGACCTCGGCGACGGCAATGTCGCCGCGGTCAAGACGATCATCTCCGAGGAGAAATAGTCAAGCGCGCCGCGTAGCGGCGCTCACCGCGGCCGAGTTCCTCACCGTGCCGCAACTCCCGCGCTTCGTCACGGAAGCGTGAATTTCTTTTCCACGTATTTGCATCCTCACCCGCCCGACCGGAGTCCCGGCTCTGGTTTGATCGGTGCCCGTCCCCGGCGGCCCCCCACTTGCCGCCGCCCCACCCTCTATCCCTAATCGATGCCTCCGTCCCCGGCCACCCACGTACCGCCGCAGAACATCGAGGCCGAGGAGTCCGTCCTCGGCGCGATGTTGGTCTCCGAGCCGACCCTGACTAGGGTGATCGACGAGGTCAAGCTCAACTCGGCCGACTTCTACCTCGACCGCCACCGGGCGATCTTCGAGGCGATCCACGACCTCTACGCCGCCTCCAAGCCGGTCGACGAGCTCTCCGTCGCCGAGGCGCTGACCCAGCGCAACAAGATCGACGAGGCGGGCGGCAAGCACTACGTCTCCGAGCTCGCCGCCAAGGTCCCCGCCGCCGGCAACGCCAAGCACTACGCCGAGATCGTCCAGCAGAACTCGCTGCTGCGCCGCCTCCTCGGCGCCGGCCAGGAGATCCAGGAGTGGGTCAACGAGCGCGACGGCGAGCCGCGCGAACTCTCCGAGCGGGCCGAGAAACTGCTCTTCGAAGTCGCCCACAAGGAGCAGGCCTCCGACTTCCGCATCCTCGGCGACATCCTCCACGACGAGGTCGACCGGCTGGAGAAGCTCTCGACCGGCGAGATGGAACTGACCGGCACCCCCTCCGGCTTCCGCGACATCGACGCGGTCACCGGCGGCTTCCAGCCCGGCAACCTGATCATCATCGCCGCACGGCCTGCGATGGGGAAGTGCAGTGCCGCGCAAAGTCTGATCTACGACCCCGCCACCGGGGCGCGCCGACGCCTCGACTCGCTCTTCAAGGCTCATCAAGAAGGGGAGGAGGTCTGGGTTGCATCCCTCGGCCCGAACCTGAAGATGGTCCCGGCGAAGGTCGCCGCGATCGCGAGCAACGGCCGCAAACCCGTCTACCGTCTGACGACCCGCCTCGGCCGCTGGACCGAGGCAACCTCCAACCACCCGGTCCTGACCAGCTCCGGCTGGCGGGAACTCGGTGAGATCGAGAAAGGGACCAGGATCGCGGTGCCCCGCAAGCTTCCCGGCCCCCCGATCGCTGATGAACTTCCCGACCAGGAGATTGTCCTCCTTGCCGCGCTGATCGCCGATGGCGCCATCACCCAGAGGACCCCTCGCTTCTGCTACGGGCGCGGCTCGGCTGTCCTGCCGCTCATCGAGACGGCGGCCGGTGCCTACGACCCGCAACTCCGGGTCGCAGGCGGGCAGACCCATGGCAACGCCCTGATCAGCGCCGGCCCGGGTTCCTGCCACAATCCCGTCACCGCGATGCTCAGCCGTCACGGCCTGATGGGCCTGCGCTCCGCCGAGAAGTTCGTCCCCGATGCGATCTTCGGGCTCGGCGAGGAGCAGCTCGCGCGCTTCCTCGGCGTCATCTACGCGTGCGACGGCCACGTCCACTGCAGCGACGGCCTGGCGCAGATCGGCTACACGACGATCAGCGAGCGCCTCGCGCGCGATGTCCAGCACCTGTTGCTGCGGCTGGGGATCGTCGCCGCGATCCGCACGCTGAAGCGACCGATCTACGACGGCACCGGCAAGGTCGCTCGCGAGGTCAGGATCACCGGCCAGGACGGGTTGCGACGCTTCTGCGAGCTGATCCAGATCCCGGGCAAGGAGGACGCACAGGCCAGGGTGCTGGCACGGCTCGACAAGGTGCCCCGCTCGACCAATGCAGACACGCTCCCGGTCGAGATCTGGGACGACATCCTGCTGGCCAAGGGCGACCGGATCTGGGCGGCGGTGAGCGAGCTGACCGGGCGACCCCGGAACCACAACTGGCACGTCGGCTCGCGGGCGCCTTCGCGCGGCCTGGTGGCCGAGCTCGCCACCGCAACCGCCTCCCCCACCCTGGACGAACTCTGCGATTCCGACATCTGGTGGGACGAAGTCGAGTCGGTCGAGTACGTAGGCGAAGAAGAGACCTACGACCTCGACGTGCCCGGGCTGCGCAACTTCGTCGCCGATGACGTGATCGTCCACAACAGCGCGCTGGTCGCCAACATCGCCGAAAACGTGGCGGTCAAGCGCGACAAGCCGGTCGCCTTCTTCTCGCTCGAGATGTCGGAGGTCGAGCTTGCTCAGCGCTTCATCGCCTGCCGCGCGCGGATCCCGGGCGACAAGCTGCGCAAAGGCCAGGTGTCGCAGCGCGACTGGCCGAAGGTGGTGCGGGCCTGCAACGAACTCGAGCAGGCGCCGCTCTGGTTCGACGACTCCTCCGACCTCGGCATCCTCGACCTGCGGGCGAAGGCGCGCCGCCTCCACGCCCAAGAACAGGCCCGCGGCGGGCTCGGCCTGATCATCCTCGACTACATGCAGCTGATGCGCTCCGACGATCCGCGCGCCAACCGGGTCGAGCAGGTCGGCCAGATCAGCCGCGGCCTGAAGATCCTCGCCCGTGAGCTGCAGGTGCCGGTGATGGCGATCTCCCAGCTCTCCCGCGCGCCCGAGCAGCGCTCGCCGCCGAAGCCGCAGCTGTCGGACCTGCGCGAGTCGGGGCAGATCGAGCAGGACGCCGACCTGGTCGCCTTCCTCTACCGGGCCGACTACTACCGCGACCCCGACGAGGAGCCGGACGGCCTCGCCAACCTGATCATCGCCAAGCACAGGAACGGGCCGATCGCGACCAAAGAGCTGGTCTTCCTCGACCGCTATCCGAAGTTCGCCGACTACAGCGGCCAGGAGTCGCCGATCGACCGGCCGGCCGAAGAAGGCCCGCCGCCCTACGAAGAGGCGGCCGCGTCGGGACCCGAGTTCTGATGGCGATCGCCCGCTCGGAACCGTTCCGCGACCAGGTCTGCCCGCTCGGGATCTGCGACGGGTCCGGCTGGATCCTCGGCCCCGAGGACGTCGCCCGGCCCTGCGACTGCCGCGAGGGGCGGCTGAGCCGCGGCCACAACCGCGGCATCTCCTCGGTGATCCCGGCCCGCTACCGCGGCGTCTCCTTCGACCGCCCGCCGGTCGCCGACATGGTCCGCGACCTGCAGACGAAAGCGGCCGTGACAGAGGTGCGCGCCTTCGTCGACGATCTCGACCGGCGGCTGCGCGAAGGGCGCGGCTTGTGGATCTTCGGCGATACCGGCACCGGCAAGACGACGCTGGCGATGCTGATCTCGAAGGCGGCGCTGGAGGCCGGGCGCAGCGTCGCGATCTACTCGCTGCCGAAGCTGCTGGCACGAATCCGCCGCACCTACGACTCCGAGCCGGGCGGCGACTCCTACCTCTCGCTGTTCGACAAGCTGACCTCGGTCGACCTCCTCCACATCGATGACCTCGGGGCGGAGAAACGCTCCGACTGGGTGCTCGAGCAGCTCTACGCGCTGGTCAACGAGCGCTACGAGACAGAGCGCTCGGTGGTGATCACCACCAACCTCACGCACGAGGAGCTGGAGGAGCAGATCGGTTCGCGGACCGTCTCGCGCCTGACCGAGATCTGCGACGAAGTGCCGCTGTTCGGCAGCGACCGCCGCTACGGCTCGTACCCCAGCGCCGCCTGAGAACCGGGCTAAAGCGACCCCGCCGGCGCGAGCCAGACGCTCTCGAAGCGAAGGCTGGTCTGCTCGGCGATGCGGTCGTAATCGCGGTCGTAGTGGAGGACGCCGTAACCGGCCTCATGGGCGCAGGCGGCGATCATCAG
Source organism: Actinomycetota bacterium (assembly GCA_018268575.1). Lineage (GTDB taxonomy): Bacteria > Actinomycetota > Thermoleophilia > Solirubrobacterales > 70-9 > VAYN01. The sequence goes on from JAFDWF010000018.1 coordinate 11,924, forward strand.
GTCGATCGGCGCGATCCGATGATGGCCGACACGAGCCAGCTCCCGTTGCGCTTTGCGCGCAGTTGCTTCAACGTCGGCATCGATCGAAACGGACGGCAACGTGCCGAGCCGATCGATGCTTTGCTCATGGTCTGCCGCCGACTCGGTCGAATAGCCAGCCTCGAGCAAAAAGGGGAGGCAGGTGGCGATCTCCTCCGAGTCGAGCATCTCGACCACCAGATTGAGGCGGACGCGCGGCACCGTCCCGGCGAGGAGCCGCGACCACACCGAGTTGTCGATCAGCACCACGTTACTCGTCGTCGTAGCGAGCGATCAGGCCGAGGTACTTGACCTCTTCTGCCGCATCGAGATCCACTTTGGGCCCGTTGCCGTTCAGGATCCAGTCGATCATCTCCCGACGCGCCCGCCTCGCCTCCTCGTTCTGGTCGACCAGCCGGCGCGCCTTGGCTTCCGCCCCGAGCGTGACCAGCTCGCCGAAGTCGATCCGCTCCCCCTCGCCCAGCTTCGCCCGCAGCTCGTCCAACGCGGCCTGCACGGAGGGCGTCTCGGTGATCGTGTGGCGGGGTCTCGTGGTCGGCACGGCGCGAGTGTAGCACCGTGCTGCACCTGCTCCCGACGGCTCATATCAGGGACCGTGGCCGCACCCACCGCCCGCACCCGTCAGAATCCGCCCAGTGCCAGGCGTGGTCATAGTCGGCGCCCAGTGGGGCGACGAGGGCAAGGGCAAGATCACCGATCTGCTCGCCGAGCGGGCTACCACGATCGTCCGCTTCCAGGGGGGCAACAACGCGGGTCACACGATCGTCCGCGGCGGTGAGACCTACGCCTTCCACCTGATCCCGTCGGGGATCCTCCACTCCGAGAAGACCTGCGTGATCGGCAACGGAGTCGTCGTCGATCCGCGCGTCCTGCTCAGCGAGATCGACGGGCTGAAACGCGCCGGGGTGAGCGTCGCCAACCTCAGACTCTCCGCCAACGCGCACCTGATCATGCCCTACCACGTGCTCCTCGACACGGCGAGCGAGACGAAACTGGGGAAGAACTCGATCGGCACCACGCGGCGGGGGATCGGCCTCGCCTACGCCGACAAGGCGCTGCGGCTGGGCATCCGGGTCCAGGACCTGCTCGACGAGAAGATCCTGCGGACGAAGATCCGCGCCGCGCTCGAGCCGAAGCAGCAGGCGCTGCGCGAACTCTCGGTGCAGCGGCGCAAGCTGCGCAAGGAAGCCGGCGACGAGGCGAAGGCGGCAGCCGAGGGCTCGATGGGCGGCGTGGTCGACCCGCGCCCCGACCTGCACGCGATGGTCGAGGAACACGTCAGCTTCGGCCACCGGCTGGAGCCGCACATCGCCGACACGGCGAAGCTCTGTTGGGACGCGCTCGACGGCGGTGAGACGGTGATCTTCGAGGGCGCCCAGGCGACCCTGCTCGACCTCGACCACGGCACCTATCCCTTCGTCACCTCTTCGAACCCGATCGCCGGCGCGGCTACCGTCGGCGCCGGGGTCGGCCCTACCGACATCGACGAAGTCTGGGGGATCGCCAAGGCCTACACGACGCGGGTCGGCGCCGGCCCCTTCCCGACCGAGCTCGACGACGAGGTCGGCGACCAGATCATCGAGCAAGGCCACGAGTACGGCACGACCACCGGGCGCAAGCGCCGCGCCGGCTGGATGGACCTCGTCGGGCTGCGCTACGCGGTGCGGCTGAACCGGATGGACGCCCTGGCGATCACCAAGCTCGACGTCTTGAGCGGGATCGGCCCGCTGCGGGTCGCGGTCCGCTACCGCTCGAAGGAGGGCGCGGTCCTGGAGGAGTTCCCCTACCACCAGTCGATCCTCCACTCGGCCACGCCCGAGTACGAGGAGCTGCCCGGCTTCGACGCCGACCTCGGCCAATGCCGGACCGCGGCCGACCTGCCGACCGAGGCGCGCGACTACCTCGGCTTCATCGCCGAGTACGCCGGGGTGCCGGTGAAGATCGTCGGCGTCGGCCCCGACCGCGATCAGGTCGTCTGGATCGACTGAGGCATCCTGCAATCTGGCCGCCGGCCTCCTTGCAAACCTGCCGCCGATTCCCTTGCAAACCTGCCGCTGGCTTCTTTGCAAACCTGCCGCCAAACTACTTGCAAACCTGCCGCTAGCCCTACAATGCGGAGAGCATGGCCGATGGCGACTACCGTCCACGCATCGCCGACCAGGAGCTCGACCAGCGCCTTGAAACGAGCGGCGCGGTCCTGATCGAGGGCCCGAAGGCCTGTGGCAAGACCGCAACCGCCCGCCGGCGAGCCGCCAGCGAGGTGCTGCTGGACGTGGACGCCGCGGCGCGGGCCGCGATCGAGGTCGACCCGGGCTTGATCCTGGACGGTGACCCTCCCCGCCTCATCGACGAGTGGCAGCTGGAGCCAGTGCTCTGGAACCACGTCCGCCGCGCCGTCGATGAACGAGGCGCACCCGGCCAGTTCATCCTTGCCGGCTCGGCTGTCCCTGCCGACGACGAGGCGCGCCACTCCGGTGCCGGCCGGTTCGGTCGCCTGCGCATGAGGCCGATGTCACTCTTCGAGTCGGGCCTGAGCGACGGAGCGATCTCCTTCGCCCACCTGATGGCGGGCGAAGCGGCAGGAGCTCCCGACCGTGGAGTCGAGCTGGCGGAGGTGACCGAGGCCATCGTCCGGGGCGGCTGGCCCGCCCTGCAAGGGGTGACGGTCGACGCCGCGGGGGTCGGAGTGGCCGATTACCTCGAGGAGATTGCCCGAACCGACATCGAGCAGGTCGACGGGGTGGCGCGAGACCCTACCCGCGTCCGCCGACTGATCACGAGTCTCGCTCGCAACGTCGCCACCAATGTGTCGGTGGCGACCCTCGGTGCCGACACCGCCGGCGGCGAGGTGGCGGTGAAACCGCACACCGTGGGGGAGTACCTGTCGGCGCTCGAACGCCTCTTCGTCGTCGAGAACCAGCCCGCCTGGCGACCTCACCTCCGCTCGCGCTCGCGCCTGCGCGGGGCACCGAAGCGCCATTTTGTCGATCCATCCCTGGCCGCCGCTGGGATCGGCGCCGATCCCAGCGCCCTCCTGCGCGATCTGAACCTGCTCGGCTTTCTCTTCGAGTCCTTGGTGGTGCGAGATCTACGGATCTACGCACAGGGCCGACGCGGCGAGGTAGGCCACTATCGTGACAACAAGGGCCTCGAGGTCGACGCGATCGTCGAATGCCCTGATCGCTGGGGAGCCTTCGAGGTGAAGCTCGGGGGCGAGCGACCGATCGAGGAGGCCGCCAACAGCCTGCTCAAGCTCGCCGCCGAAATCGACACCGCCAAGAGCGGGCAGCCGGCGGTTCTCGCCGTCATCGTCGCCCGGGGCTACGGCTACGTCCGTGCCGACGGTGTCCAGGTCGTCCCGATCACCTCACTCGGCCCCTGACCGACCCGAGCACACAGCGGTACCGAGATAGGGCAGCCGGACCGCTTCTTTCGGCCCATTTACGGGTTTATGGAGTGCGAGGGGGTGGTATAGGTCCCCCGCACGCGAAGACCGCTTCACGGATTCGCGCAAGCTTTCGACGGCCCAGGCCCCCGACGGGTCGGCCGGTGATAAGGAGAGACATAGGGATATGCGCAAACACGTGCTGATAGTGCTCGCCTTGGGGGCGCTGATTGCCGTCTCGGCGGTCGGGATCGCCACCGCGGCAGGGGGAGAAGCCCCGGTCACGGTCAAAGTCGGCAATCTCGAACTGACGGCCAACGGCGGCTTCAGCCCGAAGGCGCTTTCGAAGACCAAGCAGACGCCGATCTCGCTGAAGGCGTCCGGCGAAGTCAAAGAGGCCGACGGCAGCCACCCGCCGGCGATCCGCGAAGTGGTCCTGGAAGCCGACAAAGCCGGCCAGGTCCACCTCAAGGGCATCCCGACCTGCACCTCGGGCAAGCTGCAGGCGACCGACACCGCCGCGGCCCTCAAGGCCTGCAAGCCGGCGCTGATCGGCGAAGGCAAGACGACCGCCCAGGTCGCCTTCGCGGAACAGAAACCGTTCAACGTCCCCTCGAAGCTGCTCGTCTTCAGCGGCGGCGAAAAGGGCGGCAAGGCGATCATGTACATCCACGCCTACTTCTCCAACCCGATCAACGGCGCGCTGGTCACCACGGTGACCATCACCAAACACAAGCACGGCCGCTTCGGCACGCTCGCCGTGGCGAAAGTGCCGCAGCTCGCCGGCGGCAGTGGATCGATCACCTCGTTCAGCCTGGAAATCAAAAAGAACGTCGGCGGCAAGAACCCGATCAGCTCGACCTGCCAGGACGGCAAGCTGAAAGTGCACGTCCTCGGCAAGTTCGAAGACGGCACCAAAGCGGCGACGGAAATCATCCGCGCCTGCACGCCGAAGGGCTGAGGCTTCAAGGCAAAGCTCTCCTGACGAGAGCGCAGTGGGAAGGGCGGCCTCCGGGCCGCCCTTCTTCGTACCGGAAACCTGTCCATTCCGGCGAAAAATTCCGAGAAATTCTCAAACTTAAGAAGTTTCTTCCATACAATCCCGGTTGGGCCGAGCAAGGGAACAGTCGAGGGCTTGGGAGGGCACCGATGTACGACGGATCTGCGATCGCCGCAGCCGAGCTCCGCTTTCGGGAGGACCTGTGGCGGACCGCGCCGACCGACGCGGTGGAGGAGGCGGAAGTGCGATGCCGATGGTTCGGCCCGATCTTCGCGACCGTGTTCGGCGACCTTCCCGACTCGAAGCTGATCAACCGCGTCCACGGCGTCGCCGAGCCCGGCGCGATCGAGGACGGCTACCTCACCCAGGCGATCGAATGGGTCCGCGCCTTCGAGGTCGACTACCGGGTCTCCGTCACCGAGGACCGTCCCGGCACCAAGGCGGCCGAAGAATGGCTCGAAACCCGGGGCTACGAGCGCGGCACCACAATGCGCCGCTACCTACGGCCGGCGACAACCCGCGGCGAGGAGGTTCCGAGCCCGATCTCGATCCGCGAGCTCGACCCGACGGAGACCGAAGGCATGAGCCACATCGTGACCAAATCCTTCGACCTCTCGAGCCTGGCGACCGTCCTCGTGTTCGGCCTGCCCGAACGCGAGGGCTGGCGCTGCTATGCCGCGAGCCTCGACGGCTGGGAAGTGGCGTGCGGATCGATGCTGACGATGGGCAACCTGGCCTGGCTCGCGCTCGACGCGACCCTGCCGACCGCCCGCGGGCGCGGCTGCCACTCCGCCTTGATCGCGAGGCGCCTGGCCGATGCGGCGAAGGCGGGGTGCGACAGCGTCGTCGCCGAGGTGTGCGACGACGAGACAGCGAGCCCCGCCGCCACCACGAACCTGACAAAGGCGGGCTTCCTCGAGATCCCCGGCGTGCGCAACTGGCAGCGTCCGAGCGGGCTGCCGGAGTAGCGGTCGGCGGGGCGGCTCTGTCGTGGCGGCCTCTCGCCTGCGTGCCCGGAGCTTCTCCCCTACCCTTCGTCGATCGCCTTCCGCCGGTCCATCCCACTTGCCGCCCTCGCGGCCGCCGTATCCCTGGCGGCAGCTCCCGCCGCCGGCGCGGCGGAAAGCTCGAGCTACCCGGGCTGGGCGCCCGACGTCCCTTGGGGCGCGGGTTGCGAACCGGCGCAGAGCGCTGCCCTGCGCACGGCCTCCAACTGCGGCGCGACCCTGGCGAACGGCGAAGCGGTCCCACCCCCCGGAGCTCCCTCGGTGGTCAAGCGGGTGATCGCCGCGGCCAACGAAATCGACCGCCGCCCGTACGTGTGGGGAGGCGGCCACGCCAGCTTCATCTCGAGGGGCTACGACTGCTCAGGCGCGGTGAGCTACGCCCTCCACGGCGCCGGCCTCCTCGCCTACACCCAGGTCAGCGGCCAGCTCGCCCACTACGGCGACCCCGGCCCCGGCAGGTGGATCACCATCTACGCCAACGCCGAACACGTCTTCATGGTCGTCGCCGGCCTCCGCTTCGACACCCGCAACGATCCCGAAGGCGTCAGCGGCCCGCGCTGGAAGATGGCCGCCCCCGAAAGCCAGATCCTCCCCAAGTTCGCCGTGCGGCACCCGGCGGGGCTGTAGAGCAGGCCGGATACGCTCCGCGCCACTTTTGCGAAATGGCAATGCCCTCCGCCTCGCTGAGGCTGCTCAAAACCCGATTCGGCGCCAACCTGAGGCGCGAGCGCCTCAAGGCCGGGCTCACGCAGGAAGAGCTGAGCTTCCGTACCGGCCTCCACCGAACCGAGGTCGGGCTGCTGGAGCGCGGCTTGAGGTCGCCCCGGCTGGCGACGACCGTCTTGCTCGCCTACGGGCTCGGGATCACCCCGGGTTCCCTGATCGACGGCATCGGGTCGCCGCTCGACGAGTCGGACGGGGACAGCGAGCGTAAGCCGGGGTAGCAACTCCACTACCGTGGCCTTATGCGGATGGTTCCCCAGAAAGAGCTGCGAAACAACGTCAGCGACGTCTTGCGCCGGGCCGAGGCCGGCGAGGAGATCACGGTCTCCGGCCGCCCGGTGGCGCACTTGGGGCCACTGAGGAAGCGACAGTGGGTAAGGGGGTCCGAATTGGCCGCGCTCGCCGACCTACCACCCGACCCGACGCTCATGGAAGAGATTGAGAGCTTCGAGAGCGAGGCGTTCGATGATCCCTGGCCGACGCGTTAATTGCGGCTTCTCCTCGACACGCCGTTCCTGATCGAAGGCCGAATACCCCGGAGTCCGAGGTCGCGATAAGCACGGTCTCGCTCGCCGAGTTGCACTTCGGGCTGCTCATCGCAAAGGACGAGGAGGCGCGGGCACGGTGGGCGGGTCGCCTGGGACCGATCGAGGCGCGCTTCCCCAATCCGCTGCCGATCAACGACTTGGTGGCGCGGGAGTGGGGCCGACTGAAAGCCGCAGTCGCGCAGCGCGGCGGGCGGCCACGGCGCCGCGACGCCGACCTCGCGATCGCGGCGACGGCCAATGTCCACGGCGCCGCCCTCCTGACCCATGACGCCGACGACTTGAAGATCATCGAGGATCTGGTCAAGCTCGTCGTTCGTGAGTAGCCCTTCATGGTCGTCGCCGCCTTCGCTTCGACACCCGCAACGGCCCCAAAGGCGTCAGCGGTCCGTGATGGAAGATGGCCGCCCCCGAAAGCCAGATCCTCCCCAAGCCCGCCGTGCGGCACCCGGCGGGGCTGTAGGGCTCCAGAATCGGGTAGGGGCGGGGCTTACCCCCGCCCCTCCCACACCACCGGACGTGCGGGTCCGCATCCGGCGGTTCGCGTCGCATCCCGGAAACGGCGGTAAGGATCGGTGAATCCTCGTAGACCCA
>JAFDWF010000190.1 GCA_018268575.1 Actinomycetota bacterium
GGCGCCGGACACACTTCGCGGGGCGTCGTCCTCGGGAGTCCAAATGGCTCTGCCATTAGGCCTCCCTGCGTCCTACCCCCGCTCGGTCCGGCACTCGCCAGTCGCACACGCGGGTTTTCGGATAGACACTGAGGAACTACAGGTAGAAGACCCGCGGACAACGCCATGCCGTGGCGGCCCGAAGAGCGTCGCTATTGCTTGAGCTTCAGGGCCAGCGACCCAGTTGCGCCCGACGCGCCCGGCGCGGACGCGGTGAGCGACAGCGTCGACTTCTTCTTCGCCGTCTTCGTCAACTCGACCCGGAAGGAGAGCGCGAACGACCCCCCCGCCGGGAGGATGGGCAGCTGCTGTCTTGCCGGTTTGACTCGTACACCCGCCCGAACCTTCACCTGCAGGGCACCCGGGGTAGTCGCCGTCGCGCCCGTGTTCGTCACCTTGACCTTGACCTTCTTCCACTTGTCCACCTTCAGCTTGAACGGCTTGAGCGTGGTGATGGAGAGGATCGGAGGCGCCGGTGCAGTCGGTGCGCGAGGAGTCGGTGCCGGCTCGGGGGTGGTAGGCGGCGGGGCCAGCGGGAAGGACATGGTGGTCAGCCCCATGCCTGCCCCTGCCATCACGAGGACGCAGTTGAACCCCTGGTTCACGAGCGGGTGCGTTTCGGCCGAGAAGGTAGTTGTGGGGCCCACCACAGTCTTGGCGACCGCGAATTCCACCGGAGGGGGCCCCCTCATCTGGCCGAGCAGGTACGTCGGATCGCCGTAACTGCTGAAGAAAGCCGCCGCCGAGAAGGTGGACGGATCGAATGAGGAAGGTTCGTGTGCAACCCGTTCGGCGAATTCCTTGTAGGAGGCGCCACTGCAAGCCACGGGCATCTTCACGAGGTCGAAGTCGATCCCGCCGGAGTTCCGTTCGAGGTGGCCTTCTTCGTTGAGGACTTCGAGCTGCGGTTCGGCACCGGTCGTGACGGCGACGATCACGCTTCCTTTGGCCGATTCATAGGACGCAGAGGCCTTGACGAGCGTGCCTTCCGGGGAGGGGATGCCCGTTGTTGATTCGACCGTGGTGGTTTCACCGGCCACCGTTTCCGCGGTGGCGGCGGAGGCGAAGACGAGGAGGGACGTGAAGGCGGCGATCAGGACGGCCGGGATGTGACGGAGGCTCATGGCGGGCAGCCTAGCGTTCGGTCTCGAGCTTGAGCACGACCGAACCCGTGCCGGTGTTCGCCCCTGAGGCGGACGCGGACAGCGACAGCGTCGACTTCTTCTTCGCCCTCTTCGTCAGCTCCACCTGGACGCCGAGCGTGTACGAGCCCCCCGGAAGCAGGACCGGCAGTTGTTGCTTTTCCGGTTTGACCAGGACCCCCGCCAGCGTTTTCGCCCGCAGTGTCCCCGGGTTCGTCGCGGTGCCGCCGACGTTGCTCGTCCTGATCTTGACCGTTCTCCACGCGCCCGACTTTAGGTTCAGCGGCTTGGGACCGGCGATCGAGAGCGCGGCGGGCCAGGCACTCGTAACAGTAGGGAACGGCATAGGGAACGAATCTCGGCGAAGTTCTGGGCGAGACTTCCGCGAAGGATTCGAGCGCCGATCGATGCGCTCGTCGGTCGCGCTCTACATAAGGGCCGTTATCGGGCTTCCTCCGGTCGAATGGCGTACGCCCCGCGGCGTACGATGTCCCTATGGTCGACGAACCCCATGGCTCGTCTTCTGTGCTTGCCTCCCGGGAGCGCGAGGACATCAATCGGATCGCGCTGCTCACGGCGCGCGGAATGTCCGCGTGTTCGGGTCGGTCGGCCGTGGCGAGGCGAGCCGCTCCAGCGACCTCGACCTGCTTGTCGATATGTCCGAGGGTCGAAGCCTCTTCGACTTGGTGGCGCTCGGCGACGATCTGGAGGAAGCGCTCGGAGTCGTGGTAGATGTGGTCACGGAGAAGAGCCTCTCTCCGTATCTGCGGGATCGGATCCTGGCCGAGGCGGTCTCGCTCTGAAGGACGAATCTGGAGATCGTGGGCGAGGCCGCGAAGTGCGTTTCGCCTAGCTTGCGGGAGCGGGCGCCAGGGGTGCCGTGGCGCGAGATGGCAGGCATGCGAGACAAGCTGGCTCACGACTACTTCGGTGTGGATCTCGATCTCGTCTGGGACGTCGTGGCAGTTGAGCTCCCGACGGCACGAACTCGGATCATCGCACTGCTGGAAGAACTTGAAGACGGGGATGATCTAGGCCAGGTCTGATTTTTCTGCATCTGGCGCGATGAGGACGTGGCCTTCCCGCAGGGCGTCGTTGAGCATCGTGCCCTCGAAGTGGCCCCATTCTTCGATGTGCGAAGCGGGGACGACGACCAAGTCGATCGGGACGCCGAGATTGCCGAGAGCCTCGCGGAGCCTCGAGTACTCGGCGCGGCGACTCTTCATCTCGGGCTCAATGACGAGCAGGTCCAAAGTCGCTGTCGGGACGAGCCTCGCCTCGTGCGTGTGAGCCGAAGAGGATCACTTTGGCGTTGGGTGCTGCAGTCGCGAGGCGACGGGTTGCTTCTGCGACCAGGTCCTCGAGCGCTGCGGAATCCATGGCGCCAGCCTAGGCGCGAACTGCGGCGGCGCCACAGGGATGGACGGTTCGTCGCCGCCACGGAAAGCGGAGGCTCGGCGCCGATTTGCTCACTTGAGGGATTGCTCAAGGGAAAGCCAAGGGAAAGAAAGCCGAAACCGGGAGTGCGTCGCCGCATTCCAGAGCGGTTTCGCCGCGGCGCCGAGAGTCAAGACCGGAGTGCTTTAGGACCCTGACGAGGCTTCGAATTTAGCTCTGCAAGCGCGATTGCGGAGACGGGGCAGCCAGGACTCGAACCTGGAATCGCCGGTTTTGGAGACCGGTGCCTTAGCCAATTGGGCCACTGCCCCAAGCTGCTGGACTTTAGCCGGAGCGTTGGGGAAGTGATGTCTGAAGCACGCCCGGTGTCGCGCGGGGAAGACGGCCGGTGCGTCCGGTGGACGAAGGCCGGTGGGGAAGACGCTGGAGAGGGGACTTGGGTCCACTGGTGCCGGTCGCGGACCCAACCTAGGATCCCGCTATGGAGAGACAGAGCACTGTGACCCCGGAAGGCGCCTCGGCGGTGCGAAGGCTGGTCGGCATGGCGATTCTGGCATTGGCCCTCTGCTCCGCGCTCGCGGCGGGCACCGCGAGCGCGGACAGCCGTGGCTTCAAGGTGAGGAACAACAGCAACAACGAGCTGACGGTCGCGGCGGCGCAGCGGATCGTCGAGGCTCCGTGCGCGGGTTGCAGCCCGGCCACCTACGAAATGGCATTTGAAGGCCGTCCCAAGGACCAGTCGACCTTGAAGCCCGGGGCGATCGACGACTGGGAGCTCAAGCACTGGTTCAGCCTCTTCAATCAGGGGCCGCACTACGCCGCCGAACTGGTCTACAAGATCAACGGCACCCCCGCGGTCGTGATCTGGAAGATCTACACCTACAACTATTCGAACGAATCGACCTGCGAGCTGCACGGCGAACTGCCGGTCATCGTCAAGTTCGGATGCAAGGCCGAAGGGCTGAAACTCGACTTCCATGACGCGAGCCCGGTGCACGCCACCGCGGCGGGCGCGGAGCCGCAGACCGTCGCCCAGTTCCACCACCTCGCCGCGCCCGCGCGGCGGACCTTCGCCCTCGCGTTCATGACGAAGGAACGGGTCGACCCGTGCACCGACGGCAGGACGCCGCTCGGCGACAAGGCGGCCGAGGAAGCCGTCGACCAGGTGGTCGCGCTGGTCAAGCCGGGGCTGGCGGACGGCGCGGGTGGAACGATTCCCGGCGACGCCCCGGTCGGGCTCGGGATCCGGCTCGTCCTCGAAAGAGACGGCTGCTAGAGCGTACGCCCGAACGGGGCGACCGCGCCGGTCGGGCCGCTGCCCCACGGGGGAAACCAGCCCGCGTTGCCGAAGAGTCGGGCGATGAGCACGGACTCGCTTCGGCACCCGCTGACCCGCACGCTGCTGGTGCTCACGCTGACCACCGGGGTGATCGACGCTGCCTGCTACCTCGGGCTGGGGCGGGTATTCGCCGCGAACATGACCGGGAACTTGGTGTTGCTCGGGTTCGCGATCGCCGGGGCGAGCGGGCTGTCGGTGGCGCCGCCGCTGGTGTCGCTCGGGGCGTTCCTCGGCGGCGCGACGGTCGGCGGGCGGATGGGGGCGAGGCTGGGGCCGAAAGAGGCGCGCCTGTCGCGGGCAATGCTGGTCGAGGTCGGCTTGATCGCGCTGGCGACGCTGATCGCGGTCGTCTTCGAGATCGTCCCCGACCACTTCTCCGGCGACCTGATCATCGCCTTACTCGCCTTTGCGATGGGCCTGCGCACCGCCACCGTTCGACGGCTGGCGGTCCCAGATCTGAGTACCACGGTGGTGACGATGACGCTGGCCGGGTTCGCGGCCGAGTCGCGGCTCGCGGGTGGCAGCGGTGAGGGGCACTGGCGGCGCGGCGGGGTGGTCGCCTCGATGTTGGTCGGCGCCGTCGTCGGGGCGCTCCTGGTCAAGGTCGACCTGGCAGTGGTGCTGGTCGCGGCCGCCGCGTTCGCCCTGGCGGCCTGGTTCGCCTTCGCCGCCACCGCGACCACCGCGGGGGAGTAGCGGCTCCCGCGGCGTCGGGATGGTCGCATAGCCTCTCGGGATGTCGACCTACACCGTCACCTGTCGCGGCAGGCTCCCGCGCGGGGTGATCACGCAGCTGAGCAACGCCGGCGTCTACCTCCACAGCGAGCCCGAACTGGGCTTCGAAGGGGACGGGATGCAGCGCCACTTCCTCAAGATCGAGGCGGGGAGCGCCGATGACGCGATCCTCGTCGCCAAGGGGGCGATGGCGGTGGCGGGTGGCGACGCGCGGGACTACCAGGCGACCGACGAACCGCCTCCGCCTCCGCCGGCCTGAGCGCGGCGCGCCCCGAACTCGGCGCGCCGCCCGAGGCGACGCGCCGGCTCGCGGCTCAGATCAGCTGCAGTTGACCGGGAAATCGGTGCCGGTCACCCGGAAGGAAGCGCCGGGCTTGTGCATGATGAAGGCGTAGTTCTGGAGCTTCAGCTTCCAGCCTTCGAATTCGTCCATCAGGAGCACCGGGGTGTGCCCGCCTGCGCCCTTGCATTCGTAGAGCTTGCTGATGTTCGCGGGCTTGCTGAGGAACTTGCCCAGTGAGCGGACTACCTTGCAGGCTTCCTTCGGCGTGACGCCCTTCGGGTTGACGGCCTCCTGGCCGGTGACGAGTGGGTGCTGGCACTCGTAGACCTTGGGCTTGGCGGCGTTGGCAGGGGCGCCGGAGAGGGCCAGCAGGGCGAGCAGGGCGGCGAGCGCCAAGGCGCCCGCGGCGATGGCGGACTTGAGGTAGGAGCGGTGGGTATTCATGGTGCGCCACTTTATTCGCCGGTCGTCTGAAAGCGGACCTATATTCGCTTCGTGCCGAATCGCCTGCGGGCCCGCGAACTGCTTCGGCAGAAGTACGTCTGGGTGGCGCCGATCGCCATCGGGGTGGTGCTGATCGGGCTGATGACCGCCCTCTACCTCGGCTCCGCGGTCGACCCGATCGACCACCTGGAAGGGCTGCCGGTCTCGCTGGTGCAGCGCGACGCCGGCGGCTCGAGTGCCGGTGGCCACGAGGTGAACTTCGGCAAGGAACTGGAAGGAGCGCTGCTCGGCTCGCCCGAAGTCACCCACAAGCTCGCAGTCCACGTCGAGTCGATAGCGGCCGCCGAAGACCGGATGGACCGCGGCGCCTCCTACGCGACCCTCGTCGTCCCACCCGACTTCACCGACGCGATGCTGACCCTGACGGGAGCGCCGGGCAGGCATCCGTCCCCGCCGAGGATGCCGACGGTCGAGCTGCTCTCCAACCAGCGAGCCGGCACCCAGGGTGCGAGCCTCGCCGCCGCCGTCCTCTCGCCGGCCCTGGCGGCGATCTCGCAGGGCTTTGGCGCCAAGCTCCTGGGCGAATCGGGATCGAAGGCCCCCGCCGCCGCGCAGGCCGCCCTCGCCGACCCGATCAAGGTCGAAGCGGGCCAGTACCGCCCCCTCCCGGCGAAGGCGGCGCTCGGCCTGAGCGCCTTCTACACGTCGCTGCTGCTGATGATGTGCGGCTTCATCGGCGCGACGATCGTCAACTCCCTCCTCGACGGCGTGCTCGGCTTCGCCCCGACCGAGATCGGCCCGCGCTGGACGCAGGCCCGGCCTGCCCTGATCAGCCGCCGCCAGACGCTGCTCGCCAAGTGGGCGATCGCCGCGGTCCTGACCGGCGTCCTCAGCGCGATCGTGCTGCTGGTCGCCGCCGGGATCCTCGGCATGGACGCGCCCCACCCGCTGTTGCTCTGGGCCTACGGCTGGTTCTGCGCGGCGACGGTGGCGGTCGGGACGCTGGCGCTCTTCGCCGTGCTCGGCACGCCGGGGCAGCTGGTCGCCCTGCTGATCTTCGTCTACGTCGGGCTCGCCGCCGCGGGCGGAACGGTTCCCGAGCAGGCGCTGCCCGGCGTCTTCGCCGCGATCAGCCACCTCGACCCGCTGCGCCAGATCCTCGCCGGGGTGCGCTCGATCCTCTACCTCGAAGCGCGCGGCGACGCCGGTCTCACCGAGGGCCTGAGCGCGACCGCCGTCGGCCTGCTGTTCTGGCTCGCCTTCGGTGCCTTCTTCGTGCGGCGCTACGACCGGTCCGGCCGCGACCGGATGGACCCAGACCTGCTCGCCTACGTGCACGAATCGGCGGACCAGTATCGCGAGACGCGGTCGTCCTGACGGCGCGCCGCGACCGCGGTCGTGCCGACCGGCGCTATCGGTGGGTCAGGGTGACCGCGGCGGCGTCAGCTTGTAGATCGCGCCCGCGGCGTCGTCGCTGACGAACAGCGAGCCTTCCGGGCCCGGCACCACGTCCACGGGGCGTCCCCAGCGTTCGCCGTCGGCTTCCTGGAAGCCGGAGACCAGCGTCGTCGCCGGCAGCAGGGTCCCTCGCCCCGCGTCCCAACGCATCCAGAGGACGGCCGGCGGCCGCGGTTCCTGCCGATCCCAGGAGCCGTGCGCGGCGACCACGGCGCCACCCGACCAGGGCGCCGGCACCTTCGTCCGCTCGAGGAACGACATCCCGAGCGGGGCGGTGTGGGCGGGGAGGCCGACCTCGATCGGTTCGAGCTTCGCGCAGTCGAGCTCTGCGCCGCTGGGGTTGTTCTCGGCGTCCGGGATCAGCGGCACGTCGGCCAGCGAGCCGGGCGGATTCGACTTCCCCTGTTCGGGATTGCAGTACGGCCAGCCGAGGTCGCGCCCCTGGCTCACCGGCACCACCTCGTCTGGCGGGTGGTTGTCGACGTAGGAGCGGATCACCTGCCCGAAGGCTTCGCCCTGCCCTTCGGCTTCCCCGTGGAAGGGGTAGGCGATTTCGTCGCGGTTGTTGACCGCGGTCCAGACCGTCCCGTCCGGCGCCAGCGCCAATCCCTCGCCGTTGCGCACGCCCTGCATCACCACGGTCACCTTCCCGCCTTCCGGCTCGACCTTGTCGATCACCCCGCGTGGCGGGTCGTAGCCGCGGTCGGCGGGAGAGGCGTTGGAGGAGCTGCCGACGTCGAAGTAGACGTCCCCGTTCGGCGCCACCACGACGTCCTTCTGGCGGTGGATGTCGTCGCCCGCGGGCTGTTCGTCGGGGAGGTCGGGGGCGATCACCTGCTGCGGTCCGACCGGGCGGCCGTCCGACCACCGGTAGGCGTCGATCTGGTCCGACTCGCCGACGTAGAGGAGCCAGCCGCCGGGGCGCCTGGCGAAGGCGAGGCCCTGCGGCGATTCGAGCCCGCCGAGGATCACCCTTTCGGTTTCTGCGACCTTGCCGCCGCCGAGCTCCAGCACGACGCCGTTGGAGGGCTCGCTGACCAGCAGGTCGCCTTCCGGCGTCACCGCCAGCATCCGGGCGCCGGGCGGTCGCGCCCAGGCGCTCGCCGTCCAGCCCCGCGGCACTTCGAGCTGGTGAGGGGAGGAGAGCTCGCCACCGCTCAGGGACGAGGGGACGCTCAGCGTCACCATTTCGCGCCCCTTCGACCTCGCCGCGCCGTCTGCGGCGCCAGCGCCTGCCGTTCCGCTCGACGCGGCCCCACCGCCCGACCCGCAGCCGGCGACGAGGACGGCGGCGACGGTGGCCGCGGCGGCGATGCCTGCCAAGGGGCGGCGCCTCACCGCCCCAGTGTCGCGCATCGCCCCCGCGTGCCACGGGGCGCAGGGTGCGGCACCAAGGGGACGCAAGAGCGCCGCGCCCGGACGCGAGTGCGCCGGGCCAGGGACGCGAGGATGGCGTTCGCACTTCCCCCGACCTGTCGGGGGAAGTGCGACGCCGGGTGAGGCGGCCGCGCTAGGCCGGCTGCCGCGGTTCGGGGCGCGGAAGTCGACGTGCAGCGTGCATCGCAGCGTGCGTCGCCGTCGGAATGTGGGCCACGGCCGGCTCCCACCAGAGCGGGACCCTGACCCCGTCACGGGCCATGCAGCGCGGACAGTCCCTTCTGCCGGACAGCGCGCCGCTGCTGAAGCGGATCCCACACCGCTCGCAGTGGTACATCTCTCCTCCTTGCTGGCACCGGGTGATCTCCCGGCCGGTCCCCTGATACTCCGCCTCAGAGGTTGTGCTGTCAAGCACAAGCGGGTTTGTATTTCGAATGACCGGCGGAATTTGGAACGTTTCGAGTCCCCATCGGGTCCGAACCCCAGAGCGCAGCGACGCAAGCCGCAAAGTCCCGGGGCACCAACTTCAGGCAAATGCCCCTGATGATGCGCCAGGCCTCGACAACTCGTCTTGTCGAGGCCGCTGCAGCACATGGGTGGTGGGGATTCCGAGGTGGGTCGCTGCGTCGGGCGCCCGCGACGTCCGGTGCACCGCGCGCGGATGCGCTGCGGCCTTTGTGTATAAGGCGGCGGTGGATTGCGACGTGCTCATCGTCGGCGCCGGGCCGACCGGGCTGACCCTCGCCGCCGAGCTGCGCCGTCGCGCGGTCGACTGCCTGCTGATCGATGCGCTCGAGGCCCCGCAGGCGTGGGACCGGGCGACGGTGGTCCATCCGCGCTCGCTAGAGATCTTCGAGGCGCTCGGGATCGTCGACCGCTTCATCGAGGCCGGCGTGCCGCAGCGCGGGGCACGGCTCCACTCGGCGGGCAAGGTGTTGGTCGAGCTCGACTTCAGCCTCTCCGGCGCCGCCTACTCCTACAACGTCGGCCTCTCCGAGGAGGACACCGAGCGCTTCCTCACCGAGTACCTGGAGGAGGCGGGCGGCTCGGTCGAGCGCTCGACCAGGTTCCTCGCGATGAGCCAGGACGCCGACGGCGTCACCGCGACGATCGAGCGCGGGGGCGCCGAGGAGAAGGTCCGGGCGCGCTGGGTAGTCGGTTGTGGCGGCTACCACAGCCCCGTCCGCGAGGCGCTCGGGATCCCGCTGGTGGGTCACGACATCGAGGACCCCTGGGCGGTCTTCGACGTCACCCTCGCCGGCCGCGCCGAGGACTTCGAGACGACGCTCGTCTACCTCGAGCAGACGATGGTGATCCTCACGCCGCTGCCCGGGCGCCGCTTTCGCGTCTACACCCGGCCGACCGACGAGGACACGGATTTCGTCGCCGAGGCCGCCGCGGTGCTTGCCCGCTACCTGCCCGATCAGGAGCTGACCGAGATCGAGAGCCCGACCCGCTTCCGCTGTCACGCCAAGATCGCCGCCCGCTACCGCGAGGGCCGCGCGCTGCTGGCCGGCGACGCCGCCCACGTCTGCTCGCCGTCCCAGGGGCACGGGATGAACACCGGGATCGGCGATGCGGTCAACCTCGCCTGGAAGCTGGCGCTGGTCTGCGAGGGCGACGCCGGCCCGGCGCTGCTCGACAGCTACGAGGCCGAGCGCCGGCCGGTCGCCGAAGAGGTGATCGAGGCGGGCCAGGGGATGGAAGACATGGGCAACTTCGACGGCGAGGAAGGGAGGGCGCGGCGCGACGCCGAAGTGCGCGCCGCGCTCACCGACCCCGAGACCGCGCACCTCGAAGCCGTTGCCGAGGCGGAGATGAACATCTCCTATCGAGGATCGCCTGTCGTCCTTGGGGGGAGGGAGCCGGCCTTCGCAGCGGGTGACCGACTGCCTGATCTCGGGCCGGTCAGCGCCGGGCTGGGTGGGCTGCAAGTGCGACTGCACCAGCTCACCCACCGTCCCGGCCACACCCTGCTGGCGATCGCCGTCGGCGACGGGGGCGACGAGCTGCCCCGCCTCTACGCCGAGCTGGAGGCGCTGGTCGCCCGCTCGCCGCTCTTCGACGCCGCCTTCGCCCTCGCCACCGCGCCCGACCAGGCGCCGGTGGGGACGATCCATCCGCAGGCTGCCGCCGCGCTCGGCGTCGAATCGCTCGCCGTGCTCGCGATCCGCCCCGACCGCCACATCGGCCTGATCGCCGAGGGCGGCTCGCTCGCCGACGTCGAGGCCTACGCCGCCCTCGTCACGAGCGCCTAACGGCCGAACCAACGGGCGCGGCGGTCGGTGCCGAACTTCTCCTTCAGCGCCATCTGCTCGGGCGACGGGGGATTGAAGACGCCGGTTTTGTCCGGGCCGGAGAGGAAGTCGATGTCGACGCTGCCGATTCGGCCCTCGCCAAACTCGATGTAGCAGGTGCCCTGGCCGAGGTGGCGGTCCGGGTCCTCGCCGCCTGCCACCGCGGCGACCAGGTGCTGGGCGACGATCCGCGCGGCGCCCTCGGCGAAGACGCCCGCCTTCGGCACCCCGGCGGTGGCGCAGTCGCCGATCGCGTAGACGCCGGGCACCTTCGCCGTCAGCGTCGCCGTGTCGACCGGCACGTAGCCGTCCTCGGTGATCCCGCTCTCGATCACCACGTCGGGCGCCCGATGCTTGGGCACGCCAAGGAAGAGCTCGTAGCGCTGCTCGGAGCCGTCGTCGAGCACGGCGACGCCGCGCCCCGGATCGAGGCTCGCGATCCGCCGCCCGGCGATCAGCTCGATCCCCCGCTGCTCGAACTCGCCGACCAGCGCCGCCGAGGTCTCCGGCGAGGGCGGCACCGGGGTGCCGAAGGGGATCACGAAGGCGATCTCGCAGGCATCGCGGACGCCGCGCCGGCGCAGCTCGTCGTCGAGCAGCAGCGCACACTCGCTCGGCGCCGGCGGGCACTTGAAGGGAGCGCCGCAGACGCCGATCAGCGCCCGTCCGGAGGAGAAGCTGGGGATCACGCCGGCCAGCTTCTCGGCACCGGCCACCGAGTAGAACTCGCTGTCGACCTCGGCAAAGCCCGGGGTCGCCGCCAGGTCGTAGTCGGCGCCCAGCGCGATCACCAGATAATCGGCCTCGTGCTCGCCCGCGTCGGTGGTGACCCGCTTGGCCTCGGGATCGATCGCGGTGATCGTCTCCCGCAGCAGCCGCACCCCCGGCTTGACGAAATCGGCGTAGGGGAGACGCACCTCCTCGACGCTCCTGGCGCGAAACATCAGGTCGAGTTTCGAGTAGCCGAAGACGAACGCCTCGCCCTTGTCGATCACCGTCACCTCGGCCGCCTCGCCGAGCCGATCGGAGAGCACGGTGGCCAGTTCGAGGCCGCCGAAGCCCGCGCCGAGGATGAGGATGCGCGCCATGGAAGGTGATCCTATCCGGCCGCGGCAAGCGACCTCTCCGGTGCGAGCGCCGCCTTCAGAATCGCTTGAGAGAGCCCTAGGATGGGACCGATGCCCACCGTCGCGCCGGTCAAGCCGCCCGAGGTCCTGCACCTCTCGCTGATCCTCGGTGGCGCCCTGCGCGACGCCGACGGCACCCGGCTCGGCCGGGTCGGGGACCTGATCGTGCGGCTCGGCGGCGCCGGTTACCCGCCGATCACCGGCTTCCTGGCGACGATCGCGGGGCGGCACTCCTACGTGCCTGCCGAACGGGTCGCGGCGATCGCCCCGGGCGCGGTCACCCTGACCAAAGCGAAACTCGACCTGCGCCCGTTCCAGCGCCGGCCCGACGAGGTGCTGCTCCGCCACGACGTCCTCGACCACCAGCTGATCAACGTCGAGGGGGCGCGGCTGGTGCGCGCCAACGAGGTCGAGCTGGCGCGGCT
The DNA here is from genome assembly GCA_018268575.1 of Actinomycetota bacterium. GTDB lineage: Bacteria > Actinomycetota > Thermoleophilia > Solirubrobacterales > 70-9 > VAYN01. The sequence goes on from JAFDWF010000190.1 coordinate 12,065, forward strand.
CGACGGCTGGTGGCGGGTGGTCGGCGTCGACACCGGCGCCCGCGGCGGCCTGCGCCGGCTCCTGCCTAAGGCATTGGCGGGGCGGATCGCGACCGGGGACTTCGTCGACTGGGCGAGCCTCGAGCCGTTCTCCGGCGACGTCCCCTCGATGCGCCTGCGCGTCCTCCACCCGAAGCTGGCGAAACTGCACCCGGCGCAGATCGCCGACTTGGTCGAGGCGGCCTCCCACGACGAGGGCGAGGAGATCATGCAGGCGCTCGGCGGCGACGGGGAGCTCGAGGCCGATGTCTTCGAGGAGCTCGACTCGCGCCACCAGCTCGAGTTCGTCGAGCAGCGCTCCGACGCCGAGGTGGCCGAGCTGCTCGCCCGGATGGCGCCCGACGACGCCGCCGACCTGGTCGCCGAGCTGGCCGAGGAGCGCCGCGAGGCGGTGATCGACCTGCTCGCGCCGGGGCCGCGGCGCAAGGTCCGCGCCCTGCTCGGCTTCGATCCGGCGGAGGCGGGCGGGCTGATGAGCCCCGACTTCGTCAGCGTCTACCGCCAGGCCTCGGCCGGCGACGCGCTCGAACGGGTGCGCCGTTCGCGCCTCCCCGACGAGATCCTCACCACGATCTGGGTGATGGACACGCGCCACCGCTTCCTCGGCGCGGTGCCGCTGGCGGCGCTGGTGCGCGCCGACCCCGAGGCCGGGGTCGTCGACCTCGACGTCGCCTACCTTCCCCACCTGCGCCCCGACGCCGACTTCGAGGAGATCGCCCGCCTGATGGCCGACTACAACCTGATCGCGGCGCCGGTGGTCGACGCCGAGGAACGGATGATCGGCGTGGTCACCGTCGACGACGTGCTCGAGGTGCTGCTGCCGAAGGGCTGGCGGCGCCGCTTCGGACTGCTCGGCGAGGACTGAGCGTTTAGGCCGGCGGACTCGATAAGTAGGTCCACGACGGTGAGAGGGTGCATGGCGGGTGGGCGCTGGCAGCCTGGTTGGGGTTCGGGCCGGGGCAAGCTGGCGCCCGGAGTGGTTCGGGCCGGAGGAATCGGAGTTCGCCGTCCCGGGCGTCCCGGAGGCGACCCGGGCAGGCTGTGGCCGCCTCCGGGACGCCCGGGACGGGAGGTTCTCGGGGGGAAGGAACTAGCGCAGGGACGGGCCGGCGCGGGGGGAGGACCCGGCGCAGGGACGGGTGCGTGGCGGGGAGATCGGCCACTCGCTGCCGTATGCGGATAGCGCATACGGCAGCAGGGCGTCTCCGCGACGGGACAGACGATTGCGACGTCTCCGTGACGGAGCCGACGAGAGACGCC
>JAFDWF010000191.1 GCA_018268575.1 Actinomycetota bacterium
GGCGGGCTGGCGCCGCCGCTCGCGCCGCAAGCCAGGACGCGCGGCAGGACCGCCGACGCCGACCGAGGCGGGCGCGATGCCCTCGGGCGCCGCGCCGCGCGCCGCCCGGCCGCCACGACCGCGGACGACCACGCCGACGAGCGGCGAGACCTCTCGGGCGGCGGTGCAGGCACCGCGTGGCGAAGAGAGGCCGGATCTCGCCGCAGAGCTGCGTGAGGACGTACGGCGCCGCCGCGCCGCGACCCCGGCTCCGCGGCCGCAGCCCAAGCCTCCTGAGAAGAAGAACGGGCAGGGATCGCGCGGCCGACGCGACCGGAACGGGCGCGGGCGATGAGCCGGGCACCGGGAAGACGGCTCCTGCCGCTTGCCGCCCTCGTGACGGCGCTGACGACGGTGGCGCTCTTCGTGGCGGCGATCATGGCGCTCTTCGGCGCCTCGGTGAGCTGCCTGGGGGGCGAGACCGCCCCGGCGGCCGGGCCGACCCCGACCGGGGCCGCGCGCCAGATCCCGCCCGCGCGCCTGCACATATATATGGGGGCCGCCCGCAGATTCGACATCTCCTGGCCCTTCCTCGCCTCGATCGGCGTGCAGGAGTGTGGCTACGACGGCCACTGCGGCGTCGCCTCCTCGGGCTGCGCCGGGGTGATGGAGATCGCCTACGTCAGGGGCTCGGCATGCAGCCCCGACCCCTCGGCTCCGACCCTCTGGGAACGCTTCAAGGTCGACGCCGACGGCGGCGGCGCCTCAATCCTCGACCCCGCCGACGCGATCTTCACGGCGGCGCGGATCTTCCACGAGGACCTCGGCGCCCCGCCCGCGGGCGGCTCCTATCAGGGCTACTACCAGGCGGCCTGCAGCTACTACGGGGCCTGCGCCGACGGCGTCGCCGACTACGCGCACGAAGTGATGGCGCGGGCGGTCGAATTCGGCTTCGGCCAAGAGGCCGAATCCGAATCCGGCGAAGACACGGAGGCCACCAGGCCTCCCGGTCGCCACCGCCATCTTCGCCGCCACCACGGGCCCCGCGTCGTCGACGCCGGCTACGTCCAGCATGGATCGGCCTGCTCGGCGACGGGCCCGGGCGGGACCTCGGGCGCCACCGGCGCGGCGATCGTCCGGGTGGCCCGCTCCCAGCTCGGCGAATCCGAGCACCCGCCCGGCTCCAACTGCACGATGTACGGGCCCTGCGAGGAGTGGTGCGCCCTCTTCGTCGCCTGGGTCTGGCAGCACGCCGGGGTGGCGATGGCGGGCGGGACCGTGCCCTACGCCTACTCGGGCACGTTCTACGGCTGGGTCGCCGAACACGGTGGGCGCGACCTCGGTCCAAAGGCGACGCCGTCGCCGGGCGACGCCGTCATCTACGGCTGGGGTCCCACCGAAAGCGAACACATCGGGATCGTCGAGGCGGTCTACGGCGACGAGATCGTCACGATCGAGGGCAACTTCGCCGACCGCGTGGAGAGGGTCGGGCCGTTCCTCTCGTGGCTGGCGCAGGCGGAGGGCGAGCCGGGCCCGATATGGGCCTACGCCGAACCCCCGGCGGTCGGCCGCGTGGCCCCCGAAGGGCTGGAACATGGTTGAGCGTCTGCGGGCGCTGCTCGAGCGCCCCCTCGATCCGTCGGTCGCCAGGTCGATGCTGGTCCTCGCCCTTGCCGTGGGTATCGGCTTCGCGGCCGTCGCCCTGATCGGCGGCGTCGGCGACCGCCCCGACGACGTGCGTCCTCTGCAACGCGATGCGTGGGTGGGGGCGTCGGCGCCAGACCACGCGCCTTCGACCTCTCCGCCGCGCTCTCGCCAGATCGTCGGACAGGACGCTCAGGATCGTCCGGGAACCAAGGCCCACAGGCGGGCCGTCCGGGAGGTGGACGGTCACCGGGCGCTTCAACACGTCCCCTGGCGGCGGGGCAGGGTGTCGGTCGAGCTGGTCGGCGCGGTGGGTGGCAGGGCCGCACTGGCCGTCCGTGGACCCGACGTCCGCGCCGCTCGTCGGGGGTGGACCCGGTTCCTCGGTCGCTACCACGACGACGGTAGCTCCTATCTCCCTCGCTTCCGCGCCACGAAGGGGGCACGCCCGTGATCCCGCCCCGGATCGTCGATCTCTTCGCCGGCGCAGGGGGTTGGGAGGAGGGGCTGCGTGCGCTCGATTACACCGCAGTCGGCATCGAGCTCGATTCGCTGGCCTGCGCGACCGCGAGGGCCGCTGGCCACGAGCGCCTCGAAGCCGACATCGCCACCCTCGACCCCGCCGGCTTCGCGCCGGTTTCGGGCCTGATCGGCTCGCCTCCCTGTCAGGCATATTCGATCGCGGGCAAGAAGCTCGGCCGGGTCGACGAGGCCGAGGTCGTCGCCTGTGCAAAAGAGCTCGCCGCCGGGGAGGACAACCGCGCCGAGCGGCTCGCCGCGTGCGGCGACGAGCGCTCCCTGCTCACCGTCGAGCCGTTGCGCTGGGCGCTTGTCCTGCGGCCGCGCTGGATCGCCCTCGAGCAGGTCCCCGCGGTGCTCGGGCTCTGGGAGCTCTTCGCCGAGCTGCTCGGCCCGCACGGATACCGCTGCGACACCGGCATCCTCTCGGCCGAGCGCTACGGCGTGCCCCAGGTCCGCAAGCGCGCCTTCCTGGTCGCCTCGCTCGACGGCGAGGTGAAGTTACCTCAGCCGACCCACCGCTCGTTCCATCCCCGTCGCCATTCGGTCCCGGCCGCGGAGGTCGACCTGCCCGAATGGGTGAGCATGGCCGAGGCGCTCGGCTGGGGCGAGGAGCCGGCGACCCTTCGCAGCAACCACACCAGCTCGGGCCGGATCCCGGGTGGGGCGCCGCGATCCCTCGACCGGCCCTCGTTCACCCTGATCGGCAGCTCCTACACGTGGCGGATCGAAAAGGGGGTGCGTGAGGAGGAGGTACGGCCCCGTCCCGGCTGGGCCAGGCGGCGCCCGGCGACCACCGTCCTCGGCGAGCCGAGGATCTTCGGCCCGGGCTCGTGGCCCCGCAACGGCCACCCGGCCCACAAGGTCCGTCGCGAGACCGTGCGGGTGACGGTCGAGCAGGCCTCGGTCCTCCAGGGCTTCCGCCACGATCATCCCTGGCAGGGCCCCCGTACCGCCCGCTTCCGGCAGATCGGCAACGCGGTCTGCCCGCCGGTCGCGAGGGCGGTGCTGGCCGAGGCGATGCGGCCCTCGGTCGAGAGGGGCCGGGGATGAGGCGCGCGCGAGAGGCAGGTCGCGTCACGCCGCCGATCGCCTCGGCGCCGGGGGAGGCAAGGGTGATCTGCGGGGACGCGATGAGCGTCCTCGCCGGGATGCCTCCGGCCATTGCCCATACCTGCGTCACCTCGCCGCCCTACTGGGGGCTACGCGACTATGGGGTGCGGCCGCGGGTCTGGGGTGGCGACACCTCTTGTCGCCACAGCTGGACGGCCGCCGGGCGGGCGGACCGCGACGGGAAGCAGTGCCGTCGTTGCGGCGCCTGGTCCGGTTGTCTCGGGCTCGAGCCGGATCCTCGCCTCTACGTCGAGCACCTCGTGGCCGTGATGCGCGAGGTGCGCCGCGTCCTGCGCCCCGACGGTACGCTCTGGCTGAACCTCGGCGACAGCTACGCCCTTCGCGCCGTGGTCGCCGATGACGCAGTCCCGGCGGCGAAGCCGAAGGACCTCCTGGGCATCCCGTGGCGGGTCGCCCTGGCCCTGCAGGCCGACGGCTGGTGGCTGCGCTCGGACGTGATCTGGGCGAAGTCGAACCTGACCCCCGAGCCGGCCCGAGACCGCCCGGTCCACTCCCACGAGAACCTCTTCCTGCTGGCGCCCTCGCGCCGCTATCACTACGACGGCTTCGCCGTGCGCGAGGCGGCACGGAGCGGGGGGTTGCGGAACCGTCGGAGCGTCTGGACGTTGCCGACGGCGCAGTTCGCGGGTGCCCATTTCGCCTCCTTCCCCGAGGCGCTCGCCGAGCCCTGCGTCCTCGCCGGGACATCGCCGGCGGTCTGCAGGCGTTGTGGGGCGCCTTGGCGGCGGCTCGTCTCCTCGCGGCGCCTCCTCGACGGCCGCGAGGTCAGCGGCGACTGGACGGGACCGAACTCGCGGCTGCGCTCGGGTCGGGCGATGCGGACCGGCGAGCGGCACTCCAGGGTCGAGGTCCGTCGCGAGACGGTCGGCTGGGAGCCCACCTGCGGACACGAGGAGCCGGGCGCCCGCTGCACCGTCCTCGATCCCTTCGCCGGCACCGGTACCACCGGCCGGGTCGCGGTGCGCCACGGACGCGACTTCCTCGGGGTCGAGCTCTCGGGGGAGTACGCCCGGCTGGCCCGCCGACGCATCTCCGACGTCACACGCGACGCGACGGAGGACTCTTCGGGCGACGCGACCGGCGACGCCCGCCCCTGCGCGCCCGGGCGCCCCGTCCCGCGCCACAGGCGGCCTTGTCCGGATCGCCGACCGCCGACATCTTCCCCCGCACCCGAGGTCGGATCGTGAGTTCCCCCGGCCGCACCGAGGATCCGCGCCCGATCATCGCCATCGCCCTGGCGATCCTCGCGCTCGCCCTCTGGCATCTCCTCTCGCACCTTCATGTCGACCTGGATCCGGATCGCCTCCTGGCCGCGCATCTCGGGTCGCTGGTCCCGATCGCACTCGGCGCGACCGCGATCGCCACCGCGTCGGCGACACGACGCATCATCGCCACCCGCCGCACGCTCGCCTCACGGCGCTCGATCGTTGTCGTCCCGGCCGACGGCTTCGACCCGCGACCGGAGACGGTCGCGGCCCTCGCCGCCGCCCTGGCGGCCGGCGCGCGGCGGATCGGCGGCTGGGCCGACCGACCGGCGAGCGCGGTCAGGGTCCGCCTCGCCAACGACGCCCGCGGGAGGACGGTCTACCTCATTGAGCTCCCCGGGCGCGACCTCTCGCGCCTGAGGAGCGCCCTCCATGCCTACCGCGGGGTCGAGCTGCGCGACGCCGCCGAGGTGCTCCCCGCCGCGTCGCCGCCCGGCGGGGAGGAGCCGCGGACGGTGCGGGCCGAGCTGGTCCTCGCGCGGCCTTCGCACGAGCCGCTCGCCCGGGCGCCGCTGGTGCCAAACCCGCTGACGCCGTTCGCCGCCGCGCTCGCCGGGGTACGGCGCGACCGAGGGGTCGAGGCCGAGGTCTGCGTCGACCTGCTGCCGGCCAGCGGCAGGCGCGCGGGTCGTCTACGGAAGGCGATGAAGCGACGGGCCCGCCGCGGAGGCCGCGACGGCGGGGCGTCGGTCGGAGAGCTGCTCGGCGGCGCGCGCGGGGCGGACGGGTCGGACCCGGTCGAGCTGATCGAGCGACGGATGCTCGGCAAGGGCCTCGAATCCAAGATCCGTGAGGGCGCGACCCTGTTCGAGGCCCAGGTCCTCCTGCGCGTGAGCGCCCCTGACAAGGAACGCGCAAGGGGCGTGCTCCGGAACCTCCTCGCCGCCTTCGCCTCGACCGAGGACCGCAACCACCTGCGGGTGCGAGGACTCCCGCTCCTGGGGCTCGACTTCCTCGGCTCCGACCTGCCCTGGCGGCGGAGAGGCTTCGACCGTCGCCTGCGCACCGGCCTCTTCCGGCCCGGGAGGAGGAGCGTCGTCACCGCGGCCGAGGTCGCCGGATTCCTGAAGCCGCCGACCGTCCACTGCCCGGTCGCCGAGGTCGTGCGCTCCGGCGCGACGCTCTCGGCACCGCCGATGCTGGAGCCCTTCACGCCGAAGCGGGGAGACCTGATCCCCCTGGGCCGGGTGAGGGCAGAGGGGACCGAGCGCATCGTCGGGGTGCGGGCCGCCGACAGCTTCTTCACCTACGTCGCCGGTCGGTCGCGCTACGGCAAGACGGAGGCGGCGATCGCGATGTTCACCCACCTCGTACGCTCGGGGCACGGCGGCCTCTTCCTCGACCCCCACGGAGACGCCCTCGACCGCATCAGGCCCTACCTCACCGACCCGGGGGTCGCGCGGCGCGTGGTGGAGATCGACCTCGGGCCGGGCGGACCAGACGCCCAGCCCGCCTGGAGCCTCCTCTCGATGAAGGGCGTCGACCCCGAGTCGCGTGTCGACGCGATCGTCGCCGCCTTCGCCGCAGCGGTGGGGTGGGGCGAGCAGTCGACGCGGGCGATCAACCTGACCACCCAGGCGGTCTCGGCGCTGGCGAGGGTCGCCGAGGTGGTGCCGGAGGAGATCGCGCCGACGATCTTCCAGCTCCCGACGCTGCTGACCGACGCGGAGTGGAGGGCGGCCGTGGTCCCCTTCCTGCCCGCCCACGCCCGCGCCTTCTGGAGCGAGCGCTTTCCGCTCCTCTCCCCGGAGGCGGTGACCCCGGTGACGAACCTCGTCGATCGCATCCGCACCTCGCGGGCCACCACCGCCCTCTTCGGTCGCAGCGAGGGGACGTTCTCCGTCCGGGAGGCGATGGACCGGGGCCTGGTGGTGCTGGCCTGCCCGGGCTCGGGCGGACCGAGGGAGCGGCTGGTGGCGGGCCTCCTCGCCTTCGACCTCCTCCACGCGGCCCGTTCGCGGGCGGCGCTGGACCCGGAGGGCCGCAGGCGCTTCGTCGCGGTCTTCGACGAGGTGCAGTCCTACGACGGCGAGAGCCTCGCGGCGCTCCTGGAGCAATCGGCCAAGTTCGGCCTGCGGGCGATCTTCCTGAACCAGGACCCCGAGCGGCTTCGCCCGGCCACCTTCCGCGCCCTCGCGACCAACCGCTCTCACCTCCTCGCCACCGCCGTCGGTGCACGCTCGGCGGCGCTGGTCGCCAGGGAGCTCGGCGGCGGGGTCGACGCCGCGGCGCTGACGCGCCTCGAGCGCTTCCGCTTCGTCGCCCAGGTGACCGAGCGGGGCGAGCTGTCCGAACCCTTCGCGGTGGGCGGTGTTCAGGTCGAGCAGACGCTCGGCGAGGGAAGGCCGGAGCGGCTGCACGACCTGAATGCGGCGATCGAGGCCTCGGGTCGCAGGCGCAAGGCGGCCGAGGCACTCGCCCATCAGGAGACGCTCGACGCCCGCATCCTCGCCGAGCTCCGGCGGCTCGCAGGCGCGGCCCCGAGAGAGGACGGCGGTGAGGATGACCAGATCCGCTTCGGGGGGGCAGGGTGACCTCGGCCTTCCCGACGCGTGCCGATTCCGGGGCGCCTTGGATCGAGGTGCTCGCCTCGCTGACGCAGCACCGGGCGCTGACCGCCGCACAGGTCCATGCGATGCACCTGCCGGAGGTGCGACTGCGCCAGGCCCAGCGCCTGCTCGCGGGCCTCGGCCGGGAAGGCCTCGCCGATCGAGCCGTCGGCCTGCGGGCGCAGCGGGTCTGGTTCGCGACCGCGAAGGGGATCGAGGCGGTGAGGCGGGTCGGCGTGCTCGAAGGTGAGCCGCTGCAACTCGACCGGCGCTCCGCGGCCGGGCGCCTCATGGCCCACACCCTCGCGGTCAACGACGTGGGGATTGCGTTCATGGCGGCGGCGCGGGAGCGGGACGAGGGGTTCGGCGCGCTCTCCTGGCGCCACGAGATCTTCCACCCAATGAGCGCCGGCCGCGGCAGGCGCGGGAAGGCGAAGATCGCAGACGCGATCCTCACCTACCTGCGCTCCGAAGGGAGGGAGACCGTGGTCGAGCAGCGTTTCTGCGAGCTCGACCGTGCCACCCGATCGGCCGAGGGGCTCGCCCGCGAGCTCGCGCTCTACGCGCGTCTACGGGCCGCGCCGGGGGGCGACGGCCGGCCGCTCTGGCGGGACTCCTACCCGGCCTTCCCCTCGGTCATCTGCGTGCTGGCCGGGGCGCGAACCGACCTCCTGTGGCGACGGCGGGCAGCGGTCCTCGCCTTCTTGGCCGCCCATCCGGCGATCGGATCGCCGCCGCGGCCTCCGCTCCGGCTCTGCCTGCTGGAGGAACTCTGCGCCGAGGGGCCGTACGCGCCGATCTTCGAGGAGGCAGGTTCCGGCGAGGCCGTCGACTGGCTCGGGCGAGGGGAGGGAGGGGAGGGTTGAACGACCCGCCCCTTCAGGTACAGGCATCCGGGCCTGCCCGCCTGATCGATGCCGGTGAGGCGGCCGAGATCCTCGCGGTGTCGCGGGAGTGGGTGCTGGCCCAGGCCCGGGCCGGCCGTATCCCGCACGTGCGGCTCGGACGCTACGTCCGCTTCGAGCGAAACGAGCTCGAGACCTGGTGGCGGCGTCGGCGACGAGGCCCCGGCGTGTGAGGGGATGTTCCGCTAAAGATGCGGGGGAGCGGAAAGAGCGCCCCCGAGTCGCTGAAGACGGCCTGGGGCAGGCGTCGGAACAGAGCCTTCGACCCGCGGCAGGATGCCACGTCCGGTGTCCTCGGGCGCGCGTCGTCTTCTCTCCGTCGCCGGAAATGGGAGGCCAGAGTTGACCCTGATGGAGACCGACGACCAGCCAGAGGATGGACAGCGGGCGCCGTCGTCGGATCGTGCACACCGCAGGAGGCGCAGCTACGGGACCGGGTCGCTCGAGGTGCGTCGCGACAAGAAGGGCGTTGAGACTTGGTACGGCCTCTGGTATGCGCACGGCCGTCGAATCAAGCGCCGTGTCGGGCCGAAGCGGGATGCCGGGACGCGGCGCGGCCTGACCCGGGCCCAGGCCGAGGCCGAGCTCCGCCGGATGACCGCCGAGACGCGCGTCGTCGCCCGCCCGACCGGCGAGCGCCTTTCGGTCGCCGAGGTCTCCTCGCGTTACGTCGCCCATGCCGAGCGCCGGGGACGCAAGCTCTCCACCCGCCTCCACATCGAGTCCGAGACGCGCGTCCACCTCGTTCCCTTCTTCGGGGACCGGGCGCTCGACTCGATCGACTCCGGAGAAGTCCTCGACCTGATCGGCAGGCTGGAAGGAAAGGGCCTGAAGCCGAACTCGATCCGCAACATCGTCGGCACCCTCTCGGCGCTCTTCAACTTCGGCCGCGCGCCGCAGCGTGGCTGGGCGACGAGAAACCCCTGCGAAGGCGTCGAACTGCCCGCGACCCCCGAGCGCAATGAGGTCCGCTTCCTCACCCTCGACGAGGTCTACGCCGCCATCGCGAATGCCCGCCCGGGCCCCTTCCAGGTCATCGATCGGACCCTCTACCTCGCTGCGGCGACCACCGGCCTGCGCAAGGGAGAGCTCGTCGCGCTGCGTTGGCTCGACGTTGACCTGGAGGCGGGTCGGATCAGGGTCCGCCGTAACTTCGTCTGCGGTGAGTTCGGCACGCCCAAGTCGCGCCGGTCGAGTCGCTCGGTGCCCATGACGCAGGGGCTGCAGAGCAAGCTCCGACGACTGCGTCGAATCTCGCGCTTCTCGCGTGACCAGGATCTCGTTTTCGGCCACCCAGAGACCGGTGAGCCGCTCGCCAAGGCGAACGTCACCCGACGCTTCCGCGCCTCGCTGAAGGCTGCACGCCTCGACGACTCCCACCGCTTCCACGACCTGCGCCACACCTTCGGCACCCGTGCAGCCGGTACCGGGGTGCCGATGCGGACGCTCCAGGAGTGGATGGGGCACCGCGACCTGACGACCACGCAGATCTACGCCGACTACTCCCCGAACGCCGCCGAGAGCGAGATGGTCGCTCGGGCGTTCGGCCGCTGATCTCGCATCCGGTGGTCGGCCTGTCTGGTTCTTGACGGGCCAGCCGAGGTGGCAGAAGCGCCCTTCGAACCTCCGGCACGCCACAAACGGAACCATATTGGAACCACGGGAAGGGTGAGGAACGCCGCAGGGCGCTCTGGCAAGCGATCTGCGGCTCATCGGGGCGCCCGGATTTGAACCGGGGACCTCACCGACCCGAACGGTGCGCGCTACCAGGCTGCGCCACGCCCCGAGAGGAGCGGATTGTGGCAGAGCGCGGGGCTCTGGGGCGGTCAGGTCGCCGACGGTGCCCGCTACTTTGCCGGTCCGGAGGTTTGAAGGCGAAGATGAAGCGCAGGCTCGGTTTGGTGTTGGTCGCGGTGGCGGCGCTGCTGGTGCTGCCCGCGGCGGCGTTGGCCTATCTGCCGCCGGGGTTCGTCGGGATCTCGCCGCAGAACCCGCTCGGGCACAAGGACTTCGAACTGATGCGGGAAGCTGGCGTCGACAACGTGCGGCTGCCGATGTTCTGGTCGGGGATCGAGACGAAAAGCCCGCTGGTGGTGAAGCCCGACTGGTCCGGCTTCGACAAGGAGGTCGAACTGGCCGCCGAAGCGAACGTGCGGATCATGCCGTTCGTCTGGGGTTCGCCCGAATGGGTGGCGCCCGAACAGGTCGACCTCCCGGTGAAGACCTCCTGGCAGCGCTGGGCGTGGCAGAAATTCCTCCGCGAAGCGGCGCGCCGGTACGGGCCCGAAGGGGAATTCTGGGAAGCCCACGGGAAGCTCGACTACCTGCCGATCACCCACTGGGAGATCTGGAACGAGGAGAACATCGTCAGCTTCGCGGCGAAACCCAACCCGGTCGAATTCGCGAAGCTGATCCGGATCTCCGGCCAGGCGCTGCACGGCACCGATCCCGAATCCAAGGTGCTGATCGGCGGGCTCTTCGGCCGGCCGCTGCAGATCCCGCCCAACGTCGCCTCCGGCGACTACCTCCAGCGGATCTATCGGGCCGGGAACGTGAAGCCGTACTTCGACGGCGTCGCGCTTCACCCCTACGTCGCCGAAGCGAAGGCGATGGGCGCCCAGCTCGACAACCTGCGGCGGATCATGCGCCAGAACGGCGACGCCAAGACGCCGATCTACATCACCGAGCTCGGCTGGGGCTCTGCCAGCGGCCCGACCCGCTGGCAGCGGGGCATCCAGGGCCAGGCCAACCAGCTCAGCACCGCCTTCGAAATGCTCTCCGCAAATCGCGTCCGGTGGGGGGTCGAAGGCGTCTGGTGGTTCACCTGGACCGACGAAGGGGGGACCTGCCTCTTCTGCGGCTCCGCCGGCCTCCTCACCAGGCACTACGAAGCGAAGCCCGCCTGGTATCGCTTCGTCGAATGGACCGGCGGCGAACCGGAAGCGGTCCCGCCGGCGCCCGGCGCGGTCCTCGCGGCGCCCGGTGGATAGGCTCCAGGGACTCCAAATTCGACGAGAAGGAGAACCGCAGATGGCTTTCGAGGTACCTGATCTTCCCTACGCTTACGACGCTCTCGAGCCCCATATCGACGAGGCGACGATGCGCGTCCACCACGACAAACACCACCAGGCCTACGTCGACAAAGCGAACGCCGCCCTGGAGGGCACCGATTGGGCCGATCGCTCGGTCGAGGACGTCCTCACCAACCTCTCGAGCCTGCCCGGCGACAAGCAGGGCCCGGTCCGCAACAACGCGGGCGGCCATTACAACCACTCGCTCTTCTGGAAGATGATGAGCCCCGACGGCGGCGGCGAGCCGGGCGGCGCGATCGGCGAGGCGATCACCAGCACCTTCGGCTCCTTCGACGCCTTCAAGGAGGAGTTCAAAGCGGCGGGAGCCAACCGCTTCGGCTCCGGCTGGGCCTGGCTGGTCAAGGACAGCTCCGGCCTCGCGGTCGTCTCGACCCCCAACCAGGACACGCCGCTCTCCGACGGCTCCGCGCCGCTGCTCGGCGTCGACGTCTGGGAGCACGCCTACTACCTGAAGTACCAGAACAAGCGTCCTGAATACCTCGACGCGTTCTGGAACGTGGTCAACTGGGACTACGTCAACGAGCTGTACGCGGCGGCCTGAGCGTCGCCTTCGCCCTGGGCCGGCACGTGAGACATCGCGTGCTCGGCCAGGGCGGTGATCGTCAGTGACGGGTTGACGCCGACGTTGGCCGGCACCGCAGAGCCGTCGCAGACAAGCAGGTTCTCGTAGCCGAAGACGCGCTGGCGCGAGTCGACGACGCCGTCCTCGGGCGAGTGGCCGATCGTCGCGCCGCCGAGGATGTGGGCGGTGTTAGGCACGTTGAAGAGCGCCTCCGACACGCTCGACTGGGCGATCCCGCCGGTCCGCTCGGCGAGCCATTCGGCCGCCACGTTGGCGACCGGGATGAAGGTCGGGTTGGGACGCTCGGGGTCCTGTTCGGTGGTCAGGCGTACGTTGCCGCCCGGCATCACCTTCGGGCGTAGGGCGATCGCGTTGTCGAGCGTCTGCATGACGAGGACGATGATCGTGCGGCTCGACCAGCCCTTCGGCCACATCACCTTGGCGAACTTGCCGGGGTGGCGGACGATCTGCCCGAGCAGCTTCAGCGGCCGCGTCAGTTTGGTCCCGTCGCCGACCAGCAGCGTGTAGAGCGTGTTCATCGAGTCGCCCGCGTGGCCATAGGTGACGGTCTCGATGTGGGTGTGGGCGTCGGGGTAGATCGAGGAGGTGATCGCGACTCGCCTGGTCAGGTCGTCGGGGTAGTCCTCGGGGACGGTGACGGCGAGGATCATCTCGCTGTTGGTCCGCACCAGCTCGCCGAGGCGGTCGGAGATCTTGGGGAGGGCGCCGGAGAGGCGGCAGCGCTGCATCAGCTTGTTGGTGCCGAGCGGGCCGGCGGCGAAGACGACGCCGCGGGCGCGGATCGTGCGCTTGCCGCGGCCGGGGAGGAGGCCGGAGCGCTCGCTGGTGACCGCGTAGCCGTCGGCGCCGTCGGGCGCGCCGAGCGGGCGCACGTCGGTCACCATCCGTTCGGCCTCGATCCGCACGCCGCGCCGCTCCGCCAGCCAGAGGTAGTTCTTGACCAGCGTGTTCTTCGCCCCGTGCGGGCAGCCGACCATGCAGCGGCCACACTGCAGGCAGCCGGTGCGGTCGGGGCCCTCGCCGCCGAAGAAAGGGTCGGGGACGGTCTGGCCGGGATTCTCCTGGTAGACCCCCACCGGGGTCTTCTGGTAGGTGTCGCCGACGCCGAGGTGCTCGCCCAGCTCGCGCAGGAGCTGGTCGGCCGGGTCGTCCTGCTCGACCTGGACGACGCCGAGCATCCGCTGGGCCTCGGCGTAGTGGGGGGCCAGGGTCTGCTCCCAGTCCTCGAGGTCGGCCCACTGTGGGTCCTTGAAGAACTCGGTGGGCGGGACGTAGAGCGTGTTGGCGTAGCCGAGGCTGCCGCCGCCGACGCCGCAGCCGCTGACCACGGCGACGTCGCGGAACTGGGTCAGGCGGAAGATCCCCTTCAGCCCGATCCGCGGCGCCCAGAAGTAGCGCCGCAGGTCCCAGGTCGACTTCGGGAAGTCCCCGTCGCGGAAGCGCCTGCCGCACTCGAGCACGGCCACCGAGTAGCCCTTCTCGGCAAGGCGCAGCGCGGAGACTGAACCCCCGAAGCCGCTCCCAACTACCGCCCAGTCGACGTCAAACTGGCTCACCAGCCAAACCTTAAAGGTTCGGCTGGTGGCGGTGGGGAATCAGGCCTCGCCAGGCTCGAGCGGACGGAAGTCGCTCGTCCGTGCCCCGCAGACCGGGCAGAACCAGTCGTTGGGGATGTCCTCGAAGGCGGTGCCGGGTGGGATGCCGCCGTCTGGATCGCCGATCGCGGGGTCGTAGATGAACCCGCAGCTCTCGCAGATCCAGAGAGTTGCTTCTTTGGTCGACGCCTCCACCTTTTCTAACTTTCCTCTTTTGGTTTTTCTTATTTGGGGTCGAAGCTGACCGCGACCGGTTCGCGGTCCGTTTTGTCTTCGATTTCGAAGTACTGCCGCGCGGTGAAGCCGCCCTGGTTGGCGATGATCGAGCCCGGGAACTGCTGGATGTCAGTGTTGTAGGACTGCACGTTGGAGTTGTAGATCCGCCGTGCGGCCTGGATCTCGTCCTCCAACTCCGACAGCTGTCGGCTCAGCTGCTGGAAGTTCTCCGTCGCTTTCAGGTTCGGGTACTGCTCGGCCACCGCGCGCAGGTCGGTCAGCGCGCCGGTCAGCTTGGTCTCGGCGGTGGCGGTGTCCTGGACGCTCTGCGCCGACATCGACTCGGCCCGGGCCTGGGTGACTTTCTCGAAGACCTGGCTCTCGTGCGCGGCATAGCCTTTGACGGTCTCGACCAGGTTGGGCACGAGGTCGTGGCGGCGCTTGAGCTGGACGTCGATCCCGCTCCAGGACTCGTCGACGCGGTTGCGGGCGGAGATGATCCCGTTGCGCTTGGCGATGTAATAGAAGGCCGCCAGCAGGATCAGAACTACGACGACGATGATGACGATGACCATTGAGTCTCCCTCGAGGGTTCGATCGGCTTCGGGAACCTTAGCGCCGAATCCGGCCTAGGATCATGCGATGGGCGTCAAGCAGGAAGCACAGGACTGGACCGAGCTGGTGCGCCGCTACGGCGAGCGCCACGAAGTCACCTACGAGCCGATCGGCGGGATCAATCCCAAAGACGCGCCGGTGGCGCTCTGCGTGGGCGGCGCCAACCGCCTCACCGGGCATCTGGTGGAAGGTTTCTGGGGCGCCTCCTGCGACGCCGACGAACGCGAGGAGGGCAGGCTCTTCGACAAGGCGCTGCTGCCGACCGCGATCCTCGCCAAGGCCCACATGCCCGACCTCGCCCAGGTCGTGCCCGCCTTCAACGTCGAGTCGTTGGAGGGCACCGAGCACGTCCAGCAGCGCTTCTCGCGCAAGGTCGAATTCGAGTCGCTCGACTTCAACAAGCGCTTCTGGGCGACGGTGCCGAAAGACTTCGACCCGATCGCCCTGCGCGAGCTCTTCAGCCCCGGCTTCCTCGCCTGGGTGACGACGATGACCGGGGAGATTAACTTCGGCGTCAACGACCGCCAGCTCTGGTTCCTCTGGCGCCTCCGCGAGCGCTCCGAGGAAGAGCTGAAATTGGCGCTGAAAAACGCCGGCCAGCTGTTCCGGCGACTGCAATCGGAGATGGACGAGAGCGGCATCCACACCTACCCGCCGGGCCCCTGGCACGCCGGCCTGGCGCCGTTCCCCGACATGCAGCCGGTCGACGGCTCGCCCGTCGTCCCGTCCTAGGGCCCGGGCCGGACCGATCGGAGCCCCGGCGTCCCGCCGGGGCACGTCGCGGAGTCAGCTACCTAGTCGGTCTCGCGCAGGTCGGAGAGGAGGATCGAGTCCGGCAGCCCGGGGAGGACGAGGCGCTGGTCATCGCCCTCGCCGACCAGCTCGGGGAGGATCGGCTCGGTCGAGCAGCCGCGGTAGGCGGCAAGCGCCGCCTCGGAGGTCGGATGCGCTGCCAGCCAGCCGAGCTGGGTGCGGGTCGGGAAGGGGAGGACGAGCTCGCGGGCCGCGGCGGCCTCGATCGCGGCGGCGGGCTCGAACCAGCGCGCCTCGACAACCTCGCCGCCGTCCACCTGCGGTGGCGTGTGGGCCGGGGCCAAGGCGAGGAAGAACCAGGCGTCAAAGCGGCGCGAGACGATCTCCGGCGTGATCCAGCGGCAGAAGGGGACGAGCTCCTCCCCGGCGGGCAGCTCGATCCCGGCCTCCTCGCGGAGCTCGCGCACCGCGCAGGCGCGGAAGCCGTCCGCGCCCTCGCCATCCTCCGGGTCGACCGAGCCGCCCGGGAAGACCCAGGCGCCGGGCATGAAGGCGGCCTTCTCGGTGCGCTTCAGGAGCAGCACCTCGAGCGCCCGCCGGCCGTGCTTGCCGCCGCGGCGCAGCAGGACGATCGAGGCGGCGGGGCGGGGCGTCGCGGGCGTGCCGTGGTTTGGTGCCTCGGCCGGGCCGCGCCGTCTCTCCATCGGCACACCCTACGCCCCACCGGTGCGTTCGGATCGCTATGCGGCCGGAAGTGCGAACGCGGTCAGGTGGCGGGCTGACCGGCCGGCAGCGAGGCCAGGGCGGCGGTGATCGACTCGGCGGTGATGTCGAGCAGCTCGCCCAGCTCCGCCGCGCCGATCGAGAGCGGCGGCATCAGCACGACGACGTCGCCCAGCGGTCGCACCAGGGCGCCGCGCTCCCGCGCCGCGAGCGTCACCCGGTGCCCGACCCGCAGTTCGGGGTCGTGCTCGCCGAGGTCGATGCCGACCATCACCCCGCGCGAGCGCACCTCCTTCACCCCCGGCACCTCCGCGATCTCGGCGAGGCGCGCCTCGATCAGCTCGATCTTCGGCGCCAGCCGCTCGACCGTGCGCTCGCGCGCGAAGATGTCGAGGTTGGCCAGCGCCACCGCGCAGGCGACCGGGTTGCCGGTGTAGGTGTGGCCGTGGAAGAAGGTCCGCGCCTCGGCGGGGGCGCCGAGGAAGGCCTCGTAGACCGCCTCGGTGGTCAGCGTCGCCGCCAGTGGCAGGTAGCCGCCGGTGATCCCCTTGGCGAGGCAGAGGAAGTCGGGCGAGACCCCCTCGCGTTCGACCGCGAACATCGTCCCGGTGCGGCCGAAGCCGGTCGCCACCTCGTCGCAGATCAGCAGGACGCCGTGGGCGTCGCAGAGCTCGCGCACCGCGCGCAGGTAGCCGTCGGGGTGGATGATCATGCCGCCCGCGCCCTGCACCAGCGGCTCCATGATCACCGCCGCCACCTCGCCCTCGTGGGCGCTCAGCAGCTGCTCCATATGGTCGGCGTCGCCAGGCTCGGCGGCAAGGGTCTCGAAGAGGAGCGGCCGGTAGGTGGCGTGGAAGAGGTCGATGCCGCCGACCGAGACCGAGCCGATCGTGTCGCCGTGGTAGGCCTCGCGCAGGCGGACGAAGCGGGTGCGGGCGCTGTCGCCGCGCTGCTGGTGGTACTGGAAGGCCATCTTCAGGGCGATCTCGGCGGCGGTCGAGCCGGAGTCGGAGTAGAAGACGCGCCGCAGGCCGGCGGGGGCGATCTCGATCAGGCGCGCCGCCAGCTCGGTCGCGCCGGGGTGGGAGAGGCCGAGCATGGTCGAGTGGGCGACCTTGTCGAGCTGCGCGCGGGCGGCGCGGTCGAGCTCGGGGTGGTGATGGCCGTGGACGTTGCACCAGAGCGAGGAGGTGCCGTCGATGTAGCGGTTGCCGTCGACGTCGAAGAGGTAGACGCCCTCGCCGCGCTCGATCATCAGCGGCTCTTCCTCGCTCCAACCCTGCTGCTGGGTGAAGGGATGCCAGGCGAACTCCTGGTCGAGGGCGTTGAGGCGGGCGGCGTCGCTCACTGGTCGGAACCCTAACCCGCCGGGCGATTCCTCTCCCGCACGCAACAATTGCCCTTGTGAAAAGGTTGCGTACGTGCAACAATTACTGGGATGCAAGTAAGAGATGTCAAAGCGATCGAGCGGGCCGATGGCGTCGCGAGCGCGGAGATCGATGCGGGGGCCCGTGACACGGCCGCACGGATCTGCGCGCTGATGCGCCACGTCTTCCTCTACGACCGCGGCAACCAGCTGCGGGTGATCGAGGAGAGCGGCCTGACGACGAGCCAATGCAAGGTGCTGCTCGAGCTCGGTGGTCTCGGTGACCGCCCCTCGACCTGGCAGGTCACCGACCTCGCCGACGTGTTCGGCGCCTCGCTGCCGGCGATGAGCCGGGCCGTCGACGGCCTGGTCAAGAAGGGGCTGGCGACGCGGGTCGAGGACCCGACTGACCGGCGCGTCCGCCTCGTGCGGATCACCGCCGACGGCCGCGAGCTGGTCGACCACCTGACCACGGTCAGGCGCAACGGGCTCGAGGCGTTTGCCGCGACCCTGAGCGCGGCGCAGCGCCGCAAGCTCGACGCGGCCGTGGAGTCCCTGATGGATCGCGATGACATCGCCAAGACGTACCAGCACTTGAAGGAGGCTTAATGTCCCGCGCCGATGTTGATTCTTTTGCCCCCCTCGGAGGGGAAGACCGCCCCGACGACCGGCGACCCGGTCGATCTCGAAGCGCTCGCCTTCGCCGGCGAGCTGACGGAGTCGAGGCGGAAGTTGCTTGGGGCGCTCGCCGCGCTCGCGGAGCTGCCGCTCGAGCGGGCGGTGTCGATGCTCGCGGTCTCGAAGGGCCAGGCGGGCGAGGTCGCCGTTGACGCGGAGCTGAGCTCCGCCCCGGCGGCCCCCGCCGCCGTTGTCTACACCGGGGTGCTCTACGACCGCCTGCGGTTGCCGCAGCTCTCCAGGCGCGCCCAGGGCCGGGTGCTGATCGCCTCGGCCCTCTGGGGCGCCGTGCGGCCGGGTGACCGGATCCCGTACTACCGGCTCTCGGCGAAAGCGAAGCTCGACGGGATCGGCGGCCTGGCCGCCTTCTGGCGCCCGGCGTTGACCGCGGCGCTCCCCGACAAGGAGGGGACGCTGGTCGTCGACATGCGCTCCGGCGCCTACTCGGCGGCCTGGAAGCCGCAGCGGGCCGAGCTGCTCGCCGTGCGCGCGTTCACCGCGGTGAAGGGGAAGCGCAAGCCGGTCAGCCACATGGCGAAGGCGGTGCGCGGCGAGGTCGCGAGGGTGCTGCTGGAGGCGAAGAAGCCGCCTGAGAGCCCCGAGGCCGCCGCGACGATCGCCGAGGCGGCGGGCCTCTCCGTCGAGCTGACCCCCGGCCACCTCGACGTGATCGTCAGCTGAGCCGCAGCTCGGGCCAGGCGGCGGGGTCTGCCAGGTCCAGGCGGGGGAGGGTGAGGACCGGGGCGCCGGCGAGCTGCCCGATCGTCTCGCGGTTGTCGGCCTCGATCGGGGTCGGGTCCTCGGGCCATGGGTTGAGCACGATCGCGGCGAGCTTGAGGCCGACCGAGCGGGCCGATTCGACGGTCAGCATGGTGTGGTTGATCGTCCCCAGGCCGGGCGGCGCGACGATGACGAGCGGATAGCCGAGCTCGACCGCGCAGGAGCGTACGGTCCAGGTCGGCGACAGGGGGACGAGGAGGCCGCCGGCGCCCTCGCAGACGATCGCGTCGACGCCGTCCGCCGCCGCGCGGGCCGCCGCCATCACCCGCTCGGGGTCGACCTCCTCGCCCGCCAGCCCGGCCGCCAGGTGCGGCGACATCGGGGGGTCGAAGCGATAAGGCGCGATCTCATCGTCGGTCTGCGGGGAGAGAGCGGCGACGCGCAGCGTGGCGGGGTCCGGGAGGCCCGCGGCAGCGGGCCAGGTGCCGCCAGCCGAGCCGCCGCCCGCGCCCGCCCCGAGCCCGGCCCTGGCCTCCGTCACCGCGGCGAGCGCGGCGGCTTCGTCATAGCCGGGGTATTCGTCCATCCCGGTGAAGGCCGGCTTGAAGACCGCCACCCGTTTGCCTTCCGCCGCCAGGGTCCGCGCCAACACCGCGGCAACGACGGTCTTGCCGACCTCGGTGCTCGTCCCGGTGACGAAGACGCCGCTTGCCCGCCGCGTCTGCGCCGCCTCGTCGCGCCGCGTCGAGACCTGCCACTGCTCGCGCGAGAGGCCGGGCATCAGGCGGCGATCGTCGGGGCCTTCAGCAGGCCGATCTCGCGCGCCGCCTCGCCGACCTGGTGGGCGGCACGGCGCAGCTCGTCCGGCTCGTGCGTCGCCATCACGGTGAAGCGCAGGCGCGAGGAGCCCTCGGGCACGGTCGGCGGCCGGATCCCCTGGGCGAAGACGCCGCGCTCCAGCGCCCGCTCGCAGAGCTCCATCGTCGGCTCCGCCTCGCCGACCTCGATCGGCACGATCTGGGTGGTCGAGCCGGTAGCGACCAGGCCCTCGGCGGCGAGCGCCTCGCGCAGGGCCCGCGCGTTGGCGGCGAGCCGCTCGACCCGCTCCGGCTCGGCCTCGAGAATGTCAAGCGCCGCCAGAGCGGCGCCCAGGGCCGGGGGGCCGGGGGCGGTGGAGAAGATGAAGGGACGCGCGCGGTTGACGAGGTACTCCACCGTCTCCGCGTTCGCGCAGGCGTAGGCGCCGTAGGAGCCGAGCGCCTTGCCGAGGGTGCCGACGACGACGTCGACCTCGCCCGAGAGCCCCGCCGCGGCGACCGCGCCGCGCCCGCCGGGGCCGAGCGCCCCGGTCGCGTGCGCCTCGTCGACCAGCAGCCGCGCCCCGTAGCGGCGCGCCAGCTCCAGCAGCTGCGCCAGCGGCGCCACGTCGCCGTCCATCGAGAAGACGCCGTCGGTGACGATCAGCGAGGGCGTGCCCGCGGCGCCCCGCAGCAGCGACTCTAGGTGCCGGGCGTCGTTGTGGCGGTAGACGACGGTCTCGGCCCGCGCCAGCCGGCAGCCGTCGATGATCGAGGCGTGGTTCAGCTCGTCGGAGAAGACGACCTCGCCCGGCCCCGTCAGCGCCGCGATCGCCCCGATATTGGCCAGGTAGCCGGAGCCGAAGAGGAGCGCCCGCTCGTAGCCCTTGAAGGCCGCCAGGCGCGCCTCCAGCTCACGGTGCGGCCGCATGTTGCCGCTGATCAGCCGCGAGGCGCCCGCTCCGGCGCCCCACCGCAGCGCCGCCGCGGCTGCCGCCTCGCGCACCCGCGGGTCGCCCGCCAGGTCGAGGTAGTCGTTCGAGCAGAGCAGCAGCACCTCGCGCCCCGAGAGCAGGACGCGTGGCCCCTGCGGCCCTTCGATCAGGCGCAGCCGCCGGTAGAGGCCGCGCTCGCGCAGCTCCTCGAGCCGGGCCGCGACGTCGGTCACGGCTAGGCCGCGGTCGGGTAGGACGGCTTGCGCTTGTCCTTCTTGACGACCCGCAGCTGCGTGGACGGATCCCACATCGGCGCCTCGTCCTGGTGGTCGATCAGCTCCTCCATCGGCGTCTGCGGGGCGTCGCCCTCCAGCCAGCCGGAGCGGTTGTCGGGCCGCGGGTTGGAGCCGTTGTCGGGTTGGCGCGCCACGTTCAGGCCGAGCTCCTCGAACATCGCCCGGTCCTCGGCCGGCTCGGCCCCCAGCGTGGTCAGGAAGTTGCCCATCATCACCCCGTTCAGGCCCGCCTTCACCGCCAGCCCGTGCAGGTCGCCGAGGTTCTCCACCCGGCCGCCGCAGAGGCGGAAGAGCGCCCCCGGGATGATCAGCCGGAAGATCGCGATCCACTTCACGACCTCGCGCGGCTCCATCACCTCGCGGTCGCCGAATTTGGTCCCCTTCTTCGGGATGAGGAGGTTGATCGGCACCGAGGTCGGGTTGATCTCGGAGAGCTCGAAGGCCATCTCGACCCGCTGCTCCTCGGTCTCGCCGAGGTTCAGGATGCCGCCGACGCAGGTCTCCAGGCCGGCCTCCTTGACCGCCTGGATCGTCCGCAGCCGGCCCTCGTAGCGGACCGTGGTCGAGACCTCGGGGTAGTAGGAGCGCGCCGACTCGACGTTGTGGTGGACGCGCTGGATGCCTGCGTCCTTGAGCGCCTTGGCGCGCTCCGTCGACATGTGGCCGATCGAGGCGCAGCGCTTCAGGTTGGTCTTCTCGGCGACCAGTTCGGCGCCTTCTAGGATCTTCTGGAAGTCCCGTTTGGAGAGCCCCTGACCCTGGGTGACCATGCAGAAGCGGTGGGCACCGGCGGCCTCGGCCGCCTTCGCGTGTTCGAGGATCTGCTCCGGCTCCATCATCGCGTGCATCACGGTGTCGGCGTCGGCGTAGCGCGACTGGGCGCAGAAGCCGCAGTCCTCGGCGCAGCCGCCCGACTTGGCGTTGACGAGCGAGCACATGTCGGTCGAGTCGCCGAAGTTCTCCCGGCGGACCGTCCAGGCGCGCTCGACCAGCGCTTCGATCTCGGCGGCGTCGGTGAGGCGCCCGAGCTCGAGGGCTTCCTCGTGGGTGATCAGAGAGGTCATGATGTTCCTTTTCCCGCGGGTCCGAAGGGGACAGAGGCTATGACGCCGCGCGGATAGGTGCGCTCCGGCCCGCCAATGCGTTCGCAGTTCACCCCCGTATATGTGGGAAAGTGCGAACGCACTGGGCGGGCTAGCATCGGCGCCATGGAGAGAGCGAGGGTGCGGCGCCGGCGGCTCGCGCTGAGCACGCTGATCGCGCTCGCCGTGGCCGGATTCGCGCTCGGGGCGGTGATCGGGAGCGGGTCGGGCGGCGGCCCCTCGTCGGAGGGATCCTCGGGCGGCGGGGATACCCCGACGAGTGGGGGCTCCTCGAACGGGGGGACGACGAGCGGATCCGAAGCTGCGCCGCGGCCGACGCTCGCCGCGACGCTCCGCCCCGGCGAACTGGCGGGGGAGCGGGTCGTGGTCGGGATCGACGGCACCGGGCTGACGCCGGAGCTGCGCGCCGCGATCGCCCAGGGCAAGGTCGCGGGCGTCGTCCTCTTCGAAGCCGATTTCCCCAGCCGAGGCGCCGGCCACGCCCTGATCGACGCGCTGCAGGCGATCCCGCGGCCGCAGCGGACCGCCCGCTTGCCGCTGCTGGTGATGACCGACCAGGAGGGCGGCGAGGTGAAGCGGGTCGACGGGCCGCCGGCGGCCTCGGCGGCGGCGATGGGGCATGAAGGACCCGCCTACGCGCGCCGCCAGGGGCACCTCACCGCCGCCAACCTGAAGAGCCTCGGCGTCAACGTCGACCTCGCCCCGGTCCTCGACGTCGGCCGGCCCGGCGGCGTGATCGCCGACACCGACCGCGCCTTCGCCGACACCGCGCCGGGGGTGGCGCGGACCGCGGTCCCCTTCGCCGAAGGCCTCCAGGACGAGGGCGTGGCGGCGACCGCGAAGCACTTCCCGGGCCTCGGCGACGCCACCGAAAACACCGACTTCGAAGCGCAGACCCTGGCGCTCTCGCGCGGTCAGCTGCGGGAGGTCGACATGTCGCCCTACCGCGCCTACGTCGCCGCCGGGGGGCGCCTGGTGATGCTGGCGACGGCGATCTACCCGGCGCTCTCACCGCGTCCCGCCGCCTTCAGCCGTCGCATCGCGACCGGCGAGCTGCGCGGCCGCCTCGGCTTCCACGGGGTGACGATCACCGACAGCCTCGGCTCGACCGCGGTGGCCGAATTCGGCGGTCAGCGCGAAGCCGCGGTGGACGGCGCCGCGGCCGGCGACGACCTGCTGCTCTTCGACGATCTCCCGAGCGCCCTCGAAGGCCACGACGCCCTCGTCGACCAGCTCGCCAAGGGCGGCCTGAGGCGAGCTCCGTTCCTGGCTGCCGCGGGGCGGGTGCTCAACCTCCGCCGGGAACTGGCGCGTGGGCAGCTGCCGCCCTGAGGCGCCGCCCGGCGGGGCGTCCCCTCAGGTCCCGCTGTGGATCCGCAGCGCTTCGGGGTGGAAGACGCGGAAGCCGTCGCCGCCCGCGTCCTTGGCCGCGTACATCGCGGTGTCGGCCTCGGAGACCAGCGTCGCATAGCTCATCAGCGGGTCGACGCCGAACATCGCGACGCCGACGCTGACCGTGACCTGGCCGACGTCTTCGTCGGCCGGCCGATGCTCGCGCACCGCGCCGACGATCGCCTCGGCGACCACGCCCGCCTCGTCGGGCCGGCAGCTCGGCAACGCGACCGCGAACTCGTCGCCGCCCAGCCGTCCCAACACGTCGCCCTCGCGGGTCCGCTTGCGCAGCACGCCGGCGACCTCCTCGATCAGTCGGTCGCCCGCCGGATGCCCGTGGGAGTCGTTGACCGCCTTGAAGTGGTCGAGGTCGAGCATCAAGAGCGCGCCGGTGGTGCCGTCGCGGCGCGAGCGCGCCATCGCCCCGCGCACCTCCTCCTCGAAGCGCCGCCGCGTCCGCAGGCCGCTGAGCAGGTCTTCGTCGGCCTCCCGCTGCAGCTTGCGCATCCGCTCCTCGCGACTCCAGACGTAGATCAGCGAGCCGAGCACCGCCGCCATCGCGAGGCCCGCGGCGCCGAAGAGGATCGGCACGCCGACGTCGGGCCGCGAGGGGTCGTGGATGACCAGCAGCCAGGTGCGGTCGGCGATCTTGATCTGCGCCCGGGCCGGGTCTTCGAGCACTCCCTGCGGGCCGACCACGGTGTGGTCGCCGACCTGCAGCTGGGCGGTGACGTCGGTCGGCAGCGTGGTCACCGCGGCCGAGGCGAGCTCCTGTAGCAGGAAGCTGCCCGCGGCGAAGCCGATCAGGGCGCGACGGCGCTCCGCCACCGTCGCGGTCGGCGCCCCGTCGCGGTAGATCGCGCGGTAGACGTTGATGCCGGTGCCACCGACCAGCAGCGGGATCACCCCGGTCGCGGTCGGGTGGCCATCGTCGGCGGCGCGCTGCAGGTAGGGGGAGCGGGACGGATCGGTGCCGACGTCGAAGCCGAGCGCCTTCTGGGTCAGCATGTCGTCGTGGGAGGCCGAGTAGGTCAGCGGGTAGTAGATCGGCCGCCTGCCCGCTTTCACCAGTTCGCCGGCGGGGCCACGTTCGACGATCGGGAAGCCGTGTTCGCGTTCGTACTGCGCTCGTTCGGAGGCGTGGACGACGTCGACGAAAGCGGCCGCGTGGAGCACGTCTTCGTCGACCAGCGCGTTGCCGACCACTTCGAACTCGTGCTTGGAGACGTTGCCGTCGGCCCTGATGAAGGCGGCCGCGGCGGCCAGCTCGCCGAGCGAGAGGGCGCCGACCGACTGCGCCTGGCGCGCCGCCCGCACCGCCTCTTCCTTCTGGCGGTTGTGGAATTCGCCCTCGTCGTGCTGGTAGGCGAGGATCGAGCCGACCACGGCCCCTGCCCCGACCACCACGACAGCCGCGAGTCCGATCCAAAAACGAAGGCGCATCTGCCTATCTTCGGCGAGCCGGCCCGGAGCATTCGCTCTGGGTGGCGCATTGCCGGACGTCGGGGCTACTGGGGGACCGCATGGAGCGACTCCCAGAGGTAGAGCGAGGCGAGGCTGCGGTTCGGCGCCCAGCGCTCCCCCCGCCTCTCGACCTCCTTCGGCGTCGGCATCTCCGCCAGCCCGTACTCGACCATGATCGCCTTGCGGATCCCGAGGTCGCCGCCGGAGATCACGTCGGGGCGACCGAGGTGGAAGAGCAGGAACATCTCCGCCGTCCAGCGGCCGAGGCCGCGCACCGCGGAGATCTCGGCGATCGCCTCCTCGTCGCCGAGCTTCTCGATCCGGTCGAGCTCCAGCTCGCCCGCGAGCACCCGGGCGGAGAGGTCGTGGACGTACTCGACCTTGCGCCGCGAGAAGCCGACCCCGCGCAGATCCGCCTCGGAGAGCGCCAGGACCGCCTCCGGGGTCGGCGGGCCGTCGAAGAGGTCGAGCATGCGCAGGTAGATCGCCCGCGCCGCTTTGGTCGAGAGCTGCTGGCCGACGATCGAGCGCAGCAGGGCGCCGAAGGCGTCGGCGGGGCGCTCCTCCTTGCGCCGGCGCAGGCGGGTGGCGAAGTCGAGCGGGCCGAGCCGCTCGATCAGGTCGGCGATCACCGGGTCGGTGGCGGCGAGCTCCTCGCGGCGGGCCTTGGCCGATTTGCGCGGCATCGCTAGCGGCCCCTCCAGACCGGGCGGCGCTTCTCGGCGAAGGCGCGAACCCCCTCGCGGAAGTCCGCCGAGCCGAAGCAGGCGCGGCGCAACTCGACCAGCTCCTCCTCCAGCTCGGGGGAAAGGGTCTGGTTGGCGGCGAGCACGTCGATCACCCGCTTGTTGCCGCGCACCGACAGCGGCGCCGCGGCGGCGATCTCGGCCGCCAGCTCGACCCCCGCCGCGTCGATCTGGGCGTCCTCGACCACCTCGTTGACGAGGCCGATCCGCTCGGCCCGCGCGGCGCTCAGGTTGCGGCCGGTGAAGAACATCTCGCGGGTGCGGGGGAGGCCGATCGTCTCGAGGAAGCGGCACAGGCCGGTGTGGCCGTAGACGAGGCCGAGCTTGGTGGGCGGCATGCCGAGCTCGGCCGCGGCGGCGGCGATCCGCAGGTCGCAGCTGACCGCCAGCTCGAGCCCGCCGCCGAGGCAGAGCCCGTTGATCGCGGCGACGGTCGGCCAGGGATGGGCGACGAGGGCCTCCATCGCCGCCTGGAAGGGATGGGCGACGAGCGCCTCGGCCTCGCGCTCGAAGGCTTCCTCGGTGAATTCGGCGATGTCGTAGCCGGCCGAGAAGACCGGCGGTGTGCCGGTGATCAGCACGCAGCGGGTGGCGATCCCGTCGTCGAGCCGCGGCAGCACCGCGGCGATCGCGGCGAGGATCTCGTGGTCCAGGGCGTTTCGCCGCTCCGGGTTGGCGATCCGCAGCCGCGCCACGGCGTCGGCGGGCCGGTCGAGGAGCAGCTTGCCGCCGGCGAGGCTCTCGAGCTCGCCGGCCCGACCCTCGCCCTCGCCTGCCGTCGCCCCGGGCCCCCCGGCCGAGCCCTCCGGCACGGTCGCCTACTCGAGGACGACGAGGACGTCGCCTTCGCTTACCGCTTGGCCCTCCTCGCAGCGGATCTCGCTCACCGTGCCGTCGTCCTCGGCCTCGACCGGGATCTCCATCTTCATCGACTCGAGGATGACGACCGTGTCGCCCTCGCTGACCGAGTCGCCGACCGCGACCTCGATTTTCCAGACGTTGCCGGTGATGTGTGCCTCGATGTTTGGCATCGGCGGGGACAATAGCCGCCGAGGAGGCGAAAATGGGCGCCGATGGGAACCGCGCCGGAGATGAACTCGATCCGCTCGCCGCTCGCCGCCGGCGAGCTCGCCGTCGTTGTCGCCGCGCACGAAGAGGCGGACCGCATCGCGGCGACCGTCGCGGCCCTGCGCGAGGCCTTCCCCGGGGCGGCGATCTGGGTCGGCGACGACGCCTCGCGCGACGGCACCGGCGAGCGGGCGATGGTCGCCGGGGCGCAGGTGGTGACCCGGCGCAAGCCGCACGGCAAGGGCGGCAACGTCACCGCGGCCTGCGAGGCGGCGCTGAGCGCCGTCCCGGCGCCGCGGCTGGTGCTGCTCTGCGACGGCGACCTCGGCGCGAGCGCCGGGCGCCTCGGGCCGCTGGTCGACGCGGTGCGGGCGGGGGAGTGCGACCTCGCCGTGGCGGAGTTCGCGCGGCGGGTAGGCGGCGGCTTCGGCGTCGCGCTCGGGTTCGCCCGCTGGGCGGAGCGGCGGCTCTGCGGCTTTGAGGCGCGCGCGCCGATCTCCGGCCAGCGCGCCCTCCGCGTCGAGACGCTCCGCGCCGTGCTGCCCTTCGCGCGCGGCTTCGGCATGGAGATCGGGATGACGGTGGACGCGGTCCGCGCCGGCTACCGGATGGGGGAGTATGAGATCGACCTCGAGCATCGCGCCACCGACCGCGACGCGCGCGGCTTCCTCCACCGCGCGATCCAGCTCCGCGATTTCACCCTCGTCTTCGCCTCGCGGCTCTTCCCTCCCCGCCGTTCGTCGGGTCCCGCGCCGCGCCCGTAACCGCGCCTCGGGCCGAGCGTAGGAACGTCCGACGGGTTCGCGCGCCCGCCCCCTTGCCGATGCCCGAGATGAAGCCACAGGTGTACCTCGACGACCGCCCGGCGGGGTACTTCGACCAGTTCCACGAATCGGCGCGCCGGGGAGCGGGGTGGACCTACACGCTGGCCCGCTGCGTGGTCACGATCCCGACCGTCCTCCTCTACCGGGTCACCGCCCGGGGCCGTCGCAACGTCCCCCGGCGCGAGGCCGCCGTCCTCGCCCCCAACCACTTCAGCCAGGCCGACCACTTCTTCGTCGGCGTCTACCTGCGCCGCAAGGTCCGCTTCATGGCCAAGTCCCAGCTCTTCGGCCCACCGGGCCTCACCTACATCCTCAAGGTCGCCGGCGTCTTCCCGGTGCGCCGCGGCCACCGCGACGAGAAGGCCTTCGAGACCGCCTACGAGCTGATCCGCCAGGGCGAGCTGCTGCTCGTCTACGCCGAGGGCGGCCGCTCCCGCTCGGGCGAGCTGGGGACCGCCAAACCGGGGATCGGGCGGATCGCGCTGGAGACCGGCGTGCCGATCATCCCGACCGCGATCCACGGCTCGGCGGGCGTGCGCGGCTGGAGGCACCTGCGCTTCCCGCGGGTGACGATCGAGTACGGCGAGCCGCTCACCTTCCCGGTCGAGGCGGAACCGTCGCGGGAGCGCCAGCAGGAGGTCGCCGACCAGATCTTCGGCCGCGTCCGCGAGATGTACGAGGGACTCGCTACTCGAAGCGCGGCGCGATCCGCGAGTAGTAGTCCGGATCGTGCCCGGGCGTGATCACCGCGCCCGGGAACTGAGCGTGGAAGAGGCGCAGCTCCTGCAGTGAGCGGCGCAGCATGTGGGCGTCGAAGGGTCGCGGCGGCAGCGGTTCGCGGCCCTCCAGCTGGCCCTCCATGTACATCGCGTCGCCGCCGATGACGAAGTCCTCGCCCTGCAGCCGGCAGACCACCGAGCAGTGGCCGGCCGAGTGGCCGGGGGTGAAGGCGAGCCGCACCGAGCCGTCGCCGAAGAGGTCGAAGGTGCGCCCGAAGGTCGCGTAGGAGCCGACCGCCTCGCCGTCGAAGTCGACCGTGCGGTAGTCGAAGGCGAGGTCGAAATGGGCGCGGCGGTAGCCGTTCAGGGACGGTTTCGAGCCGTGCGCGGCGTCCTGCCACTCGGCGGCGCTGAGGACGAAGGTCGAGGCGGGGAACTCGGAGATCGCCGAGGAGTGGTCGAGGTGCAGGTGGGTCATCACCACGACCGGGACCTGGCGCGGCTCGATCCCCTTGGCGCGCAGCTGCGAGGGCACGTCTTCGTCCGCCTGCAGCGACGGCCGGCCGAAGCGGTTGGCGAGGCCGCCGAAGTTCTCCGAGCCGCCGCTCGCGATCGAGGGATGGAGGCCGGTGTCGACGAGGACCGGGCCGACGCTCGGGTGGCGGATCAGGAAGGCGGGCACGGGGACCGATTCGGCCGCCTTGGAGCTGGTGATCGCGCGGGCGAGGCGGAGCGTCTTGAAGCTGCCGCCCTGGTCGACCATCGCTGCCCGCGGAAAGTCGACGTGGCCCGCGATCAGCGGTTCCACCGCCACGGTGGCGCCCCTGGTCCCGCCCGGCAGGACCCCGTTCAGCGGCTGCGGTTCGACGTGGACGGCCATGTCATCTCCAGAGTACGGGTGGGGATCGCGACTGTAGGGTGGCCGGCGATGGCTGAAAGCTCGCGTTCGCAGGTGTTCAGGGACGGTCTGCTCGAGGGGAAGGTCTGCGTGGTGTCGGGTGCGGGGAGCGGCCTCGGCCGCGAGACGGCGCTGGAGATGGCGCGCCTCGGCGCCACCGTGGTCGGTTGCGGGCGGCGGGCCGAGCCGCTGGCCGAGACGGCGGCGCTCGCCGCGGAGCTGCCGGGCGCGTTCGAGGGCGAGTCGCTCGACATCCGCGAGGAGCAGGCGGTCGACGCCTTCTTCGACGCGCTGCTGGAGCGCCACGGCCGTCTCGACGTCCTCGTCAACAACGCCGGCGGCCAGTTCCTCGCGCCCGCCGAGGCGATCTCGCCGAAAGGCTTCCGCACGGTGATCGAGCTGAACGTCACCGGGACCTGGCTGATGTCCCACGCGGCGGCGACCAAGGCGTTCATGCCGGCCGGCGGCGGCAAGATCCTCAGCGTCACCCTCTCGCCCCACAACGGGATGCCGGGGATGGTCCACTCGGGCGCCGCGCGGGCGGCGGTGGAGAACATGATGCGGACCTTGGCGATCGAGTGGGCCCGTTTCGGGATCACCACCTGTGCCGTCGCCGCGGGTCAGTTCGCGACCGAGACGTTCTTGACCAAGTATCCGCAGCAGGTCGTCGAGCAGTTGGAGCACTCGATCCCGATCGGCAGGGCGGGGCAGCCCGAGGAGGTCGCCTGGCTGCTCGCCTACCTCGCCTCGCCGGCCGGAGACTTCTACTCGGGGACGACGATCACGCTCGACGGCGGCCGCGACAACTGGGTCGGCCCCTGGCCACCGGAGCAGATCGCCGGCGAGGGCGGCAGCGTCGTCGCCGAGGAGCGCCGCCGGTCGCGGCGTGGCGCGTAAGTCGCGTACAGAGCGACTTTCGCGCCATGGCCTAAGAGTCCCTTTCAGAATGCCGCGTGCGCGGATGGCGAGCGCCGGACCAAGCGGGGCAAGGACGCAGGCCGGCCGAATAGCAGCGCTATTCGGCCGGCCGAGGACGCCGCACCGCGCAGTGTGTCCGCCG